>CACIHJ010000004.1 GCA_902586435.1 uncultured Bacteroidota bacterium | reverse complement strand
AGACAAAGTTAAAAAGCAAAAAGCTAATTGTTAGTAAAATAATAAGAAAGTTTGCTATATAAGTTTTCTTACTTATTATAAAAACACGATTAGTATAGTAGGCAAGAGGTAATGACAGATAGTGTAAAAGCATGCCTGATGGACTATTTGAGAATCCCATAACTAATAGAATTATAAAAAAATAGGCCAATCCGTCATACTCAAGTGTTCTTGCATCATAATCAATTTTACTTTTATTCCCAATCATAGTAGAGAGAATAAAGAGAGAAAGTATAATCAGTAGATCTAATTTTTCATAGACCAGGGAGATATCGAAGGTGTTTGAAAAGGAAAAATAGGATTCAGATAAAAGAGAGGAAAAAAAGAATGAGTCGAATTCTACGGCCAAAAGAAATTGGTACAATGTAAATAGAATTATAATTGGGGTTAGAAAAATAATTCCAAACTCTTGCCTGTTTATTGATTTTTTAGAAAAAATCATTGCTATTAATGGGAAGCACAAAAATAAAATATTCTCATAAAAAATAGCAGCAGAAAAAGTAATAAGTAAAGTAGAGTCAAGTAATTTATTTAGTGATCCTGAGGAGCTAATTTTGCTTTTTGAGGCAACATATTCTCGAAAAGATGCCCAACCATTAAAGAAAAGTGTAGATGATAATAATATTCTTATATCAAAAAGCTCAATTGGAAAACTAAATACTATCAATGGATATGTAAGCAAATAATAGTGAAATCTATTTTCAAGTTTAGAAAACTTAAAAATTCTTCTAACTGAGTTTATTGTGATTATTAATAAGCCCAATATGATTAAAAAATTCAAAATTCTACTTTGAAATGAAAACCACAACATTTCAAGGTCAGAATATAAATACGAAAGGAAAGATAAGATTAGCAAAGAAACAAATAATGAGTATAAAGAAAATCTTTTAAAAAGCTTTGCAATCATTATTATTGTATTTATTTTTGCAATATACAACAGATATAATGGTCAAAGATTTTTTTTATAGTATTGCATGGCTTTTTGAGGAAATTTTATTCTTCCCTTTTGACCTTTTAAGGACAATTCAATATGATAGTTGGTTTTTCGCAAATACTATGAGTTGGATTTTTATTCTAATTGGAATCATTGGCGCTATATATTGGATTAAACAGCTTAAAAAGTTTGATGAAAATGCTGAAGAAAACAGGGATATAACTGCCCACCCATTTTTATAAATCAAATCCAATATCTTTCCTAAAAGACATTCCTTTAAAAGAGATTTTTTGTATTTCTTTATAACAGGTATCCGTTGCTTTGTTAATGGTTTCTCCGAAAGATGTTATTGCTAAAACCCTCCCTCCATTTGTTAATATCTTATTGTCTTGGGTCTTGGTCCCTGCATGAAAAACTATAGATTGATTTATGTCTCTTAGCCCAGAAATTGGAATATGTTTTTCATAAGCTAAAGGATATCCTCCAGAGACTAGCATTACTGTTGCAGCTGCCCGAGAATCAATATCAAGGTCTAGTAAGGGGAAGTTATCAGTCTCTAAGGCTAGTAGGAAATCTAAAATATCGGATTTAATCCTTGGAAATACAACTTCCGTTTCTGGATCTCCCATCCTTACATTATACTCAATAACATATGGCTCATCTTTAACTTTAATTAACCCTATAAAAATAAATCCTATGTAGTCCATTCTTTCATCTTGAATACCTTGGACTGTAGGCTTTATAATCTTTTCTTCAATTTTAATTTTAAGCTTCTCATCTAAAAATGGGACAGGAGAAACAGCTCCCATTCCTCCGGTATTAAGACCGGTATCAGCTTCTCCTATTTTTTTATAATCTTTTGCAAATGGCAAAACTTTATAGTCTTTCCCGTTGGTTAAGACAAAACATGATAGCTCAATTCCATCAAGAAATTCTTCAATAACAACTCTATTAGAAGCTTTACCAAACTTATTCTTTAACAGCATATTATCCAGCTCTTTTTTAGCTTCATTAAGAGTATTAAGAATTAACACTCCTTTTCCAGCAGCTAAACCATCAGCTTTTAAAACATAAGGAGGTTTCATTTGATCAAGAAAGGAATAGGCTTGCTGAATAGTTTCTTTTGAAAATGTTGAGTGTTTTGCTGTAGGGATATTATTTTTCTTCATGAATACTTTTGCAAAATCTTTGCTCCCTTCTAATTTTGCTGCTCTTTTTCCTGGTGCTACAATTAAAATATCTTTTAATAATTGTTCTTTCTTAAAAAAATCATAAATACCATTTACAATGGGGTCCTCAGGTCCTACAAAAACGACAGAAATTTGATTGGACAAAACCGTTTTCTTTATGAGGTTAAAATCATTTACATCTCCCTCAATATTTTCACCTAATTCTGCTGTTCCGGCATTTCCTGGAAGAATATATATTTTGTTACAATTCTTACTTATCGATATAGAGCGCGCTACAGAATGTTCTCTTCCACCACCACCAATAATTAATATATTCATATCACTTTTTTAAAAAGTCGTTAATTATTTTTTCGATTTTTTTAGAATAAACCATATGATTCTGAGTAATTTTTATAGTTTCAAAATTAAGGATTCTAATCTCTTTTAGCTTTATTGATTTAAAAAAAGATTGAAGCCCGCTTAGCCTAGATCTATGATTTATATTATCTAATCCCTCATTAATAAAAATCACCTTTTTCCCCATTGCAACTGCTGGCAAAGCAGAATGTATCCTTGAAGTAATTATATAATCTGAATTGGCTATTTTAATTAATACTTCTTCAGCTAATTTAAGTCCTTCTTCATGCGAGGAAATTTTTTTTTCTACTATCTGGTTAGCAAAATTTACCTCAAAACTTTGTTTCCTTAACCACTTACTAAAAATTAGATTTTTTGTTTTATAATTCATGAACTTATAAGGTATTTTAATTGAAGTAACTAGCCTCTTGTATAGCCCCTTGTTTTTTTCAATATATGGTTTCAACCTGTCAAAGGCACCAATTATTAGTGTAGAGTTTTTTTTATATACTGGGCTTATATAGTCTGTCTTATTTAAAGTTAATGTAACGCATGATGAAAAAAAGGTTTTAATACTATGTTTTTCTAGAAGCTCCTGAGTAAATGTGTCTCTGCAGCCTATAGGCTGATGTTCTTTTAAGTAACTTACTGTGTTACTATTTAAAAAGTCTGATGCTATATCAGGGTTTATATGAAAAGAAATAAACAAAGGTTTTATGTTGCTTGAAGGTGGAAAGTTGAGAGGATTTTCCATAAACCATCCATTTATTATTACCTTTCTTGGTTCATCATTATAACTATTTAGTGACTCTCTGTCTAATATTTTATAATCTTTTCCTATTAGCTTAATAACAGCTAGGGTTTGAATATAATCCCCTATATTATTACTGTTTAAACACCCTATTACACCTGCTTTCATTTTATTAATATATCATTAAAGTGTTGCTTCCTGGATTTAATATTAAAATTGCTAATAATTCTCTGCCTTGCTTTTAAAGAAAGTTTGTTGTTTTTCAATCCCAAAATAAAATCTACAACCGTTTGAATAGAGTTGGAGTGGTTAAATATTAGCCCTGCATCTCCAATAGCATCTGGTATACCAAAATATGCAGAACCTATGGGAATACATTCACAAAGCATTGCTTCACACAATGAATTAGGAAGCCCTTCAAGTCTAGAGCCTTGAAAATAATATTTATGATCACTATAAAGATCTCGTAATTCCTCTTTTGTCTTAATTCCTTTAACAATTATGTTTTTAGATAGCTCGAGATAGTCTGAAATTTTTATTCCTGTTTCTCCTATAATTGTGAAATCATAATTTGGAATTCTTTTTGCAAGTTCGTTAAACAAACTAATTCCTTTGATATCTAATACTCTTTTTGAATTAAAAAAAGCAACAGTAACTACAGAATTTCTTTTTTGTGATTTAGTGTTTTTCCAAAATTCTGAATCATACCCCGTTGATACCTCTTTAATATTTAGTTTCTTTTTATTTATTAAATTACGTATTCCTGAAATTATCCCATTGTCGTAATATGCTTGTTGGCAACCAGATTCTAAGCTCTTATGTACCACCCAAACTTCTTTTGCTAACATATAGTTTAATTTTCCAATAATCGTCCTTAACCCTTTTTTATAAAATAGCCCGTGTTTTGATTTTTTGTCTACAATAGCATCATATCCTCCAATAATTAATATGGTTTTTTTCATAAATAAATTTGAAATAAGAATTGGAAAGAAAGAATGATAATCATTAAACCAGCAGATTAGATAGTTTGATTTAAAGATAAATTTTATACTCAAAAATATCTCTCTAGCTCTATTAGTGAAAAATTGAAATCCTTTAAGTGGGGGAGAATGTATCTCAAAAACTTTTGTTTTAAGTTCAGACAGAATTCTTAAATCTGTTTGAACAAAACTTCTTTTAATTGGATAAACAAATGTAATTGTGTTTTTCAAAATTTAATATAATGTTAGTTGGTCTACAATTTTTCTGTCATTTGATAACCTTGGGACTTTATTTTGCCCTCCTAACTTCCCAGCTGAACGCATATAATTTTTAAAATCATCACTTTTTATCCTTTTAATAATCAATGGCTTAATAATACCTCCAGCTACTAGATCATCATAATAAATGTTTAATTTTCTCATTTGTTTATCAAGCTCAGTTGAAAAGTCATTAATGTTATTCGGTGCATTTTCAAAATCTATATACCACTCATGATGAGGCAGTCCTTCTTTAGGATTAATTTTAGGAGCTACTGTAAATTCTTTTACGATTATATTGGTATTGTTAAGCGTTTGCTTTAAAGCCTTTTCCACTTCCTCTGCTATGACATGTTCTCCAAAGGCAGATAAAAATTGTTTGATTCGCCCAGTAACAATTATCCTATAAGGCTTTAGAGATGTGAATTTAACAGTGTCTCCAATGTTATATGCCCACAAACCGGCTGAGGTTGATATTATTAATAAATAGTTCACATTTAACTCTACACCTTCAAGGCTTATTCGTTTTTTATCACCTCTTAAAAAGTCTTCCGTCTTTATAAACTCATAAAATATGTCATTATTGAGGAGAAGTAATAATTCAGGGGCTTTTTCTGTAAATTCATCTTGATAACCAAAAAACCCCTCCGAGGCAGGAAAAGTTGCCAAGGTATCGATATTTTTACCAAAAAGTTTTTCAAACATCATTTTATAAGGCTCGTAACTTACTCCTCCATACACATATAGAGACAGCTCTGGAAAAACTTCACTAATTGTCTTTTTTTTGATTTGGACTATTTTTTCAAAATACATTTGAACCCATGATGGAATTCCTGCTATAATCGTCATCCTTTCTCCAATAGTCTCATCTATTATTTTATCAACTTTTTCTTCCCAATCTTTAATGCAATTTGTCTCCCAAGAAGGCATTCTGTTTTGTAAAAAAAGCTTTGGGATATAGTGAGCACTAATACCCGATAAGCGACCTATATAAATACCGTTTTTTTTAATTAATTCTGGACTACCCTGCAAGAACATGTGCTTTCCATTTATTGATTTGTAATTCATCGACTTAAGAAAATAATTTAGAAGCGCGTCTCGGGCAGATCTTATGTGTGTTTTAATTGAGCTTCGTGTGATGGGAATAAATTTTGTGCCTGATGTTGTTCCACTAGTTTTTGCAAAATATAAAGGTTTGCCTGGCCAGAGAATATTTTTTTGTCCATTAACGACTTGATCAATATAATCCTTCAGCCCCTCATAATCCCTGACAGGAACGTTTTTCTTAAAGTCATTGTAGGATTTAATTTGTTTAAAATCATGATAACGGCCAAATTCAGTGTTTTTAGCCTTTGAAATTAATTTATTAAAAGTTTTATTCTGTTGCTGAATAGGATTTTTAATCCAATTTTGATTTTTTTTTCTAATATAATGTGCAAAAAGGATTGCTATTTGTGTTTTCATTAAATTAGAATTCTATAAAACTTAGGGGATCAACTGGCTCTCCTTCAAACCATAACTCAAAGTGAAGGTGCGGCCCACTTGTCAGACTCCCTGTATTCCCAGAAAAACCTATTACCTCTCCTCTACTTACATACTCTCCTTGAGATTTAGATAAAGATGAATTGTGTTTATATGATGATATTAAACCGTTTAAATGTTCAATAATAATAACATATCCTGTTTCTGTGGTCCATTCTGAAAAAATTACCCTTCCTGCACTAACAGAGTATATTGGAGAATTCTCAGGTAAAGTTATATCGATACCATAATGCTTTTCTTGAAGGCTAAATTCAGATGATATACCTCCTTTTGCTGGAGAGAACAAGACAGTGCTTAATTTATCTGCATTAATATTTGTTGGATTGTATTTGTCCTCCTCCTGAACAATGGCCCTTAAAATAGAGTCTTCTGTGTTTGTTTTAACAAGATCTAGTTCTTGGTTTAAGTTAGTTTCAACAATAGAATCGTTTGACAAGTCTATAAACTCTATTTTTCCTGCTAAAAGGTCTTTAACAGAAGAAATGTAATTGTTTTGCATTAGGTAGAGCTTTTCGAGAGAATCTAGTTTTATTGCATTATCAAAAGATGACTCTCTTAGCTCTGTACTTGTATATCCTCTAAAATATTCTTTTAGTGGTGTGAAATATATTATTAAGAAAACTAAAGACAAGATGGTCATAAACCCAAGAAAAGAAGTGAGGATTATTTGTAACCTGGAGGCAGTAAATATTTGTCTTCTTTCTAGTGTCTTTTTATTAACTAGCACTATATGAAATTGCTCTAATAATTTCTCAATCCTGGATGTTTTTTTCTTTTTAACCATTGAAACAAAGATATATTAAGTTTATGTAACAAGATTATATCTTAAATAGAAATTCATTTTACAAAAAATATTTCTTTAAATTTGTTTAAAATGAATTATAGATGATATTAATAAATTTTATTCTTGGGGCCATGGGGCCATGGCAAGTTGTTCTTATAATTGCTGCTATTCTTCTTTTATTTGGGGGGAGAAAGATTCCAGAACTCATGAAAGGCTTAGGGGGCGGTATTAAAGAATTTAAAAAAGCTTCTAAAGAAGATGACACAGAAGATCAAGAAGAAGAAAATTAATTTAAATTTCTCTACTTTTTGATTTTTAGTGTTGTAATAATTGTATTCAATTCAAACATATAGTTTCTCTTGCTCTCTGTTGGAGCAAAAGCAAAACCTTCTAGAACAAGATATCTGTTATTTTGAGTGTCTTTTACTATATAATTTACAAATGGGCCTGCCATAAAATCATTTTCTACTTCCCAAGTTCCTTTTGTAAGAATTGATTCCATTTCGTTTATTTGTGTTAGATAGAAATATGGCCTGTATGCCTTTTCTGTAATCATATATGAATTTGGCAATCTGCCAGGCACATAAATTTTTCCAATTGAGTCTCTAATTTTTGGTATCCTGATTTGGAGGGTTTTCAAATCTATATCTAACGGAAGTGTGTAAGCTATGATATTAAGATGTCCCTTTAACACTTCCTTTTCAATCCAAATAAAATTTGTTGTGTCTTTTACGGTTGAATATACAGATGGGTAATCTAGAGATATGTTGAATTTTCTTTTAAGATCTTCATCTTTATTTGGAGACTTTGAAATTCTTCTTAGCTTTTCAGTTCGTTCGTTTTCACTATATGTTCTTAAAATTAAGTCTTGATTTTCTTCAAGGTAGAATCCCATAACATCTTGATCTTCTCCTGATATTAGTGTAACAACCTGTGGTCGAGCCCAGGGGTTCTTAACAAGGTTTATTTTATCGATTGTGTCATTTGAAAAAACAATTATATTTCTGCTGCTTCTTGCAAAACCACTAAATGCTTTTGGCGGCATATAGTATAAATCATACTTTGGTTCATCAAAAGGAAGGCCTTCATATGGGGCAGAGAAAACATTTCTCACTTTTTCTCCCAGCTCACCTGACCAATGGCTTTCATTCATTACAACGGTTAGGCTGTTGATATTACCATTTGACTCTGGAACGTATGCTTTGGATGTTGATGAATTACATGATGTTATTATAAGACTTATGTTTATTAGTAAGAATAAGCTAATTCCTTTTGATATGTTTTGATTTGTTGTCACCATTTTAATTTAGCGCTTTTACTCCAGGCAATTCTTTTCCCTCAAGGCTCTCTAACATTGCTCCTCCACCTGTCGAAATATAATTAACCCAAGAGGTTTTTCCAAACTTTTTTAATGCAGCAATTGAATCTCCCCCACCAGTAATCACATATTTGTTGTCTTCTTTGGCTCTTTTTAAAATCTTGCATATTCCCATCGTTCCTTGACTAAATTTTTCCTTTTCAAAAACACCCATAGGCCCATTCCAGAAAACTGTATTGCTTGACATTATAACTTTCTCAAAAGCAGCAATAGATTTTCTGGAGATATCCATTCCCATCCATCCTGGCTCAATCTTGTCAATATTAAAAACTTCTGTTTCTCCAATATTATTTTTGTCTTTTGCTGCTAAAACATCTAAAGGGAGGTGAATTTCTGTTTTTAGCTTCTTGGCCTTTTCCAAAATTAATCTAGCTTCATTGAGTAATGATGGCTCATAAAGTGAATCTCCAATTTCTCCTCCACTCGCTTTAATAAATGTAAATGCCATTCCTCCGGAAATAATTATTTTATCTACTTGCTCTACAAGGTTATTAATAATCTTTAATTTTGAGGAAACTTTAGCCCCTCCTAGAATAGAGAGAATTGGCGGTTTTCCTTTATCTAAAATCTTTCCTATAACATCTAGCTCTCTCTGTAAAAGTATTCCTCCATATTTTTTATTAGGGAAGTGTTTTGCAATAGTAAATGTTGAGGCATGCTCCCTGTGGCTCGTGCCAAAAGCATCATTTATATATGAATCGCCTAGTCTTGATAATTTTTTTGCAAATCCTTCATCCCCATTTGTTTCTTCTTCATGAAACCTTAAGTTCTCTAGTAATAAAATGTCTCCATTATTCATTTTTGAGATTGCTTGTTCAACCTCATCTCCAATGCAATCGTTAACAAACTGAATTTTTTTTCCGAAACACTTGCTAATATCTTTTAAGATATTTAACATAGAAAGGTTTTTATCTTTTCCTTTTGGACGACCTAGGTGTGCAATTAAAATACATGCCCCCCCTTTATTAATAACAAAGTCAACAGTCTCTTTGGATGCCTTTATTCTTGTTGAATCTGTCACACTCAAATCGTCGCCTAGAGGTACGTTTAGGTCAAGGCGTATTAGGACCTTCTGGTTTTTAAAACTTTGATTAGATAGGAAAAACATATTTTGTTTTTGTTGTTAAAGATATAATATCATATATATTTGAGTATGCTTTTTGATGAAATTTTAGGACAAGAACATTTAAAGCAAATGATTCAAAGCGCCATAGATAAAAATAGCTTTCCTCAGTCTAATATAATTGTAGACAAAGACCAGTATGGTGGCCTTCATTTTGCACTTGCAATTTCTGAGCAGCTTCTTTTTGATAAACAAAATAAGCAAGGTGACTTATTAAATCATCCGGATTTACATTTTGTATTTCCTTTGTTTTCAGATAAAGACCGTGCTTCAGAACTAAATAAAGAATGGATAGCATATATTAATAACATGCCCTTTCCAAATATCCTTGGATGGAAATCAGCCTCAAACTCTAGTGGAAATACCCCTCTAATTAGAAAGCCTCAGATTGTCTCTATGCATAAATCTGCAAAATTAAAATCTTATCGAAAAAACAAGGTTTTTATTCTCTGGCTAGGAGAGCTAATGCCTCCAGCTGCTTCAAATCTTTTGTTAAAGCTCTTTGAAGAGCCTCCTGCAGATTGTTATTTTATTTTTATTTCTAAAAATATACATGATGTGCTCCCTACGATTAAATCGAGATGTCAGATTTCTTCTCTTTCTCCAATACCAATAAAACTAATAGAAGAAAAAATAAAAAGCTCACACCCAGATTTAGATGCAAAAAAAATAGCCTCCTCTTCAATGGGTAGCTGGGGAAGATGTTTAGGTTTTCTTCAAGAAGATTTAAACTCGTTTAATCATGAGCGAGATTTTGTAGAATGTTTAAGGTTGGCATTTAAAGCCAAAAAAAATAAAGAGGCGGTAATTGGTTTAATGTCATGGTCAGATAAAATGGCGTTGCTAAAGAGAGATGAACAAAAGAGTTTTTTTTCTTACTGTTTATATTTAACACGAGAGTCTCTTCTAATTAGTTATGGAGCATCTAAACTTTCCACTTTCATCTCCAACTCTGATTTCGAAGTAGAAAAACTTTCTCCTTTTATTCATAGTAAAAATATTATTGACATTGTGAGCCTTTTAGAAGATTCTTTATATTCCATTACAAGAAACGTAAGTGCTAAAATTATTTTTACTACTTTTTCCTTAAACATTACTAAGCTTCTTGCTGTAAAAGAAGACTAGTTCTTTTTTTTAAAAACATATGTTTGAGATGAAAACTGTCCAGAAAAAAGGCCTATAAAGTTTGATAAAGTTCCTATTAATATTCCTTCAACAATAGGGAAATAGGATTTTTTATTTTTTGCAGATAGATATGATATATAATATGCATCTAAAAGCAGGGGGAATGATCTTTTTAGTTTTAAGTTATGGTTAAGCATCAGGTTGGATATAGATGTGGTTGTAAAATGCCATAAATGTCTTGGTACATCTAGGGCTGCCCAGACTTCTTTATAATATCTTGAGTCAAAAGATTTGTAGTTTGGAACAGCCACAATAAGCGAACCGTTGGCTTTAATTTTTTTATAAACACCGTTTATCGTATTCTCAAGCGACTGTACATGCTCTAAAGAATGCCACATAAAGATCATATCATACTGATTATCAGGTACTTCAGCCAGGTCAGAGTAAAAGTTTTCTTGATTTATATTTTTAGCTTTAAAAAATGGATCTAACGCGTCTATTGTGAAGGAGCTCGAGGACATATACCTAAAAAATGCTCCGTCTCCTGATCCAAAATCTAATCCTCTTTTTGAAACTATTATCTCTCTTCCTAAAAGTATACGCTTGTATAAAAACATAAGGTTCTGTGAAATTTTATAAACCCTTTTAAATAAATTGGTTTTTTTTGAGTGTGGGGTATATTGAACAGTGTTATAGTTTTCTTTATGTGAAAGGTTTTGAGAAAATTCAGTCCATAAGATCCCTGATGAATTGTCTTTGTATATTAAAAATACCTCGCCTCTTTTAATGTAGTCTTTTGCTTTATAAACAAGTTGGTCTTTTTTAAAGTTTTGTTCCACGTGAAACATTTATCTTCCCATTTTAACAAGCAACACACTAATGTCGCTTGGTTTTATTCCACTAATTCTTGAGGCTTGTGATAGGGTTGCAGGCCTAACCTCGTTAAGCTTTTCTTTTGCCTCAAAAGACAATGACGCAAGCTCATTATAATTAAAGCGTTTTGGAATTTTAATGCTTTCTAGCCTTAATAATTTATCAGCATTTTCTTTTTCTTTTTGAATGTAGCCTTCATATTTGATCTGAATTTCTGTTTGTTCAAATACCTCATCGTCGATTTTGTTCTTTTTTAAATAGTCTGAGACTAGCTTAAGTGACTTCATTTGGTTTCCTTTTACGTTTGGCCTAGAATAAACTTTTGCTAGTTTATCTTTTTGGTTAACCTTTTTGTATCCACTAGATTCTAGTATTGGATTAATCTCATCAAGTTCAAAGCTTGTTTTGGAATAAAAAAACTTAAACGCGTTTGACTTCTCTTCTTTTTCCATAACCCTCTTAAGCCTTTCTTCTCCGGCCAAACCAATTTCATAAGCCTTTTTTGTAAGCCTAATATCTGCATTGTCTTGTCTTAAAAGTGTTCTATACTCTGCCCTAGAAGTAAACATTCTATATGGCTCTTCTGTTCCTTTTGTAATAAGATCGTCAATTAAAACGCCAATGTATGCTTCGCTTCTGCCAAGAAGAAAGGGGCTCTTTTTGTTAATTTTTCTAGAGGCGTTTATTCCTGCTATTATCCCTTGGGCAGCAGCCTCCTCATAACCTGTAGTTCCATTTATCTGTCCCGCAAAAAACAAGTTTTCTACTAACTTTGTTTCTAAACTTAAAGAAAGTTGGGTAGGGGGAAAGTAATCGTATTCTATTGCGTATCCTGGCCTAAAAAACTTTACTTTTTCAAAACCTTTTATTTCTTTTATTGCGTTGTACTGAACATCTTCTGGCATTGAGGTGGAAAAGCCATTTACGTAGACCTCCACCGTGTTCCAACCTTCTGGCTCAACAAAAATTTGATGCCTATCTTTATCCTTGAAACGATCGATTTTGTCCTCAATAGAGGGACAGTATCGTGGTCCTGTACTTTCGATCTTTCCGTTAAACATTGGGGACCTATCAAAGGAAGATTCCATTATCTCATGTACACTCTTGTTTGTATGTGTGATATGACAGCTAAGTTGTTTTTTTATTGGTTTTATCTTTTCCAAGTAGCTAAATTTTGAAGGGTTTGTATCGCCAGGTTGTTCTTCCATTAGCTTGTAATTTAAAGTTCTCCCATCGACACGTGGAGGGGTTCCTGTTTTCATTCTACCAGAAACAAAACCTAAGGACTCTAGGTTAGCGGTTAGACCAACAGAGGCTTTTTCTCCTGCTCTTCCCCCACCAAAGTTCTTCTCTCCAACATGAATTAAGCCGTTTAAAAATGTTCCATTAGTTAAAACCACAGATCTGGCTAATATCTTATTTCCCAAGCTAGTAATTACACCTCTAACCTTGTTGTTCTTTACAATTAAACCTGTAACCATCTCTTGATAAAAATCAAGGTTGGGCGTCTTTTCAAGCATCTCTCTCCATAATGAAGAAAACATTGCTCTGTCCGACTGAACCCTAGGGCTCCACATGGCAGGACCCTTAGATTTATTAAGCATTTTAAATTGAATGGCTGTTTTGTCTGATATAATTCCACTGTATCCGCCCAAAGCATCAACTTCGCGAACAATCTGACCTTTAGCAATTCCGCCCATAGCAGGATTACAAGACATTTGTCCTATTGTTTGAAGGTTCATTGTAACAAGAAGTGTTTTTGAGCCCATATTGGCTGCTGCGGCAGCTGCTTCAGCTCCAGCGTGACCACCACCAACAACGATTATGTCGTATTTAGAACTAAACATTGGTTATTGTTTCACGTGAAACGTCATTTATAAATTTTTCTTCCATTATTCTCATTTTTTCTTTTTCTAATTTGCTTTTATCAGAGTGGCCCATACAATGAAAAAGAGCGTGAGATATTAACCTAACCATCTCATTTTCAATAGATTGCTTAAATTTTTTAGCGTTCTCTTTCATCATGTCTATTGAGATGTAAACTTCTGCATTTATTGACATGTTCTCTGAATAATCAAAAGTAATAATGTCAGTGTGAGAATCGTGTCCTAAATAACTTTTGTTCATTTTTAGCATAGATGGTTTTTCTAGAAAATTGTATTGGATTTTTTTTATAGAATAGCCCTCGTCTTCTGCATATTTTTTAAGAACACGTATAATTTTTTCTTTTTTAAAAGAAAAAGGAGGGCACGAAATGAAATCAACTTTAGACATATTTATTCACAAATATAGCTCAAATCATGAGGATTATTTTAATTAGGAATATTATGGTGTTATATTTGAATTATGAAAGAAAGAGCAAGGTTTGCACCCAGCCCAACCGGCCCGCTTCATATAGGTGGTGTCAGAACTGCTCTTTTCAATTATCTAATTGCTAAAAAAAATGGCGGCGAGTTTATACTTAGGATAGAAGACACTGATACCGACAGAACAGTTGAGGGAGCAGAAGAATATATTATAGAGAGCCTAAAGTGGCTAGGCCTTGCTCCAGACAAGAAGCCATATAAACAAAGTGAAAGAAAAGAGATTTACTTAAAGCATGTCGATCTGTTAGTTGAAAACGGACAAGCGTATCATTGCTTTGACACCATGGAAGAGCTTAAACGGGCTAAGGAAAAACACGGCAATGATTTTAAATACAGGCATGATAAAAATTTTGGATTAAAAAACACTTTTACAATAAGTAAAGAAGAGGCGGATAGTTTAATTACGAAAGGCGAGTTTGTAATAAGAATGGTTGTGCCAAGCAATGAGACAATTAAAGTTAAAGACGAAATAAGAGGGAATCTCTCATTTAATTCAAACGAGTTAGAAGATAAAATAATTTTAAAATCAGATAAAATGCCTACCTACCATCTAGCTAATGTTGTTGATGACAATGACATGAAAATAACCTCTGTTGTTAGGGGAGAGGAGTGGTTGTCATCTCTTCCGTTCCACATTTTATTATACAAATATTTTAGCTGGGCGCCTCCTAAGTTTTTTCACCTTCCATTAATTCTCAAAACGGAAGGACAGGGTAAGTTGTCAAAAAGAGATGCTAAACAGCAGGGTTTCCCAGTTTTTCCCATAGCGTGGAAAGATTCTTTTGGATTTAAAGAACAGGGGTTTTTGCCAGAGGGGTTAATAAACTATCTTGCTCTTCTCGGGTGGAGCAATGAAAGCGACAAAGAAAAATATACTCTTAAAGAATTGGTTGCGGGCTTTGACAGCAAAAGGATTCAAAAATCCGGCGCACGTTTCGATATTAAAAAGGCAACCTGGATAAACCACCTACACATACAAGATTGTTCTCCAAAAAAAATTATTGAACAGTGTGAGGGTCAGACAGAAGCGGCTTTTTCAAGATTTGGAAAAAAGCTTGAAGAAATAATTGATTTAATTAAAGAAAGGCTAAACCTTCTTTCTGACATTCAAAAAGAAATAGGGGTTTTTATGCACGAACCTTCTGATTATGACCAAAAAGTTTTGCAAAAACTTAATCAACCAGAGACGTTGGTTATTTTAAATTTTTGTAAATTACATGTAGGCTCATCGGAAGAAGGATCTGTGATTAAAGAGGGCCTTTTCAAATCTTCTGCTGAAAACAAAATTAGTTTTGGGCAGACAATGAAAACTCTTAGGCTTGCTTTAGCTGGATCATTAAAAGGTCCTGATCTTTTTAAAATGATTGAAATTATAGGGGCCGAGGAAACAATTAAACGAATTAATAAATTAACTAAAACACTAAAACCATGAGCATGTTTACAACCCCAATTTTAATACTTTTTCTTTTTATAGTTCTTTTTTCAACAGTCTTTATTGTAAAGCAACAATCTGCTGCAATTATAGAGCGTTTTGGAAAGTTTAACTCCGTTAGAGGCCCTGGAATTCAATTTAAAATTCCTTTTGTCGATAGAATCTCTGGCAGGCTAAGTCTAAAAATATTACAACTAGACGTTGTTGTTGAAACAAAAACAAGTGATGATGTTTTTGTAAAACTTAAAGTGTCTGTTCAATATCGTGTGGTAGAAGAAAAAGTTTTCGACGCATTCTATAAGCTTGATTTTCCTCAAGACCAAATCACCTCTTATGTTTTTGATCTTATTAGGTCACAGGTTCCTAAAATGAAGCTAGATGATGTGTTTTCAAAACAAGACGACATTGCGGTTGCAGTTAAAGAGTCGCTTGGAGCGGCAATGCAAGAATATGGATACTTCATTGTTAAGGCCCTTGTAACGGATATTGAGCCTGACGCGGAGGTAAAAATAGCAATGAATAGAATTAACGCTGCTGACAGAGAAAAAACAGCTGCTCAATATGAAGGAGATGCTGCTAGAATTTTAATTGTAGAAAAGGCAAAAGCTGAAGCAGAAAGCAAAAGGCTTCAAGGACAAGGTATTGCAGACCAAAGAAGGGAAATCGCAAAAGGAATTGAGGACTCAGTTGGTACGCTTGGCTCTGTTGGAATTAATTCTCAAGAAGCCTCTGCTTTAATAGTTGTAACACAACACTATGACACACTTCAGTCTATTGGACAGGAGACGAATTCTAACCTTATTTTACTTCCTAATTCACCTCAAGCTGGAAGCACAATGCTCAACGATATGGTTGCAGCGTTTACAGCTAGCAGCAAAATAGGAGAGGCGATGCAGGAGCAAAACAAGTCTGAGTCTAAATCAACACCTCCTGCTGTTAAGGGAAGCTCAATTGTAGATGAGATAATCGATGACTTAGAGACCGACGAAGAAACAGAGTAACGAATAGGCTACCCGTTTTCTTTTTTCCAAGAGTCTCTCAATCCAATTGTTTTATTAAACACGAGCTGGTTAGTGTCCTTTTCTTTTATAAAATAACCAAGCCTTTGGAATTGGTATGAGCTGCCGGGCTCTGCGTCCTTAAGATACGGCTCGACAAAAGCATCAAGTGTTTCTAAAGAATTTTCGTTAAGGTCTTCCGTTATGCTTTTTTCCTTGCCTGGTTCCGAAACCTTAAAGAGCCTGTCATAAACATTTACTTTTGCAGTAACTGCTTCTGCCCTTCCCAGCCAATGAATTGTTGCCTTGACTTTTCTTGAGCTCTCCTCGGTCCCCGATCCACTTTTGCTTTTTGGGTCATAAGAACAAACAACCTCTTCCACCTCATTGTCTTTGTTTTTTATAACCTCTTCTGCTTTTATTATATATGCGTTTTTCAACCTAACCTCTTGGCCTTTTGTAAGGCGGTAAAAGTTCTCATCGTCTTCTTCTTGAAAATCATCTCGCTCTATATAAAGCTCTCGTTCGAAAAAAACTTTTCTTTTTCCAAGCTCTTTTTTTTGAGGATTTATTTCAAATTCTAGCTCTTCTGTTTTGTTTTCAGGGAAGTTCTTAATTGTAACTTTTAAAGGAGAAAGAACAGCTCTTGCTCTTGGTGCAGATTCATTTAAATCAGCTCGTATACAAAACTCTAACAATGAAACATCTATAACATTTTCTCGCTTAGAAACTCCAACAGTGTTGGCAAACTGTCTGAGCGCTTTTGGGGTATACCCCCTTTTTCTCAACCCAGATATTGTGGGGAGGCGAGGGTCATCCCAGCCCTGTACTGCTCCTGATGAAACTAGTTCTGCCAAAAGCCTTTTGCTTGTTATAGTATAGCTTAGGTTTAACCTTGAGAACTCTCTTTGTTTTGGCCTTCTGCCCTTTAAAGGCTCAAGAGCATCAAGAAACCAGTCATAAAGCTCTCGGTGTGGCTCAAACTCCAGAGTACAAAGAGAGTGAGAAACCTGCTCTATGTAGTCTGACTCTCCATGAGTCCAGTCGTAGAGAGGGTATATCTTCCAGGTGTCTCCCGTCCTGTGATGGTGAGAGCTCATGGATCTGTAAATAACAGGGTCTCTCATCAACATGTTTGGCGAAGACATGTCAATCTTTGCTCTTAAAACATGTTCTCCTGGCTTCATTTTCCCAGAATGCATTTCTTCAAAAAGAAGCCTACTCTCTTCTGTTGGCCTTGTTCTGTTTGGGCTATTTTTTCCTGGTTCAGTTGGGGTTCCTTTTTGAGAGGCAATTTCCTTTGAGCTTTGGGAGTCAACATATGCTAGGTCCTTTTCAATTAACACGTGGGCCCAATCATACAGTTGTTGAAAATAGTCTGAGGCGTAGCACTCTTTATCCCACTTGAAGCCCAACCACTCAATGTCTTTTTTAATAGCCTCAACATACTCCTTTGCTTCTTTTTCTGGGTTTGTGTCATCAAAGCGCAAATTAACCGGCGCACTGTATTTCTCTCCAAGATTAAAATTAACACAAATCGCTTTGAGGTGTCCAATGTGAAGATATCCGTTTGGCTCAGGGGGAAACCTGAAGCGAAGATGTTTTTTTTCATAACCCTTCTTTATGTCGCCATCAATTATTTGCTCTAAAAAATTTAACCCTTTCTTCTTCACAAAAACAAAGATAAAGTTTAATTTTTTATCTTACTTTTGCTAATTAAGGCATTGTGGCCGAGTGGCTAGGCAGGGCTCTGCAAAAGCTCCTACAGCGGTTCGAATCCGCTCGATGCCTCAAGATACAACTTGAAAGTCAAGTTGTTTTTTCACCATGTCTGCGCCCTGAAGAACGACGAAAACCTCATCGCCTAGCTGATATTTTTTTCCCGTTCTTTCCCCTTGGAACATGTGGTTTTTTATATCGTAGCTGTAAAAGTCCCCCGGCAGATCTTTTGCTTTTACCAGCCCCTCACACTTGTTCTCTACAACCTCTACAAAAATTCCCCGCTGGATAACTCCAGAAACAACCGCCTGGTACCTTTTTCCTATTTTTTCTTGCATGAACTTAACTTGCGTTAGCTTTATAGAGTCCCTTTCTGCTTTCGTGGCATGGATCTCTTTTTCTGTTGAGTGTTCTGCAAGCTCCTCAAGCTCTTGTTCGTCCTTTATTTTTGTTTTATTGAGGCTTGCTTCCAAAACCCTATGAACCAGAACATCTGGATACCTCCTTATTGGAGAGGTAAAGTGGGAGTAGTGAGAAAAAGAAAGCCCATAGTGTCCTATGTTTTTTGTGGTATATTCTGCCTTGCTCATGCTTCTAATCGTTAATGTTTGTATTAGGTTTTGTTCCTTCTTTCCCTTTATGCTTATAAGCAAGGCGTTCAGCTCTTTTGCCACATTCCCCTCCGAAAGACCTAGAGAGTATCCAAACTTTTCCACAATTACTTTGAGGGCTTTTAGTTTTTCTGGGTCTGGCTTATCGTGGACCCTGTATATAAACGTTGGTTTTTTTTGAAACTTTTGAATCTTCTCTGCTACTCTTTTGTTGGCAAGAAGCATAAGCTCCTCTATAAGTTTGTTTGCGTTTTCTGTTTTCTTAAAGACAACATCTATAGGCTGTTTGTTTTTGTCTAAAACAAACTTGATTTCTGTTTTGTCAAAAATAATAGCCCCCTGCCCTATTCTTTTTTTTCTAATTTTTGTGGCTATTTCGTTTGTTTGAAGAAGAGCTTTTGTTACCCCCTTTTCAACATTTCTTTTTTTATTGCTCAATGAAAATTCTTTTGGTATTTCTGAGGCTTTAGAGTCTATTAAAATTTTTGCTTCTTGATATGAAAGCCTTTCGTTGGACTTTATTACTGTTTTTCCAAACCACTCTTCTTTTACTTCTCCATTTTTGTTTATTTTAAAAATTGCCGAAAAGGTGAGCTTTTCTTCGTTTGGCCTTAATGAACAAAGGTTGTTAGAAAGGGTTTCGGGAAGCATTGGTATTACTCTGTCTACAAGATAAACAGATGTTGCCCTACTTCTTGCTTCTTTATCAAGCTCCGTTCCCTCTTTAACAAAGTGTGAAACGTCTGCTATATGGACCCCTATCTCGAAAAGATTTTTATTTATTTCAACAAAAGAAATAGCATCATCAAAATCTTTAGCATCATCTGGATCAATAGTAAAGGTTAGGACGTCCCTCATGTCTTTTCTTTTTTCAACTTCTTTTTTATGGCTTTGCGCGCTTATCTGTTCTGCTTCTTTCTCAACTATTTCAGGAAACTCAACTGAAAGGCCGTGTTCATATAGAATTGAATATGCCTCTATCTCTTCTTTTTTCTCTCCTAGGCTTTTAATAATTTTTCCTTCTGGTGATTCTTTTTTTTCCTCCCATTTTTTTATTTCAACAACGACCGTTTCTCCTGTTTTATAGCCCCCCATGTCTTCTTTGTTGATAAAGAAATCTGTGTACATTCTTGCGCTTCTTGTGTTAACAAAACCATAGTCTTTGTGTCTTTCAAAAACCCCTATAAACTTCTCTTTTTTTCTTTGAACTATCTCAAGAACCTCGCCTTCTGGTTTTTCTTTCTGTTTTTTTTGTCTTACTAAAACTGTAACCACGTCTCCATTAAACGCTTTGTTTAGTCTTTTTCTTTCTATGGCTACATCTTCTTCTAGATCGTCAGTTACCACATACCCTCTCCCTGTTGATGTTATTTCTAAAACACCCTTTATTATATTGTTCTGATTGTTGCTGAGAGCGTATTTTCCACGCGCTGGTGAGATAAGCTTTTTCTTATTAAACATTTTTGTGATTGACTTAATTATCTCGTTCCTTCCCTTTGTGTCTTTAACATTAAGAGCGGCCGATATCTGTTTATAATTAAACTCACTGTTTGGATTTTTAAGAAAGACTTTTGTTATTTTTCTTTCGAGATCTATTTGCTGTTTCTTTTTTTTACCCATCTTCAATAATAGTTCAAAGATAGTTTTAATACTTTCATGTTGACTTTTTTAGATACTAACATTTAAACATATATAACATTTGTTATTTATTTAAATTAACTATAGTTATTATATGCGGTTAATATCTTAAAAACAAAAGACCAGAATAAAGATTTGAACAAGAAAAGAAAACTACAAACAAACCATCAACATCTTAAATCACTAAAAAGCAGCAAAGTAAGCGAGTAATTAAAAGGTGTTAATATTGAAAAAATAAAAAGAAAAGTTAATAAAAAAGAAAGGAAAAAAGTTAACAAGGGGTGGAAAAGAAAAAAGAAAAGGGTGATAAAAAAAAGAGAAAGAAAAAAAAAGAAAAAATTAAACAACTATTAACAACTTATGAATAATAAAAAGATATTTGTTAACTTAAAATAAAAAAGAATGCTAATATCTTTAGGAAATGACCACGCAGGAGTAGAGGTTAAAAAACACATAGAAAGCTTTCTAAGAGAAAAAGGCATAAGCACCTCCAACAAAGGGTATGACGGAGAAGAAAGCGTTGACTATCCAGATTACATACATAGGGTTGCAGAAGAGGTAGAAGAAAAAAAAGCAGACATAGGCATTATTGTTTGCGGATCAGGCAATGGAGCGGCAATGACAGCAAACAAACACCAAGGGGTAAGGGCTGCAGTTTGCTGGAATAAAGAAATCGCGAAGCTTGCAAAACAACACAACAACGCGAACGTGATAAGCATCCCCTCAAGGTTTTTAGAAAAAAAAGAAATAGAGGAAATAATAACGGCTTTTTTAGAATCAGAGTTTGAGGGAGGAAGGCATGAGAGAAGGGTAAAAAAAATACCTAAGCAATAAATGATAAAGTGGGAAGAAAAAAGGTTTGAAGAGCTAAGCGCGGACGAGCTCTATGAGATATTTAAAATAAGAGCAGAAATTTTTGTGTTAGAGCAAGAGATAGCTTATGTGGACCCAGACAATAAAGACCAAAAGGCCATACACATAATAGGAAGAAAAAACGGAATGCTTATAGCATACGCAAGAGCCTTTCCACCAGGCGAATACTATGAGGGCTTTTCTGGTTTTGGAAGAGTGGCGGTGGATGAAAAGGAAAGAGGAAAAGGCGTGGGCATAGAGCTTGTAGAAAAAACAGTAGAGGCCTGCCTGAAAAACTTCAGCAACCACGATATAAAAATATCAGCGCAGGAGTATCTAGAAAAGTTCTACCTAGACAGAGGATTTGTGTGCAAAAACGAACGCTATTTGGAGGACGGAATCCCTCACTGCGCAATGTATTATAAAAGAAGGTAGCCTATAAAGAGGACACAACCCCCTTAAGCTCAACCTCCATTTCTTTTGAGGAAAGAATCTCCTTACTTAAGTAAATAAAAAGAAACCAGTTAAAGTTAGAGTCGCCAAGAGCATCGCTTTGCTTGCGAACAATCTCTCGCATTCTTCTTTTTATTTTATTTCTATCAACTGCGCGTGGGAAGTTTTTTTTGGGGGCGACAACAACAAATCTTACCTCCCCTTCTTTTTCAGATGAAGAAAGGCACCTGCACTCAAAGACATCAGAGCTCTTTTTTTCTCCTAAGCGAAAAAGCAGCTCTATCTTTTTTTTGTTTTTTAAAGGAGAGGGCATTATAATTTTTTTAAAGAGGTTGAGGAGTCAAAACGAACCCCTTTCTCTGTGTTTTTTAAAACAACAAGTTCGTTGTGAGGGTCGTGTTGCATGAAAAGCAAAACGTTGTTCTTAACGGCTCCATTTAATACGCGCTCTTTTTCAGCCATTGTCACCAGGGGCCTTATGTCATAACCCATCAAGTAGGGGGTGGGTATGTGTCCAGCGGTTGGAACAAGATCAGAGGCAAAAAGAATAGTTTTTTCTTTGTATGTGATTTTCGGCAATGCCATTTTTTCTGTGTGGCCGTCAAACAAAAGAAGATCAAACCCAAGGTCTGCGCAAAAACCATCTTTATCGCTGTCAAAAAGATTTAGTTGCCCCGACTCTTTTATAGGTTGAAGATTTTCTTCTAAAAAAGAAGCTTTTTCTCTAGGGTTTGGGCTAACGGTTGCCCACTCCCAATGGCTTTTTGAACACCAAAACTGTGCGTTTTTAAAAGCGGGCACTATTTTATCCCCCTCTCTTTTTGTGGCACCGCCACAATGGTCAAAATGCAGATGTGTAAAAAACACATCAGTAATATCATCGGGGGAAAACCCTTCAGCTTTAAGCGAGCCAACAAGCGTTCTATCTCCCCACCTTGAGTAATGACTGAAGAATTTATCGCTTTGCTTGTCACCAAGCCCGGCGTCAATAAGAATAAGCTTCTTCCCATCCTCAATCAACAAGCATCTTGCGCTCATGTCGATTCTGTTTTTATCATCCGCAGGGTTTGTTTTTTCCCACAAAGCTTTTGGAACAACACCAAACATGGCTCCGCCATCAAGCTTAAAATTTCCGGTTTCTATTGAAAATAAATTCATCTAATTGTTAATTTGCAATACTGCCATAAATGCTTTTTGTGGGATTTCAACACTACCCACCATTCTCATTTTTTTCTTACCCTTCTTCTGTTTTTCTAAAAGCTTTCTCTTTCTTGTAACGTCTCCACCATAAAGCTTTGCGGTTACATCTTTTCTAAAAGCTTTTATTGTTTCTCTTGATATGATTTTAGCCCCTATCGCCGCTTGCACAGGGATGTCAAACTGCTGTCTTGGTATCAGCTCCTTTAGTTTTTCACACATTTTTCTTCCAAGTCGTTGGGCGTTTTCAAAGTGGATCAGAGAAGAAAGCGCATCAACAGGGCTTCCGTTTAACAGTATGTCTAGGCGCACCAATTTTGAAGACACCATCCCTGAGGGGGAGTAGTCAAAAGAGGCGTAGCCTTTTGATACAGACTTGAGGCGATCATAAAAATCAAAAACAATCTCTGCAAGAGGCATGTCAAAACTAAGCTCAACTCGCTCAGTAGAAAGATATCTTTGGTTTGTTACGACCCCTCTTTTTTCTATACAAAGATTTAGAGCGTTTCCAACAAACTCAGACTTTGTTATTATAGAGGCTTTTATAAACGGCTCTTCAACTCGGTCTAATCGAGAAGGGTCGGGCAAATCAGAAGGGTTGTTAACAAGTATTGGGGTAGCGGGATCCTTTTTCGTATAAGCATGATATGACACGTTGGGAACAGTTGTAATTACAGACATATTAAACTCCCTTTGTAGTCTTTCTTGAATGATTTCCAAATGAAGCATTCCTAAAAACCCACACCTGAAACCAAACCCAAGCGCAGCAGAACTTTCGGGAGAAAAAACCAATGAAGCGTCGTTCAACTGAAGTTTTTCCATGCTTGAACGAAGATCCTCATAGTCATCACTGTCTACAGGATAAATTCCTGCAAAAACCATTGGCTTAACATCTTCAAAACCCTCAATAGGAGTCTCCATAGAAGATTCTGCAAGGGTAATTGTGTCGCCAACCTTAACCTCTTTAGCCTCTTTAATCCCGGTGATAAGGTATCCAACATCTCCACAAGAAATTTTATCTTTTGGGACCTGTTGAAGCCTTAGTGTGCCAACCTCTTCAGCCCCATATGTTTTTTTTGTAGAGAGAAATTTTATTTTGTCGCCCTTAGAAAGGCTTCCATTAACAACTTTAAAATATGTTTCTATTCCGCGATAAGGGTTAAAGACAGAGTCGAAAATTAAAGCTTGAAGCTCTTGATCTTCTTGGCCCTGAGGGTGTGGCACCTTTTCAATAATAGCATCAAGGATTTTCTCAATCCCCTTTCCGGTTTTGGCTGAAGCTAAAAGGATGTCTTCATGTTTACAGCCGAGCAAAGAAACAACCTCGTCAGCAACGACCTCAGGATTGGCCGAAGGAAGGTCTATTTTATTAAGAACAGGTATAATTTCAAGGTCATTCTCTAATGCCAAATAAAGATTAGAAATTGTTTGGGCCTGTATGCTTTGGGCAGCATCAACAACCAATAAAGCGCCTTCACAAGCAGCAATTGCCCTTGAGACCTCATATGAAAAATCTACATGTCCAGGCGTGTCAATAAGGTTTAGAACATATTCAACCCCGTCCTTTTTATATTCCATTTGTACGGCATGCGATTTAATTGTTATCCCCCTCTCTCTTTCCAGGTCCATATCATCAAGCAGCTGAGCCTGTTTGTCTCTCTCGTCTACGGAACCCGTTGAGTCAAGAAGCCTGTCTGCAAGCGTGCTTTTCCCATGATCTATATGAGCGATAATGCAAAAATTTCTAATAACCTTTTTCACCAGTCTTATTTTAAGACAAAGATACTTAGTTTGAAATATCTTAAAAGAGAAACCCTTTATAAATCAAGGAATTCTTATTTTTGCCATATGATTAAAATAGGCAAAATAGAACTTCCAGATTTTCCTTTATTGCTAGCGCCCATGGAAGATGTTAGTGACCCACCATTTCGCGAGCTTTGTAAAAAGCACGGGGCTGACGTTGTCTACACTGAGTTTATCTCTAGCGAAGGCCTTATAAGAAACGCTGCAAAAAGCACAAAAAAACTGGATATCTATCAACAAGAGAGACCTGTTGGGATTCAAATCTTTGGGGCAAACCTCGATTCAATGCTTCAAGCTGTTGACATTGTTGAAAAAACCAACCCTGATATAATAGACATAAACTATGGATGTCCTGTAAAAAAGGTGGTATGTAAAGGAGCTGGAGCAGGTATTCTAAAAGACATACCGTTAATGGTTAGCCTTACAAAAGAAATAGTGAAAAGAACAAAACTACCCGTGACTGTTAAAACTAGACTGGGATGGGACGAGAAAACTATAAAAATTGTTGAGGTTGCAGAAAGGCTACAAGATGTTGGTATAAAGGCTATTTCTATTCACGGAAGAACAAGGGCACAAATGTATAAAGGAGATGCGTCATGGGAAAAAATAAGTGAAGTGAAAAACAACAACAGGATGAGCATCCCAGTTTTTGGCAACGGTGATGTTAACACGCCCCAGGCAGCAAAAAGAATGAGAGATGAATACGGGTTAGACGGTGCAATGATAGGCAGAGGGTCTATTGGAAATCCCTGGATTTTTGAGGAAATAAAACATTTCTTTAAGACAGGGCAAATAAAGAAACCGCCCACCCTTAAACAAAGGGCAGAAATGGCAAAAAAACATTTACAGCTTTCTCTACAGTGGAAGGGAGAAGTTCTAGGTGTGCTTGAAACAAGAAGGCACTATGGAAATTATTTTAAAGGTGTTGAGAATTTTAAATCAACAAAAACTGCAATATTAACAGAAAACGATCCAAACAAAATAATAACAATACTAGATGGTATTAAGGATCGCCAGCCAGAAATAAAGACCCTAGTCTAAAAAACGTTTACTCAAGTTTCTAGTAGTCCAAAAAGAAGCTATAAACCCGATTAAGGAGACGGTTAAAAACACAACAAAAAGATTTTGAAAAGAAAGAATAACAGGGTAAGGAAGGTTGGTTCCGGGGACATATACAAAAGGACTTGAGGCTTGAGCTAGAACAAAAACAGAGCCAAGAAGGCAGCCAACAAGACTCCCAAATAAAGAGACGATAACACCAAGAGAAAGAAAAATATTTTTAAAAGACCCCTTCTTTGCACCCAAAGCATTTAAAATTTTTAGATCATTTGTTTTTTCAACCATCATTATTGTTAGAGAGCCAACAAGATTAAAAACGGCAATAATAACAACTAAACAAAAAATAAGATAAACAGCAAAGTTCTCAGTATTAAGCATTTTGTAAAGAGCAGGATTTAGTTCTTCTTTTGAGACGATTATAAAATCAACAGGAAGTATTTTGTCAAGGTCGTTTTCTAAAGTTTCTATGGAAAAGTCCTCATCAACAAGAATTTCGATAGATGAAAAATTGTTTTTGGGAAGCTTTGAGAGGCTGCTTAAAGATGAAAGAGAAGTAAACGCATACTTGTTTTCAATGTCTCCACTAATTTGATAAATTCCTTGTATCTGAAAAGACAGACTAGAAAACGGAGAAGGGTTAAGCAGAGAAAAGTTTCTCAAAGAAGGCAGGGTAGCATTTACAGAAAAATCCTCACTTAGAACAACATCAAGATCGGAGGCAATGGAGGCGCCAAGATATATATTGTCTTTATCGCGAACATCATAAACCCCAACCAGAGACAGGTCGTTTAGCTTTTGGTTTAAAAAATGATTTGAGTCAAGGCCTTTTAAAACAATAGCCCTAGAGTTAAGGGGGTTTGACAAGAGTACTTTTTCTTCAAGAACTAAAGAAGAGTTAGACACCCCAGAAAGAGACGGAACCCTTTCAACAGAAGAGCTGTCTAAAATAAAATGTTTGCCAACTTCTGGAATAACCTTATAGTCAGGATCAAAAGAATTAGTATATAGCAAACCAAAGTCTTTAAGGCCAGAGAAAGCGCTCAACACAACAAGAAGTGAGCAGGCAGAAACAACAATCATAATAAAAGCAAACCGGTTAATTCTATTTACAATAGTCTTTGAGCTTCTTGCAAAAAAGTACCTGTAGGCGACTTTAAATATAAAGCGGTTAAACATTTTTGTTTTTTATTGGGTTAAAGGGGTTTTTAATAGATTCATCAATTTCATCTATATGATCTAAAGAGTCGTCTAGATAAAAAGAAAGAGCAGGAACTTTTCTAAGTTGGTTTTTAACAATTTTTGAAAGATCAAATTTTATTTTTGAAGCATTTCCTTGTAGCTGCTCTAATCTCTCTCCCGCCTTATCGCTTGGAAAAATACTGAGATATACTTTTGCAACAGAAAAGTCAGGGGCAACCCTAACCTGAGTTACAGAAATTAAAAGATTACCGACGCCACCCTTTCGAAGATCTCCAGCGATTAGTGTAGCCAACTCCTTTTGAATTAAAGACGAAACCTTTTTTTGCCTTTGAGAATCCATGTATCAAAAATAGTTTAAATATTATGAAAAAGACCTTTTAGGGAATTTAAGTAAGTTGTATATTTGCGCTTGAGTAGGTCCTATAGCTCAGTTGGTTAGAGTAGATGACTCATAATCATTTGGTCCCTGGTTCGAGTCCAGGTGGGACCACCAAGAAAACCCTCATTGTCTTTGACTTGAGGGTTTTTTGTTTTTATTAATTATCTATAGGCTTTCTTCTAGGGTTTCTTTTTCTTGGCCAGGAGGCTTCTTTTCCTGTTCTAGGATTAATAGGCATAACCCTTTTTTCTCTAGAAGCTTTTTCGTTGTCTTCGCTAGCCATATAGGTGAGAATTGCGGTTAAAATAACATTACTCCTAACGTCATCAAACACGATCTTGTCATAAGTGTCTTTGTTTGTATGCCAGGTGTAATTTCCATATGCCCAATCAAGAGATCTCAAGCTGAAAGCAGGAACGCCAAGAGCCACAAATGAGGCATAATCACTGCCTCCGCCACCAGGCATTCCGGGAAAATTTGTTTCAATGTGTTTTTTAATCTCATTAGGAACAGGATACAACCACCTAGACACATATTCATATGAATTTAAAAACCCCTGGCCTCCAATATTAATTACCCTACCGGTTCCATTGTCTTGATTAAAAAGAGCCTGAGTATTTTTAACTATATCAGGAAAATCTTCAACAAAAGCCCGAGAACCATTTAGTCCGCCCTCTTCAAACCCCCAGAGTCCAACCAAAATTGTTCTTTTAGGGTTTGGGTAAACAGCTTTTAAAATTCGCATAGCCTCCATCATAACAATTGTTCCAGTTCCATTATCAGTAGCTCCAGTAGCCCCATCCCAAGAATCAAAATGGGCAGATAAGATGACATATTCTTCTGGCTTTTCAGTTCCTTTAATCATTGCGAGAGTGTTAAATGTTGGGACAACTCCTAAATCCTTTGAGGTTGAAACAACTTTGATTTTAGGATTTACACCGCTTTTAACCATTCTGTACAGCATTGTATAGTCTTCTAGGTCTAAATCAATATTTGGAATATTCTTTGTCCCAGCGCTAAACACTCTGTTTGCACCAAAGCCTCCAGCCCAATTACTCGACAACAGTCCTATCGCTCCAGCGTCTTCAAGAACACTGTTTATGCTTCTTCTATTTACCCCCATCTTACTGAAATTTGCATACCATTTTCTGGACGCGTCTCTTCTCTCTTCCCTAATTTTTTGCAGAGACTCTTCTGTGGCAAACTCCTCCCAGTTATAATCTGGTCTTCCAGATGACTGATACATGCTGCTTAAAACAAACTTTCCTTTAATTGTTTCAAGCCAACTAGTAAAGTCTTCTTTGTTTTCAACTTCCGGAATAAAAACTATTTCTCCAGTTATTCCTTCTTTTGATGTAGAGGGGCTATAGGCCAACTGCCTTCCTGAAAGAGTTCTAATTCTAGGGGACACCATATCAACATGCGTTATTCCTCTTTCCCATCCTGTCCATTCTCCAAATTCATGTAACTCTGCATTTACCCCCCAACTGTTATACTTGTTTATTGCCCAGTCTGCTGCTTGTTTTTTTTGAGGCGTCCCAGTTAGCCTGGGTCCAATTACATCTAGTAGCTCATGTGCCAAAACCTCTAGCTGAGAATTATTTGTGGCTTCATCAATAATTTTGTTAACTATGTCGTCTTGAGATTCAGCAGAAAATGAAGTAAAAATGCAAAGTATTAAAATAAGTTTTTTCATTGTAAGGGTTTTTTGTTTTTTACAAAGTATAAAATCTTTTTTAATTATTCTCATTTATGTAAATTGTACTTAGCAAAAGATTAATGCAAGTTATTATGAAATATTTTTATGTTATTTTTTTTGTTGTAAGCATGGTTGTTACGTCATGTGGATTAAATGATAAGCAAGAAAGCCCCTCATCGGATTGGCAAGCATTATTTGATGGCAAAACTTTTGATGGTTGGGATATTAAAGTTGCAGGCTATGATTTAAATGACAATTATAACAACACCTATCTTATAGAAGATGGAAGCATTGTAGTTTCTTATGATCAATACGACTCCTTTGACGAAAAAGATGGAAATATTTTTTATACAAAAAAGAAATTTAAAAATTATCACTTAAAACTTGATTATAAGTTCTACGGCGACCATATAAGAGATGGTGATTGGTCATATAGAAATAGTGGTGTGATGCTCCATTCTGAAGACCCAAAAAAGATTTTTAAAGATCAGCAGGTTCCAGTTAGTATAGAAGCTCAATTTCTTGGAGGCCTTCAAAATAGATCTGACGGGATAAAGACAACTCTTAACATGTGCTCTCCCGGAACAGATGTTGATATTGATGGTAAGATAGCTCCAGATCATTGCATGAGGTCAAGTTCAAAGATCTATCCTATAAATGAATGGGTTAGTATAGAAATTGTTGTGCATTCTGACTCTATTGTTCATCATATTATAGAAAAGGACACAATCATGACTTACACAAATATCAGATATTCAAATGATAGATTTTCAACTGAAAACTTTAAAGACCTTGTGGGTAAGCCTCTGGAAGAGGGGTATATAGCCCTTCAATCAGAGGGACACCCGGTTATGTTTCGTAACATAATGATTAAAGAGCTTGACTAATCAGAATTTTTTCTCAAAACTTTTCCTGCTTTTATATTTTGAAACTCTCCGTTATCAATAGCAAGCTCCCCATTTACTAATACATAATGTATTCCTTCAGAATATTGGTGTGGTTTTTCAAAAGTTGCCCTGTCAATTATTCTGTTTTTGTCAAAGATCGTTATGTCTGCAAACATTCCTTTTTTAATTAACCCTCTACGCTTTATCCCTATCGTTTTTGCAGGCAGGAAAGACATTTTGTATATAGCCTCTTCTAGTGGAAGAACTTGTTTTTCTCTAACAAAAAGCCCAAGAACTCTTGGGAAAGTTCCATACCACCTTGGGTGTGGATGCCCCTCTCCTGGAACAACCAATCTTCCATCAGATGCTATCATTGTTAGGGGGTGTTTCATTATATTTTCAACATCATCCTCATCCATTGCATGATAAATTGCAGAAGCCCCTCCGTTTAACTGTGCCTTAATTACAAGCTCTGCACCATTTTCAACTGTGGGCTCTAGGCCTAAACTTTTTGCCCAATATTTTAGGGTATTTCCTTCTAGTGTTTTGTCCCATGAAACTTTTGCAAACTGTACCCTGTCAAGGTCATTGCCTCCCCTGTCATTAAGAATATTAAATACAATGCCCTTTTTTATACTGTCTCTTAGTTTTGGATCCTTAGTCCTTCTTACAAATTCTTTTTGACCGCCAGCTCTAGCCCATGAAGGAATAAGGACCGAGATTCCAGTATAGCTTGCATCATAAGGATACTGGTCTATCGAAATTTTTAACCCAATCTCTCTGGCTGAATCAACCATCGATAGCGTTTGTGCGCTTTTTCCCCACATAGGTTTTCCAATAACCTTATGATGAGTTAGAACAACAGGAATATCCGCGTCCTTTGAGATTTTTATCGCCTCGGCCACAGATTCAATTATACCTAATCCTTCGTCTCTAAGATGAGAGGTGTATACACCACCCCTTTCTGATGCTTTTTTTGAAAGCGCAATAACTTCTTCAACTTCTGAAAAACTTCCGGGAAGATATTTAAGACCAGTTGAAATACCATAAGCCCCTTCATCCATTCCTGCACTAATTTGGCGCTCCATTTCATTTAATTCCTCTTCTGATGGCGTTCTATTTTCAAGACCCATAACATTTCTTCTAACAGTATTATGGCCAACTAAATAAGCAACATTCATTCCTACCCCCACTTGACTTAATGTGTCTAAAAATTCTCCAAAAGGCCATGGGCTTGTTCCATCAGGTCCCCCTAAGCTTGTTGTTACTCCCTGTCTAACATGGCTTTCAGAATTTGATAATCTCAATATAGGGTCTAAGTGAACATGTACATCAATAAAACCAGGAGAAACGACGAGACCTTCAGCATCAATATATCTTTCAGATTCTGCGGAGCTCAGGTTTCCAATTTTATGGATCTTGTTTCCAATAATTCCAACGTCTTTATAAACTGACGAGGAGCCAGAACCATCAATTACTTCGCCATTAGTAATTATAATATCATAATTAGAGGGAGTGGTAATTCTCTTTGTTATAGAAACTATCACAAGAACAACTATTGCTGCATATATGTATGATAGGGTTTTTTGAGAAGAATTAGTCATTATTGTAGTAAGGTTATTTTAAACAATATAACAAATAAGATTACTATACTTTTTTTATTCAAAAAAAATGATTGGATAGAGTTTAAAAAACAATTATATTTGGTCTAATATTAAATTAAATGAAAAAGATTGGAGCTATTGTTAAAGGCAAGTACTATTCTTTGACAAGCGAACAAAAAGAATTGCTGATTAACTGGAGAGAGCTAAAGGCACAAAAGAAAAAGCTTGCTAAGAAAAAAAGGAAAGTAAATATAAAACTGGATTCAATCAAAGAAAACATAGAGCTTATAGAGAAAAAACAAGCTAAACTTAAGCCTTCCATTAAAAGATTAAAAAAGGATTTTATTCCTACCGTTTCAATTGGATATGATAAACGCTGGGCAACATATATATGTATAATTAAACTAAAACGTGGATCAAAATCTTTTTACTTAGGAAAAGAAGAAGATATAAAAAAGAAGATAGGCGTTTTTTATAAAGACGACATAGCAAGTATGGATATAGACCTTTTAAAAAAAGAAACATTAAAAATTGTCCGTAATGTTATAGGGGAGTTTCTATCAGAAGCTTTTAATAAGGAAAAACCAAAGGGAAAGAAAAAAATAAGCTTTGATAACATTATTAATAGGTATATTGAAAAAGGGGATTGGGATTATTGGATGAAAGAAAAAGAATATGCTTAGGGGTACATTTAGGGGCACAACTTAATATTTTTATAAAATGAAGAGTATAGATAGCGTCAGGTCAGAATTTCCGTCTTTATTAAATAAGGACGACAAAGGAAATCAAGTGCTTTACCTTGATGGACCAGGAGGAACCCAGGTGCCAACAAGTGTAATAAATAGTGTTTCAGATTATTACAAAGAGTGTAACTCAAATACTCATGGAGAATTCCTTTCAAGTAAAAAAACAGATGATGTTATGGAGAGTATGAGAGAAAAGGTTTCAACGTTTCTGGGAGCAGAATCAAAAGAGTGCATTTCTATAGGTCACAACATGACAACCCTAAATTTTAGTTTAGCAAGAGCATTTTCGAAAATGTTTAAAGTAGGGGATGAGGTAATTGTAACAGAGCTTGACCATGAGGCTAACAGAGGTCCTTGGAGAACACTTGAGAATGTTGGAGTTAAGCTTATAGAAGTCAAGCTTTTAAAAGACGGTAGTTTAGATTATGTCGATTTTAAAAATAAGATAAATGACAAAACAGTTTTAGTGGCAATGGGGATGTCTTCAAATTCTCTGGGCACCGTAAATGATTTTATGAAAGTAAAAGATTTTTTACAAAATCATAATGCATTGTTTTTGTTAGATGCAGTTCATTATGCTCCGCACTTTTCTATTGATGTTCAGAATTTAGGATGTGATTTTTTGCTGTGCTCAGCATATAAGTTTTATGGTCCACATATTGGTCTTCTTTATTCTAAACCAAATCTTTTAGAAAAAATACAGCCCGAAAGATTAGTAGTTCAGGATCAATTTGCACCGTTTATCATAGAGACAGGAACTTTAAATCATGCCGCCTGTAACGGTGTTTCATCAGCAATAGACTTTATAGCATCTTTAGGTAAAGGGGCGACATATAAAGAAAAGCTAGTTGACGCATATATAATCATAGGTAAGCACGAATTTGAGTTAGCTTCGCATTTATATTCTGAACTAAATAAACTAGAAAAAATAAATGTTGTGGGCCAAGACTTTAAGTCTAAAAAACGATCCCCAACAGTTTCTTTTGTTCATGATGATTTAACCGCAAATGAAGTTTGCCAAAAGCTTGCCCAAGAAAATATTTGTGCTTGGGACGGTCACTTCTATGCATTAAAATCAATTCAAGCGCTAGGTTTGGAAGAAAAAGGAGGGGTAACAAGACTAGGCATATCAGTATATAATACTCTTGATGAGATAAAAAGAACAATTCAAGCTGTCTCAAAGCTTTAAATTATACCCAGAAGATTGTTCATCCATCTTTTAAAACAATCCTGTGTGCTTTTGCTCCCTAGATGAAGGTCCTGAATGTTTAGTGAGAAGACTTCAGGGTTTTTATGAACGTTATTAAGTAATTGTTCAAAATCAAGTGCAGAATTTCTTTTAATATTTGTTATTTCTTTAAGACCAATGTTTGATTTTAAATCTGTGCCCCTATTTTTTATCATTAAATGCCATCCAAGGCTATAGGGCATAAACTGATTTCTATTTCTAAACTTATATTTAAGTTGATTTCTTAGTATTTGTGGGTTTTTTTTGAAGTATTCTTCAAAAACTGACTTTAAAAGAGGTCTTCCGGAATGGAATGACCTGTAGTATCTGTTATTAAATCCAGCCATGTTTGCTGAGACTGACTGTGCAAGATTATAACTAGGCCTTTTGTTAGTAAATGAATAAAATAATTCTGCAATTTTTTTGTGCCACATCGTATTGTATGACTTAGACCATTTTCCCCTTAATACCGGTTTGCCAGCAACTGTAAACCAATCCTTTGCTTGCGTCTTTTTTATAAGAAACATATCATCGTTAAAATATATAAACCTTTCTGAGAGCCCTGGCACCCTGTGAAGTAATGCGTCAATACACCTTGGGTTGAATGTTGGCATATATTCCTCAAGTCCCTTGAAAATCTCTTTGTGATCTACAACTTTAATTCTTTTGTCATGAACTTTTTTATTTTTTATAAAAAGGGGAACTTGATTGTCTGTTACTATAAAGATGTTTCTGATAAAAGGCGCAAACTTAATAATTGACTGCACGCAATAGTATATCTCCCCAGCCTCTTTATACTTACTAAGATTGTTTTTTTTCTTTTTTTCAGAGGAAACTGCTAAAGACATCTTTCTTTGGTGAAGAGGGTCGTTTCCGTCTACCCAGGTTATTACTACATCAATAGGAATTTTGTCATTCATCTTTACAATTATTGAAGGTTAAATGAAATAAAAGACTTTTTCCATCTTTACATCAAGCGCACTAGAAATTTTTAGCCCTAAATCTAGTCCGGGAATATATTTATATCGTTCTATTGAAATTATTGTTTGCCGGCTAACCCCAACAAGCTTTGCTAAGTCTTCTTGAGTAAGATTTTTTTGTTGACGAAAGTCTTTAACCCTGTTTATAAGCTTCATAATCATAATAAAGATAAGGAATTTTGTAAAATAAACTTTACATTTAGGTGAATTATCAGTATATGTAAAGCTTGCTTTACTTTATAATGTAAAGCTCACTTTACTTTTCCTGTAACAATCAATGTTCCTCCCCACTCGTCTTTTTTTCCATGTCTCCAAGATTTTACCTCTCCAAACCCTGCGCTTTTGAAAAACCCAGCCCACTCTTTTTCTGAAAATAGTTGCATAATTGATATAGCACAGTCTTTAGGCCAGCTATGTGATGGAATATTTTCCGTATAAAAATCAATACCCATGATCAATCTTCCACCCGGCTCAATCCAATTCTTATAGATATGTTCAATTAACAAATCAGGCTTTTCAAAATAGTAAAACACTTCCATTGAGTGAACGAGATCCACTTTCTGTTTAGGCTCCCAAGCCATAAGATCTGTACAATAATAGCTGCCTATATCATCTAAGCCTTTTGCCTTTTTTATCATATCAGCAGATCCATCAACTCCAATAGCTGAAGCACAAGACGGTTCTTTAATAATGTCTCTAACAACCCAACCATTACCACACCCAGCATCAATAAAACTAAAATTCTTTAATTCTTTTGTTGCAAACGCTATCATATCTTTAACAGAAGAAGAATGATTTTTTTCCATTCCTTCATCTTTACCTGATCTTACCCAATTGCTAAATACATTTATAGGAGTGTCCAATCTTAATTAATTTTAATTACTTGATGATTTACTTGTTCTCCACATATATTAACAATGTAAAGATTTGAATTATTAGTATCCTCTATATCTGGGTAGGCATTTTCTCTAATAAGTTCATTAACAAATGTCGGAATCGTATTACTATGTCCAACAATTAAAACATTATCTCTTTTAGTTTTAACCAGAAAATCTTGATAATCAATATTAGAAGGAGAGTAGGTGTTAATTGTTAATCCACTTGAACTCGAGAACGGAAGTGCAGTCTGCATAGTTCTTTTATAATCAGTAGAGAAAATTTTATCTATTTCTAAATCATTAAAATACTCTTTCCAAACTAGAGCCCTCTCTTTTCCAGCTTCATTTAGTTCAGGATCTTTATCATCAGGATTAAGGCGAACCTTTTCAGCGTGTCTTATAAGATAATAGGTATTGCAATCTAAGTTTGAACTGTTACAAGAGAATAAAAAGAAAACAATAAGAGTAATAGCTTTTTTCATCACTACTTATTTATAAAATAATTCGTCTCTTAGTTATTATATAAAGAAGGTAAGCCAAGAGTAAGACAAAGACCAGTCCAAACAAAATATAATAAGGCCAGCCTCCAATAAGAAGAGGATTGTCTACTCCGGGTAGTTCAGCAACATACATATAGTTAGATCCAATTATAAAATTTATTGGCATTACAAGAATAACTAAAATAGTCATATTAAAAAAGAGCCTTAACCATGACAGCCTAGTAAGTTGGGCCCCTTGATACATATACATATATAGCGGTATTAATATTATTAAACTATGAGAAGAATAGTAATTAACATACTCGCTTATATGACCATCAAACTGATTAATCTGTGGTGTTAAAATAGCCATAAACCCACCTAATATTCCAGTATAGTAAACAAACTCAAACCATTTTTTTTGCTTTTTTATAAATGGTAAAAAGCAACATATCACAGTAGACATTGAGCACAAATGTAAAGGAAGGTTATATTGAATATTCCAAAAACCATTAAGAATATTTTTTATGTTTTCTCCAGAGTATTCTATTATTAACAAGACACTCATTATATATAGAAGGTACTTTTTTTGGGATGCATTTAAATATTTTGCAAAAAATAAAGGGGTAGCAATAAATATAATAGAGAAAGCAGTCCAGGTTATCCATTCCTCAGAAAGAAATTCAATAACATAATAAGGAATTGGATATTCTTGCATTCTATCAAATGTAAAAAAATATTTTATCTACTTTATGTTAGTTTAAAATAAAAGGACTCTCGTAATAAGTCCAAACTTTTAGGCACTGCCGTTTCAGCATTTTCATTACCTTCAAATTCAAGAGATATATATCCTCGATAATTATTTTTTCTCATTAACTCTCCAATTTTAGGATAATCAATATTTATTTCGTTAAAAGCCGGCCACTTAGCTCCACCGAAATATGTTTTTGCCTGGATAAGACATGTATGTGGGGCAAGCTCTTCCAATTGTGCTTCACGATTATCAAAAAAGTTTCCTGTGTCGAGAGTAACCTTAAGCCAAGGGCTATTGATTTCATTAACAATCCTCATTACTCCTTGCGACGTTAGACCAAGGCCCCAATGATTTTCTAGCCCTAAAACAACTCCGCATTTTTCTGCTGTTGGGATACACTGAGCTATTGAATCAATAACCCATTTAAAACCATCATCTTCAGTATAGCCATCAATTACAGGTTCAACACCTTTATTATCCATAAGGACATCAAATTCGGATTTTCCGTTAGTTGGCATTGTTGTTCCCCATCGTCCTGTATTTATTCTAATGGTTGGAATACCTAGAGCATAAGCAACTTCTATTTGATGTTTGGTAAGATCAATATTTTCTTGGCGCTTGCTGTTATCTGGACTAACAAAACTTTGATGTGTTGAAAGACCCATTATGTCTAGGCCTGCATGAAAAGCTTGCTTCTTAATGTTTTGTAGATATGAATTCTCTTCAGACTCCATTTGTATTAATAAGAGCTCTATACCATCAAAGCCATACTCTGCAGATTTTTCTATACAATACTCTATAGGAGTTTCCCTTCCATTGAATTGCCAATAGGAATAAGTTGACACCCCTATTGGATTCCTCTTTGTTCCTAATGGTATTTTTTTGCTTTTTTCTGTTGAAGCATTTTCACATCCTATAAATGCACTGCCTATACTTCCAGCAGCAACAGTTTTTATAAAGGTCCTTCTGTTTTTCATATCAAGGGGTTTTTTATTTAAATTTACAGAAATTTAAATCAATCTAAAATCAATTTAAAATGAAAAAAATACTTTTAATTTTAGCTCTATTTGCTGCTGGCTTTATATCAGCTCAAGGAAATGGAGATTACGTAAATATGACTTTTGTTAAGACTACTCCAGGTGAAGACTATGGAACAATTCTTAACGAAAAGTGGAAAGAGTTGGCTCAAATGAGAGCTGATGAAGGGACAATAACAGGATGGGATGTTTGGTGGAGACCAGGCGCAGGTGATGCAGAAGCATGGAATATGGTTATTGTTACAGTAGCTAAACACCCTGATAGTTTAAATGCTAATGCAGGTGTAATGAAAATGCGACCTAATTATAGTGATATGGATGTTGAGATTTTTCAACAAAAAAACATTAAAGCTAGAACTATAGTTTATGACCACACATATGTAAACAAAGGACTAAACTTTGCTGCAAACGATGGAGAAACACCTGATGTTCCTCAAGTTGCAGTGTTAAATTTTATGAAGACACCTATCTCAAACGGATATGCATATGAAAAAGCTGAAAACAGTCTTAACTCTGGTGACATAGGCACAAGGTCTGGATGGGGCTTACTAAAGAGGTTAGATCAAATGGGAGAAGATGTATATAATAACTACATGACAGTAGATTTTTATGACTCTTTTGAAACAATGATGACCACTAGAGAGCAAACAACTAGAATACCAAAGCAGATGCAAACAGTTCTTAATATGAGGACACATCTGAAAAGTATTCCTCTTTGGAGGGCAATCTCAGTAAGACCAAGTGAATAATATAATTAACCCCTCAAATGAGGGGTTTTTTTAATTTTATGCTTATGTATAAATATTTGCTAGCATCTTTTTGTTTTCTCCTCTTGTCTTGTAGCTCAACAACTAATCCAATAGAGTTAATTATAAAAAAAAGAGAGCCTCAACTGAAACCAATATATAAGAACAAGGAAAATCACAATTTACAAATCTTGTATACTAAAGTTGTGAGGGACTCATTGGGAATGCCTTCATTCATTCAATACGATTATCAGGCAGACAACAATGTTTACTTTTATCCCGCTAGTACAATGAAACTTCCAATTGTTGCCTTGACATTGCAGAAGATTAATGAATTACGAAACACTGGGATTAATATTACCGTTGAAAGCAAAATTTTATTACTAAGTGCGGATCAAATTACTACAGAAACAACCTTTAAAGATTTGATATCAAAAGTATTCCTTGTTAGTGATAATTCAGCATCAAATATTTTAATCAATTTTCTAGGATATAATTATTTTAATCAACAGATGAGGGAAAAAGGATTAAACACTATTATTTTAAATCATAAATTTAATCCAGATCCTTATGTCAAAACCGATTGGAAAATTTATACTCTAGATAGAGATTTAATCTCTAAAGATGAAACTCAAGAAATTATAGAACACAATAATTTAGACAACCTGCTCCAGGGCAAATTTCAAATTCTACATGGTGAAGAAGTTGCTACTCCTTTTAACTTTAAAACAAAAAACAGAGCATCCCTAAGAGACCTGGATGGCGTTATGAAAAGAATCATATATCCAGATCTATTTCAGGAACAGGATAGAATTAATTTAAGTGACCAAGATTATAATTTTCTTAGGTATTGGATGAGCAGGTTTACATTTGAAGATATTGGCATAGAGTATCAAAAGGACTCAAAATACTTTGATTCCTATAACAAATTTTTTATCTACGGAGATTCAACAAATACAATAGATAGAAAAATTAGAATTTATAACAAAGTAGGAGTAGCATATGGATCGCTTACTGATATTAGTTACATAAGAGACTATCAGAAAAAAATTGAATTCTTCTTGTCTGCAACAATATATGTAAACCAAAATCAGATTGTAAATGATAATATTTATGAGTATGATGATGTGGGAATACCATTCTTAGCAGAATTGGCTAGACAAGTTTATAAACTGGAAGAACAATATTAGTTTATTTTGAAACTCCTAATCGCCACATAAGAATTCCCCCGGTGATAAACATCCATATTGAATAGGCTCCAGTCGGAAGCCCCATCTCAACATTATTAAGTATTGTAGTAGCAATGACAAAAGCTAATGTTCCGTTTTGAATTCCGCTTTCAATTGTAATTGAAATTTGACTTTTTCCTTTTATCCGAAAAGCTCTCGCAGTTATGTATCCAAGAGCCATCGTTGATAAATTCAGAAGTAATGTTGCCAATCCAACTTCTTTCATTGCTTCGACTATTAAATCTTTGTTAGCAATCATTACGAGTAAAAAAATAATAACAAATAATACTGTGGAAGCAGTTCTCATAGGCTTTTCCATTCTGAGGGCAAAGCCTTCATTTTTTTTGCGAATTACCATGCCTATCGAGACAGGAATTACGGTTATTACCAAAATTTGAAGCATTGTTTGAACTATAGGGAGTTCAATAACAACACCTGTCTCTCCGGTAAAATAAGTAATGGCTTTTGATAAAATGATTGGAATTGTAAAAACAGTGATTAGACTTGCCAGAGCAGTTAGAGTGACAGAAAGACCAATATTTCCTCGAGCAACTTGAGTGATAAGATTACTCGTGGGCCCGCCAGGGCATAGCGCTAGTATCATAATTCCAATAGCCATAGAGGAGCTTAGATCAAATAAAAGGATAATTGAAAATCCAATTAAAGGAAGAAATATTAGTTGATTACATAGTCCAACAATTACCGCCTTTGGATAAGTAAAAAGTCTACCAAAATCACCAACTACAAGAGTTAGCCCCATACCAAACATAATAATTGCCAAGGAAATTGGTAAAAAGATTTGTGTGATAATCGTTGTTATATCCATAGAAATTAAAGCTTGTTAAGTGTATACTCTATTAAATTGTCAACAGTATTTTCTGGATTCAAACTATATTCTGCTAGATTCCTATTAGCAAGTATTGCATTTAAGGAAATAGCCTTATGTCCTAAAAGTATAGACATTGCATAAATAATTGCTGTCTCCATTTCAAGGTTTGTAGCATTATAATTATTATACTTAATCTTTTTAATTTCACTTAGATTGTTTCTAGGAGAAGTGTTTAATCTTATGGATCTTCCTTGTGAACCATAGAAGCCATTACATGTTATTGTAATTCCAGTATTAACATCATCTGAATTAAATTTATCATATAATTCACTTGAGCAATCATAGCAATATAACTGATCTTGAATTTGATGATTTTCGTATATATATTTTGTAAATTTTTTGTTATCTATAGTTGACAAATCATAATTCGACATAAAACCATCAATATCAATTGCCATTTTACTTAATAAGAAAGAATCAACAGGAACATCATCTTGAATTGCACCTGAAGTACCAATTCTTATTAAATTAAGAGACTGATGTGAATTTAAAACTTCCCCTGTTTCTAGATTTATATTAACTAAAGCATCAAGTTCATTTAAAACAATTTCTATATTACCTGAACCAATTCCAGTTGAAATAACAGTGATTCTTTTGGATTTATAATTCCCTGTGACAGATTTAAACTCTCTGTTTTGAGTTTCAAATTCAATGTTATCAAAATGTTTAGTGATTTTATTTACACGAAATGGATCACCTACTAAAATGACAGTTGAAGATAAATTTTCAGAGTTGAGTTTTAAATGATATACTGAACCATCTTTGTTTAGTATTAATTCTGATCTATCCATTATTTCTTTAGCAGACCTAATTCTACTAATCTTTCATTTAAGAAATCTCCAGCGGTAATATCATCAAATGATTTAGGGGATTCATCAGAAATACAAGATTCTAAAACATTTAATTTCATTTCACTGACTGGATGCATAAAGAACGGAATAGAATATCTAGATTTTTTTAGCAATTCCCTATCTGGATTTACAACTCTATGAACTGTGGATTTTAATAGATTATTGGTGTGTCTTGATAACATATCGCCAATATTTATCATTAACTCATCCTCACTAGCCACTGCATCAATCCAATCGCCATTTGAGTGTTGAACTTGCAAACCCTTACCATGGGCCCCCATAAGTAAAGTAATAAGATTTATATCCCCATGCGCAGAAGCACGAACAGCCTCTTTAGGATCCTCTAAAATAGGAGGGTAGTGGATAGGCCTTAATATTGAGTTTCCATTCTTAATATATTTATCAAAGTAATCTTCCTCAATATTTAAATACAATGCTAAAGCTCTAAGAATATGTTTTGCAGTTTTTTCTAAAGTTGAGTATACTTCCCTGCCAACTTCATTAAATTCAGACAATTCTTCAACATAGACATTAGGAAAATAATTGTATTTCTCTTTCTCTGCCTCTTCAATATATTGACCAAAATGCCAGTATTCTTTTAGATCACCATGCTTACTTCCTTTAGCACTCTCCTTACCAAAAGAAACATATCCTCTTTGACCTGAATATTGTGGGAATTCATATTTAGCTTTTACTTCATATGGAAGATCAAAAAATAATTTAATTTGCTTGTAAAGCCTTTCTACAAGATTATCCGACAAAAGGTGGCCTTTTACAGCACAAAATCCTATCTCTTGAAAAGCCTTACCTATTGATTGAACAAATTCTTCCTTACGATTAGCGTCTTCACTTAAAAAATCTCTAAGATCTAGCGATGGTATCTTGTTCATAAAAATGTTTTATTAATACCTGACAAATATACGAAATGTTGATAAAGATAATTTTGATGGATGCTAAGAGATACTGATAGGTAACTCAAATAAGAATATATTATTAGAGGGTTTTATTGTTCTTAATTAGTTTAGAAATATACTTTCCAAGGATATCAAACTCTAGGTTAACCTTAGAACCTACTTTTAATTCACAAAAATTCGTATTATTATAAGTATATGGAATTATTGCTACAGACAAAAGTGTTTCTTGTGATTTAACAATAGTAAGGCTAACCCCATTAACAGTAATTGAACCTTTTTCTACAGTAATATTTTTTCCTGAATGTTCAAATTCAAAAATCCAGCTTCCTCCATTTTCAGTTATACTCTTACACACACCAACTTCATCAATATGTCCCTGAACTATATGCCCATCAAATCTTGAGTTAACAGCCATGGATCTTTCGATATTAACACCATCACCAATTTTTAAATCCGCTAAATTAGTCCTTGAGATTGTTTCTGCGATTGCATCTACAGTATAATGATCACCATTTGTCTCTATAATGGTTAGACATGCCCCATCATGACAGACACTTTGATCCACTTTTAGCTCTTTTGCAATAGAAGACTTATAAGTAATTTGTAAATTACCTTTATCATTTTTAATGTCTTCGACTTTTGCAATAGATTCTATTATACCGGTGAACATTATATTGATTATTTTTGACAAAATTACTAATTAAATTAACTAATGGTTAATCCTAGAAAAATTAGATCAGCAATTTCAATTGGCGACCCAAACGGCATCGGTATTGAAATAATTTTAAAGTCTCTTTCTAAAGAAGAGGTTTTAGACAAAATAATTCCAATAGTTTTTGGTTCGTATAATCTAATTATGAATCAAGCACAAGCACTTGGACAGGACGTGTCAATGCTCCATCCAATATCAGAAATAAACAATGCAAAGGAGAAGAGAATTAACATATTAAATGTTTTTGATAATTGTGATTATAAGTTTGGAGTTTTAGATAAGGCAGTTTCAGATTTTGGAATTCTTTCTCTAGAGCTAGCAATTAATGCCGTTAAAAATAAACAAGCCGATGTCTTGGTCACCGCGCCAATAAATAAAAACGCTGCCTATTCTCAAAGCTTTAAATTTTCTGGACAAACAGACTACTTATCATCCTTTTTTAATTCAGAAGCACTTATGTTAATGGTTTCAAATAGCTTAAAAATAGCTTTAACTACTGATCATATTCCCTTGAAAGAAGTGTATAGTGTTTTAAGTAAAGATTTAATAAAAAGAAAAATCGAGATTTTAAATAAAGCTTTACAAGAGGATTTTAAAATACTTAATCCAAAAATAGCCGTTTTAGCTATTAACCCTCATGCTGGAGATAATGGAGTAATAGGAAATGATGATAATAGTTTGACAATCCCTGTTATCAATGAGTTAAATTCAAACAATTATTCTATAGAAGGCCCCTTTCCATCAGATACCTTTTTCAGTAATGAACGATATAAGAAATATGACGCTGTCCTTGCTGCCTATCATGATCAAGGACTAATCCCTTTTAAAACTATTAATTTTGGAAAAGGAGTTAATTTTTCAGCAGGCCTCCCTATAATTAGAACATCCCCTGATCATGGGACAGCATATGATATAGCAGGTAAAGGTTTGGCAGACCCGACATCCTTTATTAAGGCGACTGAAATAGCATCAAATATTTATTTTGCAAGAAATAATCTGATATCTAAATAAATACACAAAATATTTTTAAATTTGCCCCTCAATAGTTAAGAAATGAAATCACCTTCACCACTATTAGTGAAATTTTCTGGTTTAAAAGAAGGGCCTCATAATTTTAGCTTTGACATAGGTAATAAGTTCTTTGAGAGTTTTGAGTATGATGATTTTATAGATGTTGATATAACAACGAAGCTTAAATTAGAAAAAAAAACCAATATGCTAAATCTTGATTTTTTTTTCTCAGGCAAGCTAAAAGTGCCATGTGATTTGACCATGGAACCTTTTTATATTGACATTAAAACTGATTATAGTGTAATAGTAAAATTTGCTGAAAATCAAGATTCAACAGACGATAAAATAATCTTTTTATCAGCGAATACTTCTAGTATTGATGTTTCAAATATTATTTTTGAAACGATAGTGTTAGAGGCCCCTAAAAAAAGAGTACATCCAGGAATTAAAGATGGGTCATTAAAATCAGAAATACTTGATAAACTTGAAGATTTAAAACCAAAAGAACTATTTTTAAATAAAAGAGACCCTAGGTGGGATAAATTAAAAGAGTTATTATAAAATGGCACATCCAAAAAGAAAAATATCTAAAACAAGAAGAGATAAAAGGAGAACTCATATAAAGGCAAAAAAACAACAACTGGCCATTAGTAAAGTTACTGGGGAGACTCACTTATATCACAGAGCTCATTGGCATGATGGGAAGCTTTATTATAGAGGAAAAGTATTAGTTGAATCTGAAGATTAAGAAAAAACTACTATCTTCGATATCAGGTTCACCTAATCTACAGAAAAAACTTATATTAGGATGAAAGGTAACTCTTCAAAAAACATAAAAGCTGCGATTACAGCTGTTGGAGGTTTTGTTCCAAACGATTTTATTTCCAATCAAGATTTAGAAAAAGTCCTCGATACTACAGACGAATGGATAACGACTAGAACAGGAATTAAAAAAAGAAGAATACTAAAAGGTCAAGGGAAAGGCACTTCTTATTTGGCAATTAAGGCTGCAGAGGATGTAATAACAAAAAGAAACATTGACCCTGACACGATAGACTTGGTAATTGTAGCAACAATTACACCAGATTATAAAGGCGCTGCTACAGCACCATCAGTAGCTTCAGCGATAAAAGCTAACAATGCTTATGCATTTGATTTAAGCGCTGCTTGCTCAGGGTTTTTATATGGTATGTCTACAGCTACAAGTTATATAGAGTCAGGAAGATATAAGAAGGTGTTATTAATAGGAGCAGATAAAATGTCATCTGTAGTTGATTACACTAGAAGAGAAACAAGTATTTTATTTGGAGATGGCGCTGGTGCCGTTTTGGTTGAACCTAGTAAGAATGAATTTGGGTGGGAAGATGAATATTTAAGATCAGATGGAATAGGTGCTGAATGGTTGATGGTTAAAGGTGGGGGGTCCATGTACCCAATGACTCAAGAAGCTTTAGACAGTGGCTGGCACTATATAACTCAAGATGGAAAAACGGTTTTTAAGGCAGCTGTATCAGAGATGGCAAGCGCTACTGAAGAGATAGTAAATAGAAATAACTTAAACCCTGAAGACATTAAATTTTTGATGCCTCACCAAGCAAATAAAAGAATTATTGATGCTGCCGCAGAAAAGATTAACTTAGATAAAAATAAAGTACTTATGAATATCAGTGAATATGGAAATACAACTGCTGCAACAATTCCCTTGCTGATGTTTGATTATGAATCAAAGCTATCCAAAGGGGACAAACTAATCCTAACTGCCTTTGGTGCTGGATTAACATGGGGGGCAGCATATTTAACTTGGGCATACGATTAAAATATTAATATTATGGATATTAAAGAAATACAAAACTTAATAAAATTTGTCTCAAAATCAGGAGTCGAGGAAGTCAAGATTGAAAGAGAAAAGTTTAAACTCACAATTAGAACGGGAGTTAAAAATCCTCCTCAACAAATTATTGTAGAAGGAACTAAAGCTAATCAAATTGTCCAACCAGAAGTGATTAAAGAAGATCCTGTTCAGGACGACACAGTAGATGAAAATGAAGTTGTGCTGGAGAATAAAAATCATATAATAATTAAGGCTCCAATGATAGGGACATTTTATAGAAAGCCAGCACCTGATAAAGATGTTTTTACTGATGTAGGGAAGTCTGTAGCTGAAGGAGATGTCTTATGCGTTATTGAAGCAATGAAACTGTTTAATGAGATTGAATCAGAAGTTTCGGGCAAGATTGTTAAAATTTTAGTTGATGATCAGTCTCCTGTTGAATTTGATCAACCATTATTTATTATTGATCCTTCCTAAAGAGTTATAATGTTTAAAAAGATTTTAATAGCTAATAGAGGAGAAATAGCAATGCGCCTTATAAGGACTTGTAAGGAGATGGGTATTCAGACTGTTGCCGTATATTCAAAAGCTGATGAGGAAAGCCTTCATGTTCGGTTTGCAGACGAGGCGGTTTGTATTGGCCCTGCTAGTAGTGCAGAATCATATTTAAAAAGTGCTAATATTATTGCAGCTGCTGAAATTACAAATGCAGATGCTATTCATCCAGGATATGGTTTTTTATCTGAAAACAGCAAATTTTCAAAAATATGCCAAGAGCATAAAATAAAATTTATTGGGGCTTCTCCAGAAATGATTGATAAGATGGGAGATAAGGCTTCAGCAAAAGCAACAATGAAAAAAGCTGGAGTTCCAACAATACCTGGATCTGAAGGGATTGTGGATAGCCTAGAAGATGCACAAAAAATTGCTCAAAAAATAGGATACCCTATTATGTTAAAAGCAACTGCAGGAGGAGGAGGAAAAGGAATGAGGATTGTCCCAAAGGCAAAAGACTTATTGAAAGCTTGGGAAGATGCCCGTCAAGAATCTAAAGCATCCTTTGATAATGATGATATGTATATTGAAAAGTTTATTGAGAATCCAAGACACATTGAAATACAAATTATTGGAGACTCAAAAGGAGAGGCAGCGCACTTATCAGAGAGAGACTGTTCAATTCAAAGAAGACATCAAAAATTAATTGAAGAAACGCCCTCGCCTTTTATGACAGAAAAACTAAGAAATGAAATGGGGGAGGCAGCTGTTAAAGCAGCAAAAGCAGTCAAATATGAAGGGGCAGGAACTATAGAGTTCCTGGTAGATAAAAACAGAAAGTTTTACTTCATGGAAATGAATACTAGAATTCAAGTAGAACACCCTATAACTGAGCAGGTAATAGACTATGACTTAATTAGGGAACAAATCAAGATTGCAAATGGAGAGGCCATATCAGGTAAAAACTATTTCCCTAATCTTTGTTCTATTGAATGTAGAATTAATGCAGAAGATCCTTTTAATGACTTTATGCCCAACCCAGGAAGAATTCTGAATCTACACCTTCCAGGAGGACATGGAATAAGAATAGACACACATGTGTATAGTGGATATATAATTCCACCCCATTATGATTCAATGATTGCAAAATTAATTACTACAGCTCAGACAAGAGAAGAAGCTATTAATAAAATGCAACGTGCATTGGATGAATTTCTAATTGAGGGGGTAAAAACCACAATTCCTTTTCATCAAAAAGTTATGGCACATCCTAAATTTCTTTCGGGTAAATACACCACTAAATTTATGGATACATTTGAAATGTAACCTATAATAGGCCTTTTTCAATAAGAGTTTCGGCAATTTGGATAGTGTTTGTTGCTGCTCCTTTACGAAGATTATCAGATACAATCCACAGGTTTAGACCATTTTCAACACTATGGTCTCTCCTTATTCGACCCACATATACCTCATCATTATTTGCCGCTACTATTGGCATTGGATATAAATTATTATTTATATCATCCATAACTTTAAGTCCAGGGGAGCCTCCTAAAGTTTTGATAATATCTTCTAGCTGAAATTCATTATAAAATTCTAGGTTTATAGATTCTCCATGACATTTTTCAATAGGAACTCTAACTGCAGTTGAAGTTATCTTAATAGAATCATCATCTAATATTTTTCTGGTCTCCTTCATTAATTTAATTTCTTCTTTTGTATACCCGTCTTCTTCAAAAACATCACAATGAGGTAAAAGATTTTGGTATATTTGGTATGGATAAACCTTCTCAGTAAAATCCTCATTGGTCTCTTTGCTAAGTTGATCTACAGCATCTTTCCCTGTTCCTGAAACAGATTGGTATGTAGAAATAACTAACCTTTTTATATTATATTTTTTATGTAAAGGGCCAAGAGCAACAACCATTTGGATAGTTGAGCAGTTTGGGTTTGCTATGATCATATCATCCTTTTCCAAGGCATCTGCATTTATTTCAGGTACAATTAACTTCTTGCTTGAATCCATTCTCCATGCAGAGGAGTTATCTATGACTTTTGTTCCATTTTCTGCAAATTTTGGGGCCCATTCTAATGATATTGATCCACCAGCTGAAAAAAGGGCAATTGCAGGTTTTAATTTTATTGCTTCTTCCATGGAAACTACAGGATAACTTTTATCTTTAAAACTAATAGATTGTCCTATTGAATTCTTTGAGGCAACTGGAATTAAATCATCTAAAGGAAACTTTCTATCCTCTAGCAGCTTTAGCATTACCCTACCAACCAATCCCGTAGCACCAACCACAGCTATTTTCATGTTTTTTTGTTTTTACTATCCATTTTTTCATAAAAGATTTCTCTACTCAGAGCTTCATATTCATCTTTTTCGCCTATTAGTATTATTGAGTCTTCTTTATTTTTTCTATAGCTATAGTTAGCAATATTTCCAGTTTTAGAACATATTGCATGAACTTTTGTTACATATTCTGCTATTGCCATAAGGTTAGGCATTGGGCCAAATGGATTTCCCAAATAGTCCATATCAAGTCCAGCAGCTATTACTCTTACCCCATTGTTTGCAAGCGAATTACAAACAGAAACAATTTCGTCATCAAAAAATTGAACCTCATCAATCCCAATAACATCAAAATCTTTTCCAATATCATATACATCATAAGATGTCTTAACTGTGAGTGACTTTATCCTGTTTTTATCATGGGACTCTATATATTCATTATTTCTAGAGTCTAAAGAGGGTTTAAAAATCTGAATTTTTTGATTTGCAATTTTTGCTCTTTTGAGCCTTCTGATTAACTCTTCTGTCTTACCAGAAAACATTGAGCCACAGATTACTTCTATAGAACCAAATTGTTTATTTCTATGTACGGAGTTTTCTAAAAACATTTTGTATTTTACTAAGAGTTAAACAAATTTATCAAAAAAGTATTTGGTTACACAAATACTAAGGATTCAAATGACAAATAATGGAAAACTATTTATTGTCCCAACGCCAATAGGGAATTTAGATGACATTACATATAGAGCGATAGAAACTTTAAAAAATGTTGATTTAATTTTAGCAGAGGATACTAGAAAATCAAAAATTCTTTTTAAGAAACATTCAATTACAACTTCTCTCAAAAGTTACCATATTAATAACGAACACAGAGTGGTTAATTTATATGTCTCAAGTTTAGTAGATGGAAAAAAAATAGCATTGGTTTCAGATGCGGGAACACCGTCCATCTCTGACCCAGGATTTCTTCTAATACGTGAATCAATAAAGAAGAATATTGAAATAATATGTTTACCTGGAGCTACTGCATTAATTCCGGCCCTTGTTATGAGCGGCCTACCATCTGAGAAATTTGTTTTTGAGGGATTTTTACCAAAAAAGAAAGGAAGAGACTCCAGGCTAAAAGAGCTTGCTATTGAAAAACGAACTGTGATATTATACGAATCCCCTTTAAGGGTGATAAAAACACTTCAAGATTTAAAAGAGTTTTTTGGTTCAGATCGCAGAATAAGTTTGTCAAGAGAAATATCTAAGATATATGAGGAAACATACAGAGGGACTGTAGAGGATGCAATAGCTCATCTTTCAAATAAAAACCCTAAAGGAGAATTTGTAATTTGCATTGATAAACTAGGGTAATAGTGAATTGGAAAATAAAGGAACAACCAGGTAAAGAGATATTAGAGGATCTTCATTCTAAACTTAATATTCCTAAATTTATTTGTACACTTTTACTTCAAAGAAACATTGATTCATTAAAATTAGCTCAGGCATATTTCAGGCCCAATTTAGATGAGCTACATGATCCTTTTTTGATGAAAGATATGGATAAGACCGTAGACAGGTTAACCCGAGCAATAGAGACCAATGAAAAAATTATGATACTTGGAGACTATGATGTTGACGGCACAACATCTGTTTCAATGCTATATAATTACTTTAAGAAAAAAGCTCTTGATCCGATATTCTATATTCCAGATAGATATAAAGAAGGATATGGTGTTTCTGATGAATCAATAGACTTTGCAGAAGAAAATAACGTCTCTTTACTCATTACAATTGATTGCGGAATTAAGGCAAATGATAAAATTGAATCTGCAAACACGCGGGGAATTGATGTTATTATCTGTGATCACCATATCCCTGATACTAATATACCCAAAGCTTATTCTATAATTAATCCAAATCAAAATAAATGTGATTACCCTTTTAAAGGACTGTGTGGATGTGGGATTGGGTTTAAATTAATTTCAGCAATTGAGAAGAAAACGGGAGGGAATGAAGATGTTAATCAATATCTTGATTTAGTTGCAATTGCAACTATTGCAGATCAAATGCCTATGATTAATGAAAATAGAGCAATAGTTTATCATGGTCTTAAAGTATTAAATAAAAATCCAAGACCTGGATTTCATTTTTTTATCAGGTCAATAAACAGAGATATAATAGAATCTGATATTTCATTTAACATAGGACCGCGAATTAATGCCTCAGGCAGAATGAAAAGCGGAATGATTTCGGTACAACTAATGACAGAAAATGAACCCAATAAAGCTTATAAAATAGCTCAAGAAATCGAGAGTATTAATTTACTACGAAGGGCTAAAGAAAAAGAAGTTACAGAAGAGGCTATTAAAAAAACAGACCCATTAAAATTTACAAATGTTGTTTATGGAAATGATTGGAACAAGGGTGTTCTGGGAATTGTAGCTTCAAGACTAGTTGATAGATTTTATAAACCAACAATTGTTTTAGCCCTTGAAGATGGTACATATACTGGCTCAGCTAGATCAGTCCCTAACTTTGACCTTTACAATGCTATTGATTCAGGGAAAGAATATTTAGATCAATATGGAGGGCATAAATATGCTGCTGGACTATCAATTAAACAAGAAAACCTTCAAAGCTTTATTGATCATTTTGAATCTTATGTTAAGAATTCAATACAAAATCAGATGTTTACTAAAACAATAAGCTATGATATTGAGATTAACCTTTCTGATATTAATGAATCAAATTTTAACTTACTATCTAGAATGTCTCCTTTTGGACTTTCTAACTATAAGCCAATTTTTAGAACTAATAATTGTTTTGGTGCTGGTAATTTAAGATTAATGGGAAAAGACAAATCTCACATTAAATTTAAAATAAAAGATTCACAGGATTTTGAAATTCTAGCTATTGGTTTTAATATGTCTGAGCATTATGAGCAAATAAATAATAATGAGCCTTTTGATATATTATATACAATATCAAGGAATACATTCAATAATTCACCATCAATAGAATTGAATTTAAAATCAATCGGTTTTAAATAAAAAAACCCCGCCGAAGCAGGGTTTTTATCAAAAACAAATTGTTTGATCTAGAACCTATATCTTAGAGACATATTCCAAGTTGTTCCAAATCCAAACCATACGTAGTTTCTAGTATCAATTCCATTCCATGTCTCTGAACCAGAACCGGCATGAATATTCGAATTAGACTCTGCAATATAAACAGTGTTAAACAGGTTGTTTATATTCAGCCTCATACTCATTTTTCCACTCATATAGTATGTTGCACCAAAATCAACCAATCCATACGAAGGAAGCTGCAAAGCACCTTTGTTACTAGGGTCTGTAAAATCAGAATCTGTAATACTATAATCAGCATATAGTCCATCTACAAATCTATAGTCTAGGTCTATATTTAGTTTACTTCCAATTCTTCTTTCATATCCAAGATAGGCTACAAATTGAGCAGCATCTCCAACTTTAGCATCTTTTGTGAATAATGTTGCAGATCCAATAGATCTTTGACTGTCATCAAATAATTCAGCATTAAAGTTTTTAGTATAACGCCAATCACCAATAGATAACATACCTCTAACTCTCGAAGAAACATTAGGTCTCCAATCAGCCTCAATCTCAACACCTTTATGACTTACATCAATATCCTTGAATTGAGCAGTGCCATCTTCTCCTTGAGCATTAGAAAACCCTCTTGATATAAACCTATTCCCCCAGTTAGTTGAATAAGCATTTATGTTAAGTTTGAATGCATCTCCAATATACCCATATCCAATCTCAAATGAAGTAATTTCTTCATTTTGAAGATCGGGATTTATGTTATTAGCATAATTTGGAAAAACAGCATCAAAATTAGGCTGTCTTTCAATTAATCCAACATTAAAAAAGGCATTTGATCTCTCATTAAAGTTATAATTTGCACCACCTTTAATATATCCTCCATTAACAGATTTTTCATCAGAATTTGGATTTCCAACTTGAGCAAAGTAATCATCTCTTTGATATGTTTGAGTAGATGTCCCTGCTTGAATAACCCAGTTTAAATTATCTGCAGAATACTCTGCAAGAGCATTTAGCCCTCTCCATCCAACATTACCTATATTATAATAAGCCATTTTTGGGCCTCTTATACCTGTGTTTTTAAATGGATTAGCTTCAACTAATGTCTCAATGATTTGTCCGCCAGTATTACGATTACCGCCAGCATGATATCCATCAAGACCCATTAGATCATTTAGAACTCTGTAGTGATATCCTGTATAGTTTCTCAAGTCAATTCCAAAAGAATATCGCATATTTCCTGATCTATAATTAAAATTAGAAATAGCTCCAACCCAATCATGAGAGTTCATTGAAGCACGTCTTATAACAACAGCTCTATTTACTCCATCATCTCTGTAAGAATTAGATCCAATTTTTTTCCCAGCATAACCGCCACGACCAATATCTCCAGTATACCCTGAAGTATTAGCAACATTATGATTAACAACTGCATCAAAATTTATAAATCCATCAGAGTCTCTTGCACCTCTACCGTTTTCATTATAGTGTTCAGTAAGGTCTTTTCTATATGGGAGAATATCGGTTGTAGAATTATAATACCCTCTACCTCTTGGCCCTGTTCCTCCACCTCTTCCAGCAGAAGCATATAAAGAAGTATTAACTTCAATCATATCATTGACTTTCCAATCCCAGTTAAAAGTAGCTAGAGGCTTATTATAGAAGTTCCTTCTCATACTCCATTCTTTGCCATTTCTTGTACCTCCGTTAGAATTCCATCTTTGATCTATACCTTTTTCACCAAAGTTTTGATAATCCCTAATAGAAACCCAAACATCTCTTTGATGGTGCCATTGTCCAGCTCCCAAAACCGAAAGATTCATTTTGTGATCTGAGTCATCTGGAGCATATCCTACAGCAGCAAAGTAGGTTGTCCCTTCTCCACTTGTATTATAGATATAACCATTTCCAGACCATTTGGATAGTAATATGGATGTTGACCATCCATCTTCGCTAAGCCCAGTATTATAAGCCATTGTTGTTTTACTATAGCCATCATTCCCAAGCAGTTGAGTGAAAGATCCACCTTGTGCTTTTTCAGCACTTTTAGTAAATATTGACACTGTACCTCCCACAGAAGGAACTGCTAGTTTAGATGCTCCAAGACCTCTTTGAATTTGTATACCAGAAGCAACTTCTGTTAGTCCAGCCCAGTTCGACCAGTATACCCAACCGTTTTCCATGTCATTGACAGGTTGACCATTAATAAGAAAAGAAGTATTACGTTGGTCAAATCCACGAAGTGAGATACGAGAGTCTCCGTATCCTCCTCCTTGTTTAGTAGCATAGACACCAGGAGTTTTATTCATAATTTCTGGGAATTCCATATTCCCAACTTTTAATTGAACTTCTCTAGCAGTAATAGTACTAACTGCAATTGGTGTTTCACGCTCTTTAGCTACATCGATTACACCTGAAGAAACAACAACTTCCGCAAGAGCAATTGAATCAAGTGCAGCTTCATCTTGCGAATATATGGTTAGAGTCCATAACATCGCGAATAGAAGAAAAAAATTTTTTTTCATATTAATTTGTTTTGATTTTGCATAAAAGTATAACTATTAGATCGATTAGGAGTTAAGAAAATATTAACAGATCTTCAACTAACAATTAACAAGAGTGTTATTTCTCCTGATTATATTTCGTTAAGAGATTTTTTGTAGAGATATCTAGAAAATCTGAATCTCCATTGAGGATTCCTTTAGCTATTGATTTTCCTAGCTCAACACCCCATTGGTCAAAACTAAATATATTGAGAATTGATCCCACGGTGAATATCTTGTTCTCATACATAGCAATTAATGCACCTAAATTATAAGGTGTTAAGCTGTTGATAAATAATGAATTGGAAGGCTTATTTCCTTCAATATATTTATGTGCTCCTTCTTTTTTTTGTCCTGACATTAATGCATTTGTTTGAGCTAGGCAATTTGCAATAAGAATTTTGTGCTGTTCTAGATCTTTTGAATGTGGTTTTTGAAAAGCGATAAAATCACAAGGGATTAACTTTGTCCCCTGATGAAGTAGTTGAAAAAAAGAATGTTGTGCATTAGTTCCTGATGCTCCCCATATAATTCCTCCAGTCTCATAATTAACTTTTTCGCTATTTCTGTCTGTTGACTTTCCATTGCTTTCCATACTAGCTTGCTGCAAATACTTTGGCAATTTGTTTAGCACTTCACTATAAGGAATTATTGCTTCTGTCTCACACTTAAAAAAGTTATTATACCAAATACTTATTAAAGCTAATAATACGGGCATATTATTTTCAAAATCACTTTCTCTAAAATGCTTATCCATACTATTAGCACCATTTAACAATTCTCTATAATTTTCTGAACCAATTGATATAGCAATTATTAAGCCTGCAGATCCCCATAAAGAAAATCTGCCTCCTACCCATTCTGGAATTGGAAATACACTGTCCTTATTAATTCCAAATTCTTTAGCTGCAGAAGTATTATTAGAGATTCCAATAAAATGATCTCTAATATTTTGACCTTTTGATTCTGAAATGAACCATTCTTTACTTTTTTTTGCGTTTTCAATAGTCTCAATAGTTTTAAAACTCTTTGAAACTACAATAAAAAGTGTAGTTTCTGGATCGAGCTTTTCTAATACCTGTGAAGTATAATCAGGATCGATGTTGGATATAAAATGTGGTGTTATGCCCTTAGAACAAAAAGAAAGAGCCTCTACTACCATTTCTTGTCCTAAATGAGATCCGCCAATTCCTATATTCACTACATCAGTGAATTTTTTTCCAGAATAACCAACTCTATCCCCACTATTTATTTTATCAGCTGTATTTATGATTTGTTCTCTTAACTCATTTACTATTTGACTAATCTCATTAGATTCGTGTTTTTGAGACCTTAAAGCTGTATGGAGAACTGATCTTTTTTCGGTTTCATTTATTATATCGCCTTTAAAATAACTTTCAATATTATTTTTTAATTTACTTTCATTACATAAATTGACTAATTGATCTAGCGTCCCTTTACTTATCCTATTTTTGCTGAAATCTAAAATAAATTCTTCCCATTCAATAGAAAAATTATCCAACCTATTTGGCTCTTCCATAAGCTCTTCAATAGTTATTGAGTTCTCATTCTTGAATCGAGAGCCTAGTTCCTTCCATGAATTTAATTTTGATGGATCTAGCTTATTTAAAGGCATTATATAGAACTTTTAGTTTTAATTTTAATTGAATCAAGCTGACTTCTTACTAAACTTATGTCTCTAAAATACTGTTTTTTTAATGATTCACTAACTGGTTTTGCTTCAGGCAACTTTTGTTTAAAAGGGTCAACCTGTAAACCATTTTTCCAAAACCTATAACAGACATGAGGACCAGATGTATTTCCTGTCATTCCAACCCATCCAATGACATCTCCTTGCTCTACTTGTTGCCCAGCCCTAACATTACTTTTTTGCATATGCAAGTATTGAGTCGAATAGGTGTTATTGTGCTTAACGGTTACATATCGCCCATTTGCTCTTGTGTATGATGACTTTACAATCACCCCATTAGCAGTAGACAAAATTGGAGTACCAACAGGGGCGGCAAAATCAGTTCCCTTATGAGGTCTAATCCGATTACCATAGTATGCAATTCTCCGTCTCAAATTATATCTGGATGAAACTCTTCCAAACTTTATGGGTGACTGCAAAAAAGCTCTTCTAAGATTCTTAGCATCTTGATCAAGGTATTCAACAATTCCTTTAATCGAATCCGTTTCATATTCAAAGGCATATTGTTCATTTCCTCTATGAAGAAAATATGCTGCCTTAATTCTTGAGATTCCAACAGAAATAGTATCATCAACAAAACTTTCTGTATAAATTACCTTGAACCTATCTCCCTTTTCTAGTCTAAAGAAATCAATTGTCCAAGCGTAGATATCTGATAAATAATATGTCAACAGGGGATTCATATTCTGTTCCTCAAGCGTAAGGTATAAGGAATTGTCAATTATACCAGAGGCTTCCATTTCTTTATATGACTTTGGCTTAACAATAGTTTCCCCAAATACACTATCTTTTAATTGGATAAATGAATATCCTTCAACTGATGGATGATATACAAATGCTTTCAGTGATCTTAATGTGTCTTTTGAGAAAATTAAAGTATAAGGTTTTCCAATTTGAAGTTTTTTAAAATTTACATCTCCCTTTGTTTTTTGAAGAGCCTCATATATCTCTGGATAATCAATCCCAACACCCTCTAATATATCACCAAAAGTATCTCCAGACTTTATCTTTTTCTCTTCAAAAATATACTGGTCTATATTGTATCCATATTTATACTCTATAGGCTTTTCTTTTTTTTCTGCTATGTCAAAGTTAGAACAAGCGCTTAATAGAATGCTTAAAACAGAAACTACGACTTTGATTCTCATATTAATTTGTTTTAACTACTAATGGTTTTATTAAACCATCAAAATTATTTAAATCGGCTTTTATAGATCCAATTAAAAGATCTGCTTGAATTCTGACAGGTATTCTGTTTTGATCATTTGATAGCCATATAGTAATACTCCCTTCACCTCTAAATATTCTGCTTCTTTTGGTTGTTGGTTTAAATTTTAGACATTCAATTTTTCCAAACCTAGTCCTTATTACTTCCGTCCCTAAGTATTGTAATTCAAAAAAACGATTTTTTGAATCGTAAAACATATTGATATTAAAATACTCGTTCTCTTTAATATCCTCTTTTTTAAAAAACTTTCTCAAGTAGTATAACGATGAAATTAAATCTTGAGAGTTTGCTGCGGTTTTAACCTCTGATCTCTTGTTCTCCTTTATATTATTAATGTATGCCATTTGTTCTTCTTGGTCAAAAACTATTTCTAGATTTTTAGTGTATCCGCCCTCATCAATATTTCTTTTAAAGAATAGCGGGTTGATTGAACTTGTATCAAAATAACTGTCATAGTAATCTTCAACTTTAAAAAATAATCTTGCTAAACCAGTAGTTTTTCCATAACCTGCAGCATGGTAAACAGATTTATTATCAAGAATAACATTATTAAGTTTTAACGACGCATAACTTGTATTAAAAATACCATAATGAAGTCTATATTCTAGAAGCTCTCCGGTGTCAAACCTATTAATTGATTCGACATTGATATTTTGGCTGAAAATTAAATTACAACTGAAGATTAGTGATAATAATAATAAGTTAATTTTCATCTTTATATTTCAAAATTAATCAAAAATTAACTTTTAAGCTGATTAAATAGAGATTTACCTTTTGCCTTACCTAATAATTCTATAAGATCTTCTTCATTTGCTTTCTTAATTCTTTTAAATGATTTGTATTTAGATAATAGTAATTTACTTGTTTTGGGCCCTATACCTACTATATTATCAAGTTGTGATTCAAAAGTATCTTTGCTTCTTAGCTTTCTGTGAAAATTAATTGCAAATCTATGTGCTTCATTTCTCAGTTGTTGAATTAGTTTAAGAGTTTCAGATGTTTTATTTATATAAAGAGGAAGCCTGTCTCCTGGCACAAAAATTTCTTCAAGTTTTTTTGCAATTCCAATAATTGCAACTTTTCCCTCTAGTTTAAGTTTCATAATACTTTTTAGGCCCGCAGAGAGTTGACCTTTACCCCCATCTACTATGATTAAATCTGGCAAGCTCTTTTTTTCTTTGGTTAACCTTTTTAATCTTCTATATACTACTTGTTCCATGGAGGCAAAATCATCAGGGCCTTCAATATCATTTATTTTATATAGCCTATAATCTTTTTTTGAAGCCTTAGCATTTTTAAAAACAACACAAGAGCTAACAGGGCTTGTCCCCATTAAATTGGAATTATCAAAACATTCTATATGGTAGGGGGTTTTTTGTAGTTTAAGATCTAGCTTAGCCTGTGACAATATTCTTTCAACATGAGCTTCTGGGTCTACTATTTTAATTTGTTTTAATTTATCTATCCTAAAGAATTTTGCATTTCTTAAAGAAAGATCAATCAAACTTTTTTTATCTCCACTTTTTGGAATCGTTATTTTAATTGACTCACCTAAATTTATTTTGAAAGGAACACATATTTCCGAAGAGTTTGAAAAAAACCTTTGTTTGATTTCTATAATTGCAATTTGAAGAAGCTCTGCATCTGATTCGTTTAGTCTTTTTTTAATTTCCATTGTATGAGAAGCAACAATAGAGCCATAGGAAACTTGCAGAAAATTAACAAAAGCATATGATTTATCAGATATTATAGAGAAGACATCAATATTATTAATTTTTGGACTTACAACTGTTGATTTAGCCTGGTAATTATGAAGGATTTGAAGCTTCTCTTTTACTTCATTTGCCTTTTCATATTCCATAGAATTTGAATAAATCTTCATTTCTGATTTAAAGTTATTTATGGACGATTTAAAATTTCCCTTAATCATAGACCGAATAGATTTTATGTTTTTTTCGAACTTATGAATAATGTTTTCATTTGACTCTTTTTTTAATAAATGATTCAGATCATGATTTAAAAAAGGGTGTAAATCTTTTATAAGCTTTATTAGAAATTTTGCACTATGTACGCTTGCAAATGGTCCAAAATATTCACAATCTTTTTTGTTTGTCTTTCTAGTATAATAAATTTTTGGCACAGGATATTTATCAATACATATCCAAGGGTATGTTTTACCGTCCTTTAATTGGACATTATATTTTGGCTGATGTTTTTTAATTAATGAGTTTTCTAATAAGAGTGCATCCATTTCAGTATCAACAACTATTGATTCTATGCTATTTATATTCTTCACTAATAATTTAACCTTATTACTATCATGATTTTTCGTGAAATATGAGGTAGCTCTTTTTTTGAGATTTTTAGCTTTGCCAATATATATAATCACCCCTTCTTTATTAAGAAACTGATATACTCCAGGGGAATTGGGTAATGATTTGACTTGAATTTTAATTGACCTTGTTTTCACTTAAGCAAAATTAACTCTATTTTTAGTTTTTAAACAAAGAGTTTTTAATGAATAATGATAAAAAATTTTATCGCACAAAGTTTCAAGAATTCAGAATGAAGCTGCTAAAAAAGGAGATAGATAGTTTAAGTGATAAAATTTTTTCTCTTGTTAAGAAGTTGCCTATAAATAAAAAAGAGACCTTCCATTTATTTATTAGTTCTGAAGAAAAAAGAGAAGTTGAGACTAAAAGAATACTCTCTTATTTATATAGCTTAAATAAGATTGTTGCTACATCAAAAATCCTTGCAGATAAAGATTTAATGCACATACTAATAAATAAAAAAACAAGATTTGTAGAAAATAGATTTAAAATCTTAGAGCCAGACTCTACAAAAGAGATCTTGCCAGCTGAAATTGAAGTTGTTTTTATCCCATTATTGTGTTTTGACAAACATGGAAATAGAGTAGGGTATGGGGGAGGATACTATGATAGATTTCTTAAGAAGACAAGGAGATCTTGCTTAAAGATAGGATTATCTTTTTTTGAACCAGTAGACTTTATAAAAGGAATTAGTAAAACTGACATAACATTAGATATGTGTGTAACACCAGAAAAAATTTATAATTTTAGAACTGATTAGTAGCTGAATCTTTTATTAAAAAAAATCAATATTAAGACACCTGTGCTAATATATGCGTCTGCAAAATTAAAAACGTACTCAAAAAAAGTAAAGGATTGCCCGCCAATAAATGGAAGCCATTGTGGCCAAACCCAAGTTAAAATAGGAAATTGAAGCATGTCAACTACATTACCAAAAAAAATTGGAGCATAGCCTGTCTCAGGTAAAAATGTAGCTACTTGACCATAACTACTGGAAAACCACTGCCCATAAAAAACAGAATCAATAATATTTCCTAATGCTCCTGCAAAAATTAAACATAGTGTAATTTTGAATAAATTTGACTTGTTATTTTTCAACGCACTTATTAACCAGTAGCCAATACCTACAACAGCAATTAATCTAAACATTGTTAAGCTTAACTTTGCTGAATAGTCACTGAGAAAAGGGAATATATTATTTAGTCTTGCTCCCATTGCCATTCCTTCATTTTCAATAAATAGTAGTTTAAAAAACCCAAGGTCAATTATTGCTGGCTGACCATACAAAGTAAGAGGGAAATTAAGTTTAATATAGAACTTAAGGAGTTGATCAAAAAATAGTAGTATTAGAACAAAAATAAATCCTTTTTTTATATCTAATTTCTTTATAATCAATTTTCAACAGGTATAATTTATTAATTCTGCATATTCTTTGCCTCTATGCTAAGAGTGGCATGTGGGACAACCATTAATCTTTTTTTTGTAATCAATTTGCCAGTTACCCTACACACTCCATATGTCTTATTTTCAATTCTAATCAGCGCATTTTTCAAATCTCTAATAAATTTTTCTTGCCTAAGTGCAAGCTGAGTGTTGGCCTCTTTAGACATTGTTTCTGATCCTTCTTCAAATGCTTTAAATGTTGGAGAAGTATCGTCAGTTCCATTATCACTATCATTCATATAGGCGCTTTTTAAAAGATCAAGATCTTGTTTAGCTTGATCAATTTTTTGCATTATAAGCTTTTTAAATCTTTCTAACTCTTTGTCTGTATATCTGGTTTTTGTTCTCCCTGCCATATTAAACTTTTTTTAAATTAATAGCTGTTTTTATCTCATCAAATTCGATGGTTTCGTCATTTTTTTCAAAATCATCGCTAAAATATAATTTTGTTGCAAGAATTTCACTTAAAATGTAGTTTAAATTATTTTTAATTGGGGATATTAGCTTAGGATCTTTCTTAATTTTTACCTCTATTTTATCTGTTACTTCAAATCCAGAGGCCTTTCTAAGATTCTGAATTCGGCTAATTAATTCTCTAGCGATACCTTCTTCCATAAGAGTTTCATTAAGCTCAAGGTCGATAGCAATAGTTACTCCATTTCCAGAAGCAACAGAAAGCCCCTCTATGTCTTTATAATGCACTTCTATATCATCTTTTGATAAAACAATCTTTTCTTTATCTAAATTTATCTCAATACCCTTATCCTCATTAAACTTTTCTGGATCTAGCTGTCTTATTTCTGCAACTATTTTATTTAACTTATTACCAAATCTAGGTCCAAGTGTTTTAAAATTAGGCTTTAACTCCTTTACTAGTAATGAATTAGTACTATCCAAATATTCAATATTTTTAACATTAATTTCAGAGACTATTTGCTCTCTTGCATTGTCTATTTCACTCATTTCTTTTTTATTTCTAATCGGAATAAATATTTTGGCCAATGGTTGTCTTACTTTGATACCTTCCTTCTTTCTAATTGAAAGAGCTAAAGAACAAATATTTCTTATTTTATTTATCCTGTCTTCAAGATCTTTATCAATATTTGAATCATTTTTTACAGGAAATGATGAAAGGTGAATAGATTCTAATTTTTCATAGCCAGTGCTCTCAGTTAAACATTTATATAAGAAGTCCGAATAAAATGGAGCAATAGGGCAGCTTAGTTTTGCAACAGCTAAAATACACTCGAATAATGTTTGATATGCAGATATTTTATCATGATTATATTCTCCTTTCCAAAATCTTCTTCTAGAAAGCCTAACATACCAATTACTTAATTTCTCTTGTACAAAATCATAGATTGCCCTAGCAACAGGTGTAGGATCGTATTCGCTATATTTTTGATCAACTAATTCAATAAGAGAATTTAATTCAGAGATAATCCACTTATCAATTTCTGAACGCTCATTAACGTCAATCTTTTTTTCTGAGTAATTAAATCCATCAATATTGGCATAAAGACTGAAAAATGAATAGACATTATGAAGAGTACCAAAAAATTTTCTATGAACTTCTGATAGCCCTTCCTCATTAAACTTTAAATTATCCCATGGATTAGAATTATACATCAAGTACCATCTTGTTGCATCAGCGCCATAAGTTTTTAATGTTATAAAAGGATCGATTGAATTGCCAAGTCGTTTAGACATCTTTTGACCCTCTTTATCAAGCACTAGTCCATTGGAAATTACATTCTTATATGCTATCGAATCAAATATTAAGGTTGAAATTACGTGTAGAGTATAAAACCAACCTCTCGTTTGATCAACGCCCTCCGCAATAAAGTCCGCTGGAAAAGCTTTTCCATCGTCTATTAATTCTTTATTTTCAAAAGGATAATGAAGTTGAGCATATGGCATCGATCCAGAATCAAACCATACATCAATTATATCATTTTCTCTTTCCATAGGCTCATTTTTTGAAGAACATAAAATTATTTTATCAATTACATCTTTATGAAGGTCAATCTTATCATAATTATCATTACTCATATCTCCAATTTCAAAATTTTCAAAAGGATTTTCTTTCATGATCCCATGTTTTACAGATAATCGAATTTCTTTAATTAACTCTTCTACTGATCCAATTATTTTTTGTTCAGTACCATCATGATTTATCCAAATTGGAATTGGCACACCCCAATACCTAGATCTTGATAAATTCCAATCGTTTGCTTGCGCTAGCCAATTTCCAAACCTACCGTCACCTGTAGACTTTGGATTCCAGTTAATTGATTTATTGAAATTAACCATCTTTTCTTTATGACTACTAACTCTTATAAACCACGAATCCATGGGGTAATATAAAACAGGCTTATCCGTTCTCCAGCAATGTGGATATGAGTGAGAATACTTTTCAACCTTAAAAGCTAGATTTTCCTCTTTAAGTTTTATTGCAATCTCAACATCAACTGATTTTTTAGGAGATTTTCCCTCTGGATAAAAATCGTTTTTCACAAATTTTTCAGATAATTGCCCAATTTTTTTCACAAATTTTCCTTTAAGATCAACTAATGGAACTTTATTACCATTATCATCAAAACATAATAGCGCTGGAACAGGTGGGTTGGCGTTTATAGCAACTACATAGTCATCCATTCCAAATGTAGGTGCAGTATGAACTATTCCTGTCCCTTCATCAGTGGTAACAAAATCACCAGCGATAACTCTAAAGGCATTTTCTGGACTATCAACTGGAACTGGAGACTCTGCCCAGATCTGTTCGTAATTTAAACCAATTAAATTTTTACCTTTCAGCTCTTCACAAATTAAATACGGAATGTTTGTAGAATTTTTATCAAACTTTTCTAGCTCTTCATAAGTTTTAACCTCTATATATTTCTTGGAAAAAACATTTTTTATCAAATCATTTGCTAGCACAACAGTAATCGGTTGATAGGTATATTGATTATAAGTTTTTATAAATGAATAGGAAATTTTCATACCAACTGCCAAGGCTGTATTTGAAGGAAGTGTCCATGGTGTAGTAGTCCAAGCTAAAAAGTAAAATGGGAAAAGAGGCTTTAGATTATCAGATAAACCTTCATCAACACATTTAAATTGAGCAACAATTGAAGTATCAGTTATATTTTTATAAGCACCTGGTTGATTAAGCTCATGAGAACTAAGCCCTGTTCCTGCAGCTGGAGAATATGGTTGAATAGTATAGCCCTTATATAAAAGATTTTTTTTATGGAATTCTTTTAGCAGCCACCATATTGACTCCATATACTTAGGTGTATATGTTACATATGGGTCTGACATATCAATCCAAAACCCCATCAATTCAGTTAAGGATTCCCAATCAGATGTATATTTCATAACAGCTTTTTTACATTCCGTATTATAATCTTTAATACTTATCTTGCTCCCAATATCATCTTTTGTAATACCAAGCTCTTTTTCTACACCTAATTCTATTGGAAGCCCATGAGTGTCCCAACCTGCTTTTCTAACTACATTATAACCTTTAAGCGTCTTGTATCTACAGAAAATGTCTTTAATCGTTCTTGCCATAACATGATGAATCCCTGGCTGTCCATTTGCAGATGGAGGTCCTTCATAAAAAATAAATGGGTCAGCATCTTTTTTATTAAAACTTTTATTAAACACATCATTTTTCTTCCAGAGTTTTACTGTCTCTAGAGAGATGTTATTTAATGATAAATCTTTAACTTCTTTAAATGGCATCAGTGTGAGCTATGATAGGCGAAAATAATGATTTTAGTTTATTAAAAGAATACAAATCCATAGGATTATAATTTTAAATATAATCCTATTTGAAACGATCGTCCAGGTGCAGATATTCCAGAAGCAAAAGTTCTATAATGATTATCAAAAATATTAGTTAGTGCAATGCGGATCTTAACATCTTCAGAAATATCATAATTTGTATAAATAGAAAAATCTGACCATTTTGGTGTTCCAGCATATATAATACCATTACTGTTTTCAGTGATTACCGGTGTCTCTTCAAGACCATCCTCCCCGCCTAAGCTATAATCTTTAGGACTCTTATCTCCACTGAATTTATAAAGAGCGCTTATCTTAATTTTATCTTTAGTGTACTCTCCAGAAATAGTCCCAAAAATAGGAGAGATAGATGGCATAGGCCCATATGTTTCGTTTTCGTCTCCTTTAACATAGCTTAAACTTCCATTCAATTTTAAAGATCTTGAAAAATATGAAAAACCATCAATTGAGTATCCATGGATAAATCTATTTCCTAAATTTTTATTTGCAATAGTAGTTACCTCTTCTCCATTGTATAAAATTGTGGATTCATCAGGAGTAGTATTATCGGAAAATATAATAAAGTCATCCCTAACAATGTGACGAGAAATAACAGTAGCAAATGTTCTTAAGGACAAATATGTTAATTCATTAAGTGACCTATAGTTTATACCCAAATCAAGATTATATGCATATTCAGGTTTTAAAAAAGTGTTTGGGACAACAAGGATTCCATTGTTCTCTCTTATTTTTCCGATATCATCTATATTTGGATTTCTAAAACCACTTGACAACACCGTCATTACCTGAAACTTTTTAGATGGTCTTAAAGTCATAGATAAGGTTGTCGTTAATGCACTTGAATTAAGTTTAACATTTGAAAGTTGAGCATTTATTGACGCAGACTCTTTCCAGCTGGCACGTAATCCAGTATAGGTTAATCTAGTTCCTGCATTAAAAGTGAAAAAATCATTCATATTCCATGTCCAATTAACATACATTGCAAAACTTTTATAGGAACTGCCATCACTAGGATAACGTGTTGGAATATTTGTTTTGGGCCCTAAGTTTGAAATTTCATTACCATTAATTACAATATTTTGACTATACGCATTTGATCTAACACTATTAACAGTTCCTTCAATTCCATAGGAGATGGCATGACCGTTATCAAATGACGTATCAAAATCTCCATTAAGGCTAAAAAGGTTAACCTTTTCTAGCTGTGATGATCTTATTAGACTATTAAACTTTCTATTAATTCTAGACTCTTGAACCATCTGGTAAGCCAGTGTAATCCTACCTCTTTTTAATAAAGGATTTTGAGAAAAGAATTTAAGGCTAGGAGAAACTAATAACCTTTTTTGAGGGCCATAGTACCATTCACTAAATTTTAATTCACCATTTTTCTCCTCACTTAATTTATCATATCTATCAATATCTGAAGATTCAGAATATTGAATATTCAGGTTTAATAAATTTTGATAAGGAAGTTTGAAAAGAAATTTCTGAAAAAAATCTACTTGACTATAGTCAGTGTTTTGTTGAATATTAGGCTCTTCATTATAGCTCGGTTGATCTCTGAAGCTATACCTTGAATTTTCAGAATAATAATTATTAAGCCCCCAGCTTTGATAGCCATGCCCTCTTCTTTCACCCATCTTTATGTTACCAAACTTTGATATTGATATTGTACTAAACATACCCCATGTTTCTTCACTATAATTAGTTGAAAAGCTATTTGAAATATTAGAGTTTGCTGTATTAAAATTAGAAGAGAAAGAGCTTTTAATTTTGATAGAATCCTTAATTGTAGGATTCTTTGTATAATAATGGACTACACCTCCAAGTGCATCGGATCCATAACCAACTGAAGAAGAACCATAAATTATTTCAACTCTATCAATATTGTTTGGATCAATGGTTATAGAGTTTTGAAGATGCCCCGATCTATATATTGCATTATTCATCCTAACACCATCCACAACTATTAGAACCCTATTTGCTTCAAAGCCTCTGATAACTGGGCTCCCCCCACCTCCTTGTGATTTTTGAATTCTAATTCCTGGGCTTAGCTCAAGCATTTCTGCTCCTGATGAAGGGGCTGTCAAGTATAAATCCTCAGCTTTAATGACAGATACTTTTTCGGCAATTTCATTAGCATTTGACTCAGATCTAGCAACAGATAGTATTACTTCATCTAAATTTTGACTCTTTGAGTCTAAATAAAGATCAAAGGAATTGTTTAAAAATTCAGAGAGCTGTAATTCTAATAAAGTATAACCAAGAAGTTGAAAATAAACTTTTTCATCTGATGAAAAGTTTGAAAGTGAAGCCTGCCCTTGATCATTTGTGATAATAGATTTTGTTTTAGACTCATTATATATATATACATTTGATAAAGGTGATGAAGTTTTAGAATCTCTAACAGTAATTTCTTGTGAGAAAGCATTTCCTAGAGCTAAAACAAAACATAGTCCCAGGGTAGTTATTTTATTTAAATACTTCATTAAAAATATTTATTGATTTAGGACTTTTGAACATTTGTAAATGTAAAGAATAATAATCAATCATTAACCCTAACATTTTTTCTCTTAATAAATTATCAATCTTCATAGTATGTAAATCCTCAAAAGTCGTGCCTAATAATTGTTTTAATTTTTTTAATTCAGGATCTTTGATATAATTTCCAATAGGTTTACTCCCTAGGGATACTCCTAAGTTTAGGTCAAAAAATTTATGTGATTCTTCTTTAATATTTGGGTAGAACCCTATAAACTTTGTTAAATCAACCAATATTTTTAAATGAAAATTAACTTCTTTGGTTGATTCGTCAAACCATATAATGGCATTCTCGAGATAATCAAACAATTTTTTATTTGACCCTGGACTCTCCTTTAAAACAGAGTTTAATAATTCACCAAGAAAAATAATAACAGAGCTTTTAAATAAATCTACATGAAGAGTGATAAAAATTTTTGAAGGCTTTGCATCTGATATATATCCAATATCTTTATTTTTCTTAATTGAGTAGTTTATGTCTATGATGGATAGTGGTAAAAAATAAGATTTTCTAAATTTTTTATTTTTTGAGTTTAAAACACCCTTAACCATAAATGATTTTACCCCAATATCATAAAGAAAACAATTAACAATTAAGCTGGTCTCTCCATATTTTATTGAATGAAGAACAATGGCTTTAGATTGATTAGACATATAAAGTTACACAACACCCTGGGCAAGCATAGCATCAGCAACTTTGACAAACCCAGCAATATTTGCTCCTTTGAGATAATCTATACTATTTTTTTCTTTTCCATATTCTAGGCACGAACTATGGATATCTGTCATGATTTCTTGTAATTTTCCGTCTACAATTTTTCTAGACCAAGTGTTTTTTAAAGAATTTTGAGCCATTTCGAGACCAGAAACAGCTACTCCTCCAGCGTTAGAAGCTTTTCCTGGAGCATATAAAACTTTACTATTTTGAAAAGCCTTTATAGCCTCTGGAGTACACGGCATATTAGCTCCTTCGGCAACTGCCATCACTCCATTTTTGATTAAAGTTTTTGCATCAGATTGATTTAATTCGTTTTCAGTAGCACAAGGGATTGCAATATCACAACCCACCTTCCATGGTTTATCTTTAGAAAAGAATTTAGCTTTAGGATATTTTTTTTCGTATTCAGATATTCTGCCTCTTTGTTCATTTTTAAGCTGCATCACATATTTTAGTTTATCTTTATTTATTCCAGCTGGATCATGAATAAAGCCTGAAGAATCAGACATTGTTAGGACTTTTGCCCCCATTTCAATAAATTTTTCTGTAGCAAATTGAGCAACATTTCCTGAACCAGAAATAATAACTTTCTTTCCTTTTACATTTTTCTTCTTATGCTTAAGCATTTCTTCGATAAAATATGCTACCCCATAACCAGTTGCCTCTGGTCTAATTAAAGATCCACCCCATGAGATACCTTTTCCTGTAAATACTCCGGAAAACTCATTTTTTAATCTTTTATATTGTCCAAACATATATCCTATTTCTCTTCCTCCAACACCAATATCCCCTGCAGGAATATCTTTGTTTGGTCCGATATGACGGAAAAGCTCTGTCATGAAGCTTTGACAAAATCTCATTACTTCAGTATCTGATTTACCCTTAGGATCAAAATCTGAACCTCCTTTTCCACCTCCCATAGGAAGTGTTGTCAAAGCATTTTTGAATACTTGCTCAAAGGCTAAAAATTTTAATACACTTAAATTAACAGAAGGGTGGAATCTTAACCCCCCTTTATATGGACCAATCGCTGAATTCATTTCAATTCTGTAGCCTCTATTAACTCGGATCTCCTCATTATCATCTATCCATGCCACCCTAAAAGAAACTACTCTTTCAGGCTCTACCATTCTTAAAAGAATATTTTGACCGTAGTATATATCTTTTGTAACAATGTAAGGTATGACCGTTTCAGCAACTTCAGTTACAGCCTGCATGAATTCAGGCTCATTTTGGTTTTTTTGCGCTTACTTGTGATAAAAATTGTTTTATTATTTTATCCATTTCGATCACTTGAGTTAAACAAAGGTAGTACAAAAAAAGATAGACCTCCAAAAATTAGAGTAATAATAGCTTGACAAGACCATGCTAACCATCCATATGCTAGTCCTATTTCAGTGTTTATGTTAAATTCTAATAAAAAAAGTGAAATTGCTAAAGGATATACTCCTAGACCATGATTTGAAAATGAAATACTAAAAACACTAACTACAAATGCTGGAAAAATCAACTCTGTTGGAATAATTGAAAATTCTGAAATAGAAAACTTGATCATATAAAACGCAGTGAAATATCCTGCCCAAATTGTTATTGTGGCAAGTATAAATAAAGGTAAATCTTTCTTTAATTTCACTATAGATAAAAGCCCTTCTATAATAGAAAGGAAAAACTTTTTAACTGATTTGATTTTTATAAAAATTACTGATAATAATAGCACTAACGTTATTGCCAATCCAACGATATATAAAATATTATCCTCTATAAAAAATAAAAAATTATCATCAAAAAAAGATTCAACAATCACCTCATACTGAAGCAGCCATATTAATACCAAAATAATAAATGAGATCATCATATCAATAACTCGTTCTGCTGCAATTGTTCCAAACGTTTTTCCTAGAGGAATATTGTTATAACTGCTTAAAACAGTTGCTCTTAATATTTCCCCAGATCTTGTAATTATTAAATTTGAGCTATAACACATAAAAACGCTGGCTATACTTATCAAGAGATTGGATGAATGTCCAGAAGCTTTTGCAAGAAATCTCCATCTAAATCCTCTGATAATATCAGCAAATGCTCCAAACGCCATAGCAGCAATTATAAATTCAATTTTAGCAGACTTTATATATGACCATATCAAAGCTCTTTCTTCCGGAGTAGTAATCTCAAATGTTAAGTATATAAAGAAGAATCCTAAAAGAATTGGTGCAATAATTTTAATATAATTTTTCATATTAATTTTATTCTAATATCATATTATCTATTAGTCTAACATTGCCAATATTACAAGCTATAAACGCTCTGACATTTTCTTTACTCTTCAAATTTTTTAGATCTGAGAATGAGCCATCGGTTAATATTTTAAAATATAGGAGGTCTATATCCTTAATATTACTAAATTTTGTGGAAATAGTTTTTTCTATTTCTGGAGGCTTAGAAGAATTCATTAATCTTTTGGCTTCTAGCAGAGTACGATAAAGCACTGTTGCAGTTTTTCTCTCTTTTTTGTTTAGTAATTTATTTCTTGAGCTCATAGCAAGTCCATCGTTTTCTCTTACAGTTGGACATGAAATTATTTTTACTTTTAGGCTCTTTTGCTTAAGAAGTGATTTAATTATAAGTAATTGCTGAAAATCTTTTTCGCCAAAGTAAGCAAAATTAGGTTTAAATATTTTAAAAAGCTTTTCTACTATAGTGGCAACTCCATTAAAGTGATTTACTCTAGACTCCCCTTCCATTATTTTGCCTAATCTCCCAAAATTATACTTTTTTGAAATAGTATTCTTTGGATACAAATCCTGAATATCAGGGACATATACAAATACATTATTGAATTTTTGTAGTTGCTTTAAATCATTTTTTAGGCTCTGGGGATAATTTTTAAGGTCAGACTTGTTATCAAATTGAGTTGGATTAACAAAAATTGAAACAATTACATTTGAATTTTCTTTTATGGCCTTTTCAACTAATGAAAGATGCCCAGTATGTAATGAGCCCATTGTTGGGACAAGACCAAGACTACCTTTTCTATTTCTAAGCGCATTATTAAGATTTCTATAGGAGCTGAATGTGTTCAATCGAAAATTTTTGCCTTGAGTTTAAAGATAATGTTTTTAAATACTTACTCATAATTTTTGTAATTTTGCAGGACTATTATCAAAGAAAATATTTTGAAATCATTAAAAGATAAAAGGGTGCTTGTTGTTTCTTCTGAAGTTGTGCCTTATATGCCTCAAAGCGAACAGGCAATTAATTCTTTTCAGTCTTCAAAAAGAATAAATGACAATGGCGGACTAACAAGAATATTTATGCCTAAATATGGGCTGATAAACGAAAGAAGACATCAACTACATGAGGTTATTAGGCTATCAGGAATGAATATGGTTATTAATGATTTATATATGCCCTTGATTATCAAAGTAGCCTCTATTCCAAAAGAGAGGATGCAAGTATATTTTATAGACAACGAAGACTACTTTAAAAAGAAAGAACTTTTTCATGATAAAAAAAACAAACTCTATAAGGACAACGACTTAAGGATGATTTTTTTTGTAAAAGGGGTCATAGAAACAGTTAAAAAACTTAATTGGTCTCCTGATATAATATATTTACATGGTGTATTTAATTCATTATTTCCTTTATATCTAAGAGAATTATACTCTGAAGATCCAATGTTTATAAATACAAAAATAATATCTTCAGTTTATACAAAATCTTTTGACGGAAGCCTGTCTAAATCTATGGTTAAAAAAGTGCAGTTCGATCATATAGATAAGGGGCTTGAAAAACTTTCATCCCCCACATACGACTCATTGATTAATCTTATGGTAGATTTTTCTGATGGAATAGTCTTATCATCTGAAAAAATTGATAAAAAGACAGAGAAAATCATTCAAAACTCTTCGAAGCCATTATTAACATTCAAGAAATCATTAGACGAAAACTTATTTATAGATTTTCTTGCAAAATATTTAGATTAAATAATGAGTTTTCGAAATTATCATACAATTTTATATTTTACCTTTTTTTCTATTTTAATAGCATCATGTAATAAGGAGTACTTTACTGTTGGTGCTGAACTATATAACCCTGAATTTGAAGATTTAAATAGTGTTGTCTTTCCTGTTTATTCATATCAAGAATCTATGTCAAAGGTACAGACCAATAATTTGCCTAATGCTCATCTTGGAAAATATAATGATAACTTTTATGGAAGGATAGAGTCAAGTTTTGTTTCCCAATTGGATGTTTCTTTCATAAATATTTTTGGAGACTTCTCTCAAGAACAAGAAATCAAAGGAAGTGATATAGATATACGAGTAATAAATGAAGAAGAAGTTTTATCAGCAGTTTATTTAGACATACCATTCTTTAATAATACAAATGATGCTGATACTGATGGAGTAATAGATTTATATGATGTTGATCCTAATGACAGTAGCAGTGATTCAGATGGAGACGGGATTTCAGATATTGATGAATTGAGGGCAGAGCTAAATCCGCTTAGCAATGATTCAGATGGAGATGGTATTCTGGATCCTGAAGATGATGATAACGCAGGCTACGATAACAGGAAGCAGGTATATGAAATAGACTCTATATATGGAAACAGAAAGGCTAGTTTTGATCTTAAGGTTTATGAGTTAACATACTATTTAAATAGCTTTGATGTTCAGAATAATTTTGAGACATATGCTATGTATTTTTCAGATCAAGACTTTTATGCTGATGGTTTTTCAGGCCATGTTTTGCATGATGAAAATATTAGTCTAAATCTTGAAGAGGTCCCTGTGCTTTATTATCAAGATGACCCTGAGACTACCGTAATTGAAACAGATGAAATAGAGTATTATGCCTCTCCCCGAATAAGAGTTCCTCTTAATGTTGAGTTTTTTCAGAGAAGGGTTATGAATTTTGAAGGATTAGATCAGCTTAAAAATGCAGATAATTTTAATCACCATCTTAGGGGGATAATTGTAAATGCAGATAATTTTTCAGATGACTTATATATGTTGCTTGACATATCAAATGCTCAAATTATCCTTGAGTATAACTATAATTATTATAATAGCCAGGGGACAGCCACTCTTGATGATGATGTAATTGAAAGGAGAAAAAAGAGTAGTTCGATACCTCTCGGGGGGGTATCTGTAAATAATTTTAGTTACCAAGATTCTAATCAAGAGGTTCAAAGGGTTATCGCTAGCTCTTCAGAAGGTCTGCCTTCAAATAAGATTTTTCTTCAAGGCTCTAAGTTAGCCTCTAAGATAAAATTGTTTGCTGAAAATGAATTCGACCTTGATTATGTCATCTCTGATCTTGCTTCACAAGATATAATTATTAATGAAGCTAATCTTATTTTTAATATTGATCAGTCTGCTCATGATTACTCTCATGATCTTTTGCCTAATAGAATTTACCTTTACTCTTATGGTAATGGACAAACCATAGAGGATTATAATAAAGATTTTACAATTGATTATAGAGTTGGGAATGTCAATACAAACAAATATATTTTTGGAGGCTTATTAGAATATGATTCGGATAATATACCTCAGAGGTACAAGTTTAATATAACCAACCATGTAAATAATATTATAAATAAAGATTCACTGAACGGTGATTTAGGGCTTGTCGTTAATTCAGATATAGAAGACATTACATTAAGGCGCGCATTCAGTAATCCTAAAAACACTGAGATGCTTATACCTACTTCAGTGATTACTTCTCCTTATTCTGTTGTCCTTCATGGATCACACCCTAGAGACTCAGTAAATATCTCTAAGAGACTATTACTAGAGGTTTTATACACTAAGTATTAGAATATTCTATTATAATTATTTATTCTATAAATAAAATCTATTAACATTGGTTATATAACAGAGATATTAAATTTATAATTAATAAATCAACGCAAGTATCAATAAAAGTTATGATATTCTATTTCTGTATAGAAATTAGTTATTATTATTCCTAGCTTCTAGTTTTTGAATTAGTTCAGGGACAACTTCAAATGCATCTCCAACAATTCCATAATCTGCGGCTTTAAAGAATGGAGCTTCAGGGTCATTGTTTATTACAACTTTTACTTTGGAAGAGTTAATCCCAGCTAGATGCTGAATTGCTCCTGAAATTCCAATTGCGATATAAAGGTTTGATGCAACAGGTTTTCCTGTTTGACCTACATGTTCACTATGAGGCCTCCACCCCAGATCTGATACTGGCTTAGAACAAGCAGTTGCAGCTCCAAGCAAATTGGCAAGTTTTTCAATAAGATGCCAGTTTTCAGGACCTTTTAGCCCTCTACCTCCTGATACAACAATATCTGCATCTGCTATAGTTACAGCACCAGTTTGTTTGTCAATTTTTTTGATTTTTAAATCACTACTTTTGATCTCTACATCAATCTTTTTAATATCAGGGTCTGTTACATTCTCAATAATTCCAAAAGAGTTTGAAGAAACGCTAATTATTTTTATTTCACTTTTTATTTCTGTAGTTGAAAAAGCCTTATTAGTATAACAAGTTCTTTTAACTAAAAAAGGATTTATTTCGCTAGGCAACTCAATTACATTAGACATATAAGCTGACTCAAGTTTTCCTGATAAATATGCGCCTAAATATTTTGAGTTAGCAGATGAGCTTAATATAATTGTTTTAATACTCTCGCTTATTACAATTTGATGAATTACTTCAGCATAATTTTTAACTATGAATTTCTCAAGAGATTGATTTTGAATATCGATTATTCTATCAGCACCATGTTGCTTTAATGAATTAAAATTATTAGAGTTAATAGAAAGACATGTAACATTTTCGCCCATCTTCTCTCCTAATGCCTTTCCGTATGAAAGCGCCTCAAGAGCAGACTTTTTAAATTCGTTATTTTCAGATTCAGTGTATATTAATATTGACATTTTACTATAATCTAAATTACTTTTGCTTCATTTTCTAGAAGATCAATTAGCTTATCAACTTCATCAGCTTTAACAAGCTTAACCTCTTTTTTAGCATCAGGCTTATGATAACCCTGATTTATACTTTCAGCATTAAAATTTTGAGCTTCAATAGTTTCTAATGGCTTCTGTCTAGCCATCATTATTCCTCTCATATTTGGAATTATTAGGTCGCTTTCTTCTACTAACCCTTTTTGTGCACCAAGAACTAATGGTAAATTACATTCAAGTGTTTCAATTCCTCCATCAATCTCTCTTGATACTAGGGCGTTAGTTCCTTTAATATCAAGATCTACACAATTTGTAATAAAATTATAATCTAATATTCCAGCAATTACTCCTCCTACCATTCCGCCATTATAATCGATAGATTCTCTTCCGCAAATTATCAAATCAAAGTTTTCTTTTTGACTGAAATGGGAAATTTCTTTTGCAACAGAAAATCCATCTTTTGAACTACAGTCAATTCTAATTGCTTTATCAGCACCAATGGCTAAACATTTTCTTAATGTAGGCTCTACACTTTGGTCTCCAACTGTAAGAACAGTTACAGCTGCATTATGAGATTCCTTCATCCATACTGCCTTAGTTAATCCAAATTCATCATTAGGATTTATTACAAACTGAACACCATTTTTATCAAACTTAGTGCCATTTTCTACAAAATTTATTTTTGAAGTTGTATCTGGGACATTACTTATGCAAACCAGTATATTCATACTATTATTTATATTTTCTTAAACCTGCTATTAATTCTGAGGATTCTATTTTATCCAATTTAATTGAACTTGATGAAGAGTCTAACGGCGAGACACTTTCATTATTATGTAGTCTCTCATAGGAATCGATATCAATTTTTATCCTATTATTAAGCTTGCTAAACAGGTCTAGTTCTTTTATTGTTTCCTCCCATTGACTTTCGAGTGTGCCTTCAAAAATTTTAGCTTTTGAACCACTACCATAGCTCAGAAATCCAATCTTAGCATTTTTTATATCTTCCCCTTTCTCCAATGCTGATGAAAGTAAACTGATTAAGGCCATAAAAATTGACCCTGTGTACATATTCCCAATTTCTGCTGAAGCTAACTCACCAGGCATTATTTTATTTTGTATAAATTCATTAAACATCTTTGATTTGCTGACGAGTTTTAACCATTCTTTTCTATTATTATCTTCTTGTCCAACTTCATTATATAAATTATCAATTTCTCCATTTTCTTCAAGCCATTGAATCCACTTCTCTAAAATCATTTTTCTTCCATGATAAGCATAGGGTAGATGAAAAATTAAGAAAGCCCATTCAGTTAGAAAGTTTATATTTTTTTGATTTTTGAAATGGTCTAACGCCTCATATATTCTTTCCTGGTATGACTCATTTGAAAATTGTCCTTCATAGACGGGCTCTTCCTTATAAACTTCTATTTTTTTATTTGATGAATTCCAAAATTTTGACCCATTGTTTGCAAGTATTTCCAGAACTTCCTCATCTGAAGGGTTAGTTCCCATAAGAGATGCAGCTTCTTTAAATATATCTTTTTTATTGAATATTCTTCTTGGTTTAAAGAAGTCACCAATTCCTTTTGAAGCAACTCCCCATATGTTTGAAATAGAAATCATTTTTGGATTTTCAGTGATTAATAATGATAACGCTCCTGCTCCTTGTGTATATTCTCCAGTAGAACCAAGGTGATATTTTGCTATATCAGTTGCAATAACAATAGCTTTTCTTTTACTACCTCCTTTAACCCAATCTATACAGTTTTCAAGAGCATCAACACCACCAATACAGGCAAATGTAAGATCAACAATATCACAATTTTTAAAACTCCTGTTTCCAAATTTATCACTTAATAAGTCCTCAACAATTTCAATTACATATGAAGAAATCGGTTTTGATGAATCTAAGCCTGTTTCAGTTCCTAAATATATTCTTCCAATATCACTTGGATTTATTTTGTTTTTTGTAATTAACTTAAAAAGAGCGTTAGCTGCTAATGAAGCGGTATCCTCATTGGTATCGGGAATTGACATTTTCTTCAATCCTAAACCTTGTGATAATTTCTCGTAGGGAATATCTCTTGCTAAAGACAGATCTTGCATATCTACAAAGAGATTTGGGATATAATAATCAATAGCATCAATTCCTACATTTTTCATTCTAAAGTTGTTTAAAGAATTTGGAAAATCAAATATACTTACATTATGTTTACAAAAAAAAAGAGCAACCAAAAAGTTGCTCTTTTTATTATTAGAATCTCAACATTAGAAGTTGAAAGTAAGCTTTCCTAATACCCTTCTTCTAATTTCTGGCATATTAGGGAATGCTGTATAAGGATCATCAGTAAGGTTCTGTGCTGAGATATCGAATCTCATACCAGGACTAAATTTGTATCCTAAGTTCAAGTCAATAAGGTTTTTTGTTTCAACCATTCCTGTGAAGAATCCTTGTTCTGTGTAGAATTTATCATCATGCTGGAATGAAAGTGCCATATTAAACCCACTTGGTGGAGTATAATCCATTCCTAATCTCCATTTAAATTTAGGAGCATTAAGACTTGAATAATATGGTAAGTCATCATCATTATCTTCTCCCGGAGTCCACTCATTTTGACTTAACCAAGAAGCATTTGCCCAAAGTCTTACATCACTATTAACGAAGTAATCCAATGACATATCTGCTCCCCAGTGAGTTCTAGTTGCATCACCATAAGTTCTATATCCAGCAGGAATGTGAGTAACACCATCTCCTTGAGGAACTGCAGATGATTCAACCGCACCAATTGCAGCAAACAGAGGTCCTGCAAGCGCAACGAATCCTTGACCACCAGCATTAAATGCTCCACCAACACCACCAACAGTTTGTGCTACACCTCCTGCTATAGCCTGAGCTAGAGAAGGTATACCTAATGCTGGAACACCGGTAGCCGGAAGGCCTAGTGCAGCATATTGAGCTGTAGTAACACCTGTTAATACGTTAGTTACATATGGTGTAATATCATTCATAACAGCAGCAGCAAGATCATTTGGAATATCAGATCCTACTAATGCAAATGTCTGTCCAATTGCTTGGAAATATGTAAACCCTTTGTTTTCATATGTATAGATATCAGCACTTAATTTTAATTTGTCTCCAATTACACCTGTCCATCCAACTTCAAAATTCGAAACACTACCAAATTGTGCGCCACGTGTATCATCACTAGATGGCATTGGTAATCCATTAAATAAGTTATAAGGAGATAGAGTTCCTGAACCTCCTGAAGGACCTTGATAATTTGCAAAGAAAGGAGTAAGTAGTGGCTGAAGCGAAGGCGCTTGAGCATATAATCCTTGTAATGATGCTGCAGCAACAGCTCCATATGGAATTGCAAGAGGCAATCCACCACCAGCTGAAGAGGAAGGAATACTAACTCCTAGTCCTGCTAATTCAATCATTTGAGTCGAAGGATCTCCAAATCTATGACTTTGTTCTTGTCCTACTAACCAAACATCTAGAACACCAGGAGCAAGTGCTGCTACCGGAAAGTCTATATATTGGTTAAGCGCAGTGTTAGTAGTTAGAGTTTTCTTATACCCTAATCTCCAAGTACTTTTAGGAGAAGCCTTGTAAACTAATGTAGCACTTGGAGCAAATTCCCCAGTACTAATAAAACTAACTGAATCATATCTTCCTGCGACAACTAGGTCCATTTTTTCAGACATATGTAAAGTACCTTGTCCGTAGAAACCATTCACGACATAATCATCATTATCATCATTTCTTCCATAAAGAGTGTATGCTGAATCTGACATCGTATCGTTATAATCCCATCCAACTGTCCATTCTGAGTCAAACAGCCATGGCATATCAAAACTATATTGTAATTGAGCCTGTAAAGATGATCTCTCTGCAACTTGTCTTAAACCAGTAGCATATAAAAACGTAGGATTGTCATCTTTACCTCCATCATTATAGTCATAAAATACTTGAGCATACCAATTCCCAACGTTAGCTTGAGCTTGAGCCCAATACTGAGTACCTTGTTGGTACCCAACACCTTGAGAGTTAAAGAATGCACCACGTCCAGCATTCATACCACCTGCTGCTTTATAAGTTGTATTGTCATCAGGTCTCCATTCCATGTGAGCATCAAAAGAAATGTTTGAATAGTCATTAATTAACATTCCTCCATCACCATCTTTATCTAAATCTGATGTGTTTAATAATACTCTGCTAGAAAGAGATCCTACAGGATCAACCATTTTGTTCATAATTGCAGGTTGACGAACTTCTGTTGCAAATGGCATTCCAGTTTGAGCCTCTGCAGCAGCGCTACCATAAGTAAAGTCATCACCGGTGGATACCTTAGCATTAATTTTCCATCCAAATGTTTTATCATCATTAGCTCTAGCAATTCTAAGTTCAGTTCCTAAAGTTGCCATTTCTCCAGCCCATACAGACATTGAGTTTCCTTCATAATCAATTGGGCTTTTTGTTCTAAAATGAACAACCCCAGAGGTTACTCCAGGCCCATAAAGAACACCGGCAGGCCCTCTAACAACCTCAACAGTAGCTAGATCAAGATTTGATAATCCCTGTTGGTAGCTAAGAAAAAGTCCAGCTGAAGGTGTAACCATATATCTATTATCCTTAATAAGGAATGTTGAAGTTCCAAAAACACCAGATCCTGCTCGCATTTCTACATTTAATGTATTGGCAGTTTGTTGTTGAATCTGAACTCCAGGAGTATTAGCTAACAGTTTTACAGGATCAGTAACAGCAGGAGAGTTTTCAATTGTTCTGGCTGAAATAACACTAATAGAAGCAGGTGCTTCTAAAACTTTTTGTTCTTTTCTTCCAGCTGAAATTACAACCTCTTCAAGGTTTTGACCTGCAGAAAGTGATACACTAATATCTTGACCACTAGATGTTACAGATACTGTTTGAGCAGTGTATCCAACATAGCTAATAACAAGATTAAAAGGAGGTGCTTGATTAGTATTTAGCTCAAAATTTCCGTCGAAATCTGTAACTGTACCAACACTTGTCCCCTCAATTATTACGTTTACCCCAGGAATTCCAGCCATGTTATCACTATCTGATACAGATCCTGATACCTGGCTTTGAGAATAAACGTTTCCTAACAGCATAACTGCCATAAAGGCTAGTAAATGCTTATTTAAAAATTTTATATTCATAATTATTAGGTTTATAAGCTTATTTATTTTGTTTAATTAGTTTTAAATGTCCTTTGGGACATACTGTAAATAAAGGAGATAAACAAATAACATACTATCTCATTTAAGTACATTTTCTTTCTGATTTAGCTATAAAGTTAACATAATTTTTTGCATGACCCAAAAATCAAAATTTGTAGGTGTTTTTAACAAAAAAAGTTATTCAAAAATAACCTCTTCATTGAAGTTATGCCAGTTTAGATAATCTTTTGAATATTTGTCCTCAATAGCTCCCCTCTTTAGTTTTTGGGTTGGCCCTACAATTCCATTTTGTTGAGTCCACTCATCCTTGACAATAATTAAGGTGGATATCTTTTTATAGTTTACAAGATCATTATTTACTTCAGAAAGCCTATCTGTTAACATTTTTGATATGACCTCTCTTGAAGTATTTTTACCAATTTCGGATAATTGTATTAAACATAATGGCTGAGCAATCCCAAGCCCTACAACACATACTTCTTCTATTTCATTAATATTTACGAAATACTGTTCAAGCGTAAGAGGTTCAATATATTCCCCTTTTGATGTTTTAAAGCTATCGGCAACCCTTCCGGTTATATGTAAATAATTATCCTCATCAAGGAATCCTTTATCTCCAGTATGAAGCCATCCTCCTCTTAGGGTTGTATTAGTTAGTTCCTCATTTTTATAATACCCTTTCATAATAAAAGGTCCCTTCATTAATATTTCACCAGTTTCCTCATCAATTTTAAGTTCTACACCTTTTTGAGGCTGACCAACTGTATGTAATTTTTCAAAATCTCTACCATCAACAGAGCTACAAATTGCACAATTTTCAGTCATTCCATAGCCATTTGTTATATAGACACCAACTTTTCTAAACCACTCAATTAGCTCAACTGGCATAGGAGCAGAACCAGACACAACTATTCTAGCTTTACTAAACCCAAGACCTTTCTTAATAAGCTTTTTTAATATACTTGACAACAAAGGAATCTTAAGTAGTGTATCTAATTTTTTTTGTGGAAATTTAGTTAGAAGCCCTAACTGCAATTTTGTCCATACACGAGGAGCAGCTGCAAAAACATGAGGCTGAACCGCTTTTAAATTTTTTGCAAAAGTATCAAGTGATTCTACAAATGATATTGTTCCTCCATATCTAAAGGAGCACCATTCAATTACCACTCTTTCAAAAATATGATTTAGTGGTAAATAAGATATAA
>CACIHJ010000003.1 GCA_902586435.1 uncultured Bacteroidota bacterium | reverse complement strand
ATTTATAATTAATCTAGTAAACAGCTATTACTTTGTTGAAAATTCATTATTTCTTAAAGTCTCTTCTTCTCTATGTGTATTTATCTATATGATAGCACAGTTAAACAATTATTCATATCTGATTAGAAGGGGTAACATAAGGAATATTATTTATTTTATTTTGTATCTTTGTGCGTTCAAATTAGCCCCTTGGATATGGTTTTATACAAATATTCTAAAGGAGTAGATTTAATTACTATTAACCATGAAAATTAAGACTATCCTAATCTCACAGCCGGAACCATCTAATGAGAACTCCCCATATTCCAAGCTTAAAAGAAAGCATAAGGTTAAAATTGACTTTAGGCCATTTATTCATGTAGAGGGCTTGACAGCAAAAAAAGTGAGATCCCAAAAAGTAGATTTTTCTAAATTCCATAATATTATATTAACCAGTAGAAATGCTGTTGATCATTTCTTTAGAATTGCTGAAGAAATGAGATTTAAAGTCCCTGATCAAACTAAATACTTCTGTCAATCTGAAGCAGTTGCCTTTTATCTTCAAAAATATGTTGTATATAGAAAGAGAAAAATCTATGTAGGTAACAATAGTTTTGATGATCTTGAAAGTACTTTTGAAAAATTTATAGGAGAAAAATATTTAGTTCCAACATCAGGAAGCCTTAACCCAAGAATAGTAAGTAAACTAGATTCATTTGAAATCTCTTGGGAAAGGGTTCAACTATATAAAACTGTTGTAAGTGATCTGTCCGACCTAAGTGATGTATACTACGATCTCCTTGTATTCTATAGCCCTTTAGGGATAGATTCGTTATTTGAGAATTTTCCAGATTTTAAACAAAATAAAACACTTATTGCAGTTTATGGAAAAACAACTTTAGAAGCTGCAAAAAGTAAGAATTTAAATGTTGATATAGAGGTCCCTACAGAAGAATCTCGTTCAATGGCAGAGGGAATTGAAAATTATCTTAATAAATAGATTATCTTCTCATTCTAGTCCAGAAATAAACCAGTTGAGCTAAAGAACCTAAAGCAGCAACTACATATGTCATAGCTGCCCATTTAAGAGCATCTTTTGATGCGACCAATTCTCTTTGATTAACAATTCTCTTTCTTTCAAGCCAATAGATTGCCCTATTACTTGCATCAAACTCAACGGGTAGTGTAACAAAACTAAAAAGTGTTCCACTAGCAAAACCTAGTATACCAAGAGAAAGTAATGTCTCTCCTACAAGTGGAGAACTTCCCATCAAAAAAATACCACCAATAATAAGGTATATTCCTAGATTAGAAGTAACGCCTACAAAAGGTACTAGAATTGATCTCATTCTTAACCACTCATACCCCTTTGCATGTTGAACAGCATGCCCACATTCATGAGCAGCTACAGCAGCAGCAGCAGCATTTCTTTGATTGTATACTGACTCACTAAGATTTACAGTCTTTTTCGATGGATTATAATGGTCTGTAAGCTGTCCTTTAACAGATATAACTTTGACATCATAAATTCCATTATCATTTAGCATCTTTTCTGCAATCTCTTTTCCAGTCATTGCAGAAGAAAGATTTTGTTTTGAATACTTAGTCATTTTGTATTTAAGTCTTTGACTAATAAAAAAACTTAAAAGAACTATTGGAATAACTACCATATAGTATTCCAAATCATATCCATAGTATTGATAACCCATAACGTAATTTTTTATCAAAAATATATAATTAGAGGAATAATTAAAAGAATAATAACTCTTTTAACTTATAATTAATTATCATAGTATTATAAGTTTTTTAACTTATAGTATATGATTATAGCTGCTAGAATTAATGTTACGCCATTTGCTATAACAATTGATATACTGCCAACTAAATAACCATATAAAAGCCAAAGAGAAAGTCCTACAAAAAAAATTAAGTACATCGTCAAAGAAATTCCCACTGCACTTTTCTCCTTATAAACCTTATAAACCTGAGGAATAAATGCACTAGTTGTTAAAGCAGCTGCAACTAGCCCAATAATTTCATAATTAAAATCTAACATTATACTACTATATTGATTATTCTACCCTTAACAATAATAACTTTTTTTGGCTTCTTATTATTTAAGTACTTCTTTGTTTGATTATCATTTAGAAGAATTTCTTCAATTTCTTTATTACTAAGATCTAGAGATAGACTTAATGTAAATTTTGTTTTACCATTAAATGAAACCGGATATACCTTTTGGGATTCTACTAAAACACTATCATCATGAATTGGAAAAGGTTCATCTACTATTGATTCTTTATTTCCCATTAAGCTCCATAGCTCTTCTGCAAAATGAGGAGCAAAGGGAGAAATTAAAATTAATAGTTGCTTTAAAACAGACTCATTATTACATTTTTCTTCACTTAGCTTATTAATACATATCATAAAACTACTAACACAAGTATTGAGACTAAACTTTTCTATATCATTAGTTACTTTCTTAATTGTTTGATTTAAAATTTTTATTGATTCCTCCGAAGGATTATTTTGAGAGACACTGAAATCTCCATTTAAAAAAAATAGATTCCAAAATTTTTTTAAAAAAGAATGAACTCCTGAAATACCCCTTGTACTCCAAGGTTTTGATTGTTCAATAGGGCCAAGGAACATCTCATACATTCTAAGAGTATCTGCTCCATATTGGTCACATATATCATCAGGATTCACTACATTAAATTTAGATTTTGACATTTTTTCGTGCTCTCTCTCTACAATAAACTTTCCATTTTCAGAATAAAATTCAGAATCACTGAATGATTTATCACTTTTTTTAAGTTTATCAACATATAGGTAATTATCAATATCAACATATGATATATCAATTCTAATCTTATCTACATTTTTATCTTCTATTAAACCCTTAGAATAAAAGTTATTAGTCCCTCTCTCTCTGTAAATAAATGATGAGTTTCCAAGAATCATTCCCTGATTAATCAATTTGCTAGCGTACTCATTAATTGGGAGAATATTTAGGTCAAACAAAAATTTTTGATAAAATCTTGAATATAGAAGATGTCCAGTTGCATGCTCACTCCCTCCAAGGTAAATATCTACACACTTCCAGTAATCTATTGCCTCTTTTGAAGCAAAGAAATCTTTATTCGCTGAATCCATATATCTATAGAAATACCATGAACTCCCTGCCCAGCCAGGCATAGTATTAAGTTCTAATGGGAAAATATCCCTATCATTTATTAAATTATTTTCTACTACAGTTTTATTCTTTAAGTCCCATGCCCATTTTTTGGAATTTCCTAATGGGGAATCACCATTTTTTGTTGGCAGAAAATTATCTACCTCAGGAAGCTCAAGAGGCAAGTCAGATAAACTTAAAGCGACAGGTTCACTATTTCTATAATAAATTGGTATTGGTTCTCCCCAGTATCTTTGTCTACTGAAAATTGCATCTCTTAACTTATATTGAATCTTTGATTTTCCAATATCTTTTTTTTCTATTTCCAGAATAATCTTATCTACTGCATCAGAAAAAGATAGATTATCTAGAAAGTCAGAATTTTCTAGAGTAAAATTAGATTTTTCTTCAAAAGCTGATTTAGAAATATCAATTCCTTTAAATATATTTTTAATCTCTAAGTTAAACTTCTTGGCAAAATCATAATCTCTTTGATCACCTGATGGTACGGCCATTACAGCTCCAGTACCATAACTAGCAATAACATAGTCTGAAACCCATATAGGAATCTTTTCAAATGTCAATGGATGAATTGCATAAGAACCTGTAAAAACCCCTGTAACAGATTTTACATCAGAGATTCTGTCGCGTTCAGATCTACCTGAAATTGAATTTATATAATCTTTAATTTTTTCTTTATTATCCTTTGTCGTTAATTCAGATAACATATCATATTCTGGAGCTACAGTTAGAAAAGTAGTCCCAAATATTGTATCAGGTCTAGTAGTAAATACTTCAATATTTTTTTCTAGTCCCTTAACTTTAAAATTGACTGAAACTCCTTTAGATCTTCCAATCCAGTTTCTCTGCATTTCTTTCAAAGGCTCAGGCCAATCTATTGATTCTAAATCAAGTAAAAGTCTTTCAGCATATTTGCTAATCCTCAGACACCAATGATTAATTCTTTTTTTTGTTACTGGAAAACCTCCTCTTTCAGAGAATCCATTAATAATTTCATCATTAGCTAAAACAGTTCCTAATCCCTCACACCAGTTTACTTCTCCATCTGAGAGGTAAGCAAGTCTATACTCCATTAATATCTTTGATTTTAATTCCTGCTCAAAATTATCCCACTCTTTAGAATCAAAAATAATAGCATCTGATGATAGAAAAGATTTAAATTTTTGATTTCCCTCTTTTTTAAATACTTTAATTAAATCTTCTATATTCTTTGCTTTATTATCAAATGGGCAATAATATGAATTAAAGAATAAAATAAATATCCATTGAGTCCACTTGTAGTATTCTGGATCAGATGTTCTTATTTCTCTACTCCAATCAAAACCAAATCCCATCCTATCTAGCTGAGTCCTATACATTTTTATATTATCAGAAGTAGTCTTTCTTGGGTGTTGACCAGTTGTTATTGCATATTGCTCAGCGGGTAGCCCAAAAGAATCATACCCCTGTGGATGTAAAACATTATAACCTTTGTGTCTTTTGTATCTGGAGAAAATATCACTAGCTATATACCCTAGCGGATGTCCAACATGAAGTCCTGCCCCAGATGGGTATGGGAACATATCTAAAACATAGAATTTTGGCTTAGAATTAGAGCTTTTAACTTCATATACTCGATTATCACTCCAAAACTTTTGCCATTTCTTTTCTATTTCCAGAAAATTGTACTTCATTTTTTTTTGTAAAAATACATTTATTGTTTAAAAGGAGAAACTAATTTGATTAACATAAAAAAGTTAATTAATTTATACTTTATTAATTTTATATAAAATTGAAATCTACTAATTACGATAATATCAATAAAAATAGATTAAGGAGTAATCTTTTTTCAATATTTATAATTATTTCATCTGTACTGTTTTTACTTGGTTTGTTAAGTTTGATATTTGTCAAAACAAATAGCATTGGTAACTATTTCAAAGAACAAGTAGTAATTGGGATATATTTTGAAGAAGACACAAATGATATCCAAATTAAACAACTAGAAAAACTGCTGACTTTAAATCAGAACTTAGCAGCAATTAGTTATGTATCTAAAGATGATGCGGTAGAAATCTTTACTCAAGAAATAGGTGAAGATTTCACAACCTTTTTAGGGTATAATCCTTTATTAAGTTCACTTAATATCAATTACAAAGGAGAAGAATTTGATACCGAAACTGTAGATGATTTTATTTTAGGTTTAAAAAATAATTATGACTTTATTGAAAGTGTAGAATATGATAAACCATTGATAGATTTATTAAACTCTAATTTTAAAAAAATTGGGATATGGGTAGTTGCTCTAGGCATTGTTTTTTTAATTATATGCTATCTTTTAATAAATAATTCAATTAAACTTTCTATATACTCCAAAAGACATATCATAAAGACTATGCAACTAGTTGGAGCAACTAAAAAATTCATCAGGTTTCCTTTTATTATTACATATTTTAAGTTGGGATTACTTTCTTCAGTTTTCTCTATGTCCTTATTGTTTATTTTAATTTATCAGATTAATAATAGATTTAAAGAACTAGAACTACTAAAAGATTCTAATGATATAATTATAGTATTAATTTTCACTTTAATCTTTGGAGTCCTAACATCAGTTATAAGCTCATACTTTGTAACTCAGAAGTATCTTAATCTAAAAACAAGCGAACATTTATAATATTATGGAAAATAAAAATAGAAATAAAAAATTTTTGTTTGATTCAAAAAACTACAAATTACTATTAATATCAATTTTTATATTATTAGTTGGATTTTTTTTAATGTCGGGAGGTGCATCAAGCGATCCATCTGAATTTAATCCAGAGATTTATAATTTTAGAAGAATTAGATTAGCTCCTACTCTAGTTATTATAGGTTTTTTATTTTCTATTTTCTCGATTCTCAAAAAAAAATAAATAAAAGTATACTTTAAAATATGTTTTTTTCTGAACAAAGTTATAAACTAGAAAAAATTTTAGATGGAGAGATAATCCTCATTAACAAACCATATAAATGGTCTTCATTTGATGTTGTAAAAAAAATTAGAAGTAATTTTTGCAAAAAATTCAATTTAAAAAAAATTAAGGTAGGACATGCAGGGACTCTCGATCCATTAGCTACAGGGTTACTCCTTGTTTGTACTGGCAAAGAGACAAAAAAAATTTCTAATTACCAGGATATGAATAAAACATATGAAGGAATATTTAAATTCGGAGAAACTACCCCATCTTTCGATTTAGAAACCAATGTTAACGAAATATTTGATTATAAACATATCGAAATGGAGAGCCTGGTAGAGTCAAGTAAAAACTTTATTGGAACAATATCTCAAAAACCTCCAATATTTTCAGCTCTAAAAAAAGATGGTAAAAGACTATATGAATATGCAAGAGAAAATGAATTTATTGAGTTAAAAGAGAGGCAAATTAAAATATATAATTTTCAAATAAAACAATATAATAGACCATATGCTGAGTTCATAATTGAATGCTCCAAAGGAACATATATACGATCAATTGCTAATGATTATGGAAAATCATTAAAATCTGGAGCGCTATTATATTCATTGAAGAGAACCAAGATTGGAAAATATTCACTAGAAAATGCATTAGAGATATCTTAAAACTTTCAAAACATTATTTCTATATTTGTATAGTTATCTTCTATTCATGAAATACAAAAGAATCTTATTAAAGTTGAGTGGAGAAGCTTTACTTGGAAAGAATTCTTATGGAATTGATAATGAAAGACTTTTAGATTATGCTAAAGAAATAAAAGAATTGCATTCCATTGGAATAGAGATTGCCATTGTAATTGGAGGGGGGAATATATATAGAGGTTTATCAGGTGCTCAAAATGGTATAGACAGAGTTCAAGCAGATTACATGGGTATGCTAGCTACAGTTATAAATGGACTAGCTCTTCAGAATGCTCTTGAAAGCATTAATACCCCGACAAGACTTCAAACTGCAATAAAAATGGAGTCTATAGCAGAGCCATTTATTAAAAGGAGGGCAACAAGACACCTTGAAAAAGGTAGAGTTGTAATTTTTGGTTCTGGAACCGGGAACCCATACTTTACAACAGATTCAGCTGCTGTTTTAAGAGCTATTGAAATAAATGCAGATGTTATCCTTAAGGGGACAAGAGTTGATGGAATATACAATGAAGATCCTGAAAAGAACAAGAAGGCTATAAAATTTGATGATATCTCATTTGAGGAAACTATAAAAAAGGGGCTTAAAATAATGGATACAACAGCTTTTACACTAAGTAAAGAAAACAAATTACCTATTATTGTTTTTGATATAAATATTAAAGGAAATTTAACTAAAGTTGTCTCAGGCGAGAAAGTTGGGACTAGAGTATTCTCATAAATTTAATATTATGGAAGAGAATTTAAATATCATAAATAAAGCAGAAGAAAGCATGATATCTGCGATTAACCACCTAGAAGGAGAACTAGCTAAAATTAGGGCAGGAAAAGCAAATCCAATTATGCTAAAAAACATTTCAGTTGATTATTATGGAAATCAAACTCCTCTTAACCAAGTTGCAAATGTTAATACTCCAAATAATCAAACAATTTCTATTCAACCATGGGAGAAGTCCCTACTAGATGAAATAGAAAAAAGCATTGCTGACTCTAATCTTGGTTTTAATCCTGTTAATAACGGTGAATCGATAATTATTAATATCCCCCCATTAACTGAAGAGAGAAGAGTTGAGTTGACTAAGCTTGCAAAAACTGAATCTGATTCAGCTAAAGTTACAATAAGAAATATTAGACAAGACTCTAATCAAAAAATTAAGTCTCTGGATATATCGGAAGATTTAAAATCAAATAATGAAATAGATATTCAAGAGTTAACAGATAAATACACTAAGGTTATTGATGATATGTTTTCATCTAAAGAAAAAGATATTTTAACTCTATAGGAAATACATGAATCTTACAAAAATCAAAGAAATATTTTCTGGAAATTCTAAACAATCTAATATTAAAATTGGTGGTTGGGTTAGAGCCTTTAGAGGTAATAAATTTATTGAATTAAATGATGGGTCATCTCTAAAGAATATTCAGTGTGTAATAAATCCTGAAACTACAGATGCTGAAACATTAAAGCATATTAGTGTTGGATCATCATTAATTATTTCTGGAAATATTGTAAAGAGTATTGGTTCAGGACAAAAAATTGAAATTTCAGTAGAGGAAATATCTATTATAGGGAGATCTGACCCTGAAAAATACCCCATTCAACCAAAAAAACATAGTTTTGAGTTCTTAAGAGAACAGGCACATCTTAGGATTAGAACTGCAACATTTGGATCTGTAATGAGAGTTAGATCTAGTCTAGCTTATGCAATTCATAGTTTTTTTAATGAACAAGGATTTTACTATGTTAATACACCTATTATAACCTCCAGTGATGCTGAGGGTGCTGGAGAGATGTTTAAAGTCTCTACTTTAGATTTTGAAAATATTGAAAGAAACAAGAAAAAAGAAATAGATTATTCAAAAGATTTTTTTGGCAAAAAGACTAGTTTAACGGTATCTGGTCAGCTTGAAGCAGAAACATATGCTCTAGGGTTAGGAAATGTTTATACTTTTGGCCCAACTTTTAGAGCAGAAAACTCAAATACTTCAAGACATTTATCTGAATTTTGGATGATTGAGCCTGAGATGGCTTTTTATAATCTAAGTGATAACATGGATTTAGCTGAAAAATTTGTTAAATCTATTTTAAATTTTATTCTTAAAAACTGTGAAGATGATCTGAATTTTTTATCAGAAAGACTATTTAATGAAGAAAAAACAAAACCTCAAATTGAAAGAAGTGAATTAAATTTAATTGAAAAAATTAAGTTTGTAGTTAAGAATAATTTTATAAGGGTCTCATATTCAGATGCTTTTGATATACTAAAGAATTCCAACAAAAACAAGAAAAAGAAATTTGAATTTATTATAGATGAATGGGGTATTGATTTCCAAAGTGAACATGAAAGGTATCTTGTTGAAAAACATTTTAAATCACCAGTAATTATACACGACTATCCATCAAAAATAAAAGCATTTTATATGAGATTAAATGATGACAAAAAAACGGTTGGCGCAATGGATGTTTTATTCCCTGGAATTGGGGAAATAATTGGTGGGTCTCAAAGAGAAGAAAGACTTGAAGTACTTAGGACAAGAATTAAGGAAAGTGGAATAGATGAAGATGAGATTTGGTGGTATTTAGATCTGAGAAAGTATGGTTCAGTTCCACATAGCGGTTTTGGACTTGGATTTGAACGAATTGTTCAATTTTGCACAGGAATGTCTAATATAAGGGATGTTATACCATATCCTAGATCACCGAAAAATGCTTCCTTTTAGTTTAAAGATTGATAAAATTTCTTTTTTTAATTTTGTTACAAATAATTAACTGTTAATGCTTAACCAAAAGCTTAAATTAAAACTTTCTCAAAAGCTATCTCCTCAGCAGATTCAGCTTATGAAATTAATTCAACTTTCTACATTAGAATTTGAAGAAAAAATTAAAAATGAAATTGAAGAAAACCCTGCATTAGAAAGAGGAGCTGAAGATCTAGAAAATCATAACAAAGAGAATGAAGAAAATAGTACAGAAGATAAGTTTGAAGATAGTGAAATTGATGTTGATTCATATTTATCTGAGGATGATTTTCCTTCATATGATTTAGGCTATTATAACTCTAATGAGTCAACAAATAAAGAGATTCCTTCATCCGGAGGAATTAGTTTTCATCAATTCCTCGATAATCAAGTGAAGAATCTAATAATTAAAGACGTTGATAAGCCAATTGCTGATTTTATAATTGGAAGCATTGATGAAAGCGGATATGTTAGAAGAGATATTGATGACCTGATTGATGACTTAGCCTTTTCACAAAATCTAATAGTAGAAAAGCAGAAGATAGAATCTATATTAAAAAAAATTCAAGGTTTTGATCCTCCAGGGGTTGCTGCTAGATCTCTTCAAGAATGTTTAATGCTTCAGCTAAACAGAAAAGACAAAGGGAAAGAATCAGTATTTAATGCATCAAAAATTATCGAAAGTGAATTTGAATTGTTTTCAAGCAAAAAATATAAAAAACTTATAGAAAAATTAAATATTTCAGATTTACAATTAAAGGAGGCTATAGATGAAATTTCAAAATTAAACCCTAAACCAGGAGGATCTATATCTTCTGAAATTCAGAATAACACCATAACTCCAGATTTTATTTTAACTATTGAAGATGGTAATCTTGTAGTAGAAATAAATAAGAGAAATGCACCCGAGCTAAAACTTTCAAATTCATATAAGGAGATGCTTGCAGGTTATAAAAATGACCCAAATAAAAACAAAAGCCAAAATGATGCAATTCAATTTATCAAACAAAAATTGGATTCAGCTAAGTGGTTTATTGATGCTATTGCTCAAAGAGAGCAGACTCTTCTCTTAACAATAAACGCTATAATGGATTTTCAAAAAGATTTTTTCTTAACAGGTGAAGAAAAGCTATTAAAACCAATGATTCTTAAAGATATAGCTGAAAAAGTAGATATGGATATATCAACTATTTCAAGAGTTGCAAATAGCAAATATATTGATACTCCTTATGGAATAAAACTCCTAAAGAGTTACTTTTCAGAAGGTATGAAAAATATTGAAGGGGAAGATATCTCAACAATAGAAATTAAGAAAATATTGAAAGAGATAATTAGTAATGAAAATAAAAACAAACCTCTTGCGGATCTTGAATTATCAAAAAGACTTGTAGAAGAAGGCTATAAAGTTGCTAGAAGAACAATTGCTAAATACAGAGAACAAATGGATATTCCAGTAGCAAGGCTTAGAAAGGAGCTATAGTATATAGAATACTAAACCTATTTTAAAAAACTTAATATCAATTTCATTTCCTATATCTGTCTTTTTGTCTTCAAGTAATGAATTTAGATCATATTCTAAAGATATATTCCAAGTATTAAATCCAGAATTTAAATAAATTGAATGTGTCCACTCTCTTCTGTCTTTAATTTTCAAAGATCTACCGTATGAAGGATTTGAGTTTATATAATAATTCCTTTTAAATTTAAAACCAGTATAAATTCTCCAAAAATCATATCTATCAGGAGTAGAGTTTCTAAATCTTAGTTCAATTGGAAATACAATTGATGAATAATTTAACTCATTCTTTGATTCAAGAAAACGGCTAACAACAAGTCTGTAGTCAACTTGATTTTCTGAGTTTAAGGATGCCTCGATATTAGAAGTAAATCTATTCCTTTCTAATCCAACACCTAAACCTAATGCCCTCTGATTATTTTTATCTAGAGAGATATCTTTAATAAAACCTACTTGGAAATTTCCTGAAAACCCATTTTGTTTAAAATCATCTATATCTTTTACCTGCATAAAATAGCTAACCCCTAAATAAAATTGATCTTCCTTATAACCTAAGCCATCTTCTTGGGAAAAAATATATTGAACTGAAAAAAGACAGATAAAAAGATTAAGGAAATGTCTTAACCTTATATTAATTAAAGTTTTGAGTATAATCGCCAATCCTAGTTGTATAGTTTATCTTAAGAGCATTAACTTTTCTGAGTTCTTGCTTTATATCACTAATTATACCCATCTTGGTGTCACTATCAACTTTAAGAGCAGTTGTTAAAACATTTTGAAGTTCTTCCCTCTTGGCTGCTCTTTCAGCAAGCACAAATGCCCCAACCTCATCAATAGTTCCAAATTTATCATTTAATTGAATTCTAGCTTCTGAACCATAGGTATCTAAATATCTACTAGAAGGCTTACCGGCATAGATATATATAACTCTATCTTTTTTATCAAGTTTTTGAATTTGATCAGCAGCTGGTAAAGTATTTTGAACCATCAAAGTATTATCCCTCATAACTGTAGCTACCATAAAAAAGAATAATAGCATAAAGACTATATCAGGAAGTGATGCTGTTGATATAGCTGGTAGCTCTCCACTTTTCTTTTTATTAAATTTTGCCATTTTAATTTACTTTACTTGGTTCTGCCTCAGATAACTTTTGAGGATATAGTTTTTTTACAACGCTTAATTTTTCTCTTAAATCCTCCTTTTGATCTCCTGTTGTTCTTGGATCATTATAAATAAAATCAGCTTCAAAATATGTTAGCCCTTCAGAAGGATATAACTTCAGAAATTCACGATTTCTAAGTTCGTTATATGCAGCAACTAATTCATTCTGTACAGCTATATATGCTTTGTATGGTGTCTCCCTGTCATTTTTTAAAGATATAATGGCTTTCTCTGGGTTATCTGAAGACCTAGGACTTCTTTCACCCTGACAATAGTCACAAGCCTCCTCTCCTATTCCTCCTCCATTATCAAGAAAATCCATTGCTAAACCTCTCAAGTCTTTAATATCAGTTAAATCTTCTTCAACTAGGATTTGACTATATTTATTAACAACAACTGTGAAAATATTTTTCTCTTTAATAATAGGGGGATCAATTTGATCTTCCATAGGAGGAAGCTTTCTATTAATTCCACTATCTGTCTCAATAGTTGTTGTTACTAAAAAGAAGATTAGTAACAAAAAGGCGATATCCGCCATTGACCCCGCATTTACTTCTGGAGATTTTCTCGGCATAGGTTATTTCTTTAAGGATCTTATTCTTCCTGATAAAACCATAAGTCCCACAGCAATAATTGATAAAATATAAAATACTCTAATTCCTGTTCCAACTAATTTTGAACCTAAAGCAGATAAAACTTTACCATCTCTCATTGGTGTTTCAACTCCTTTAGATAAAAGAAAAGCAATTATGAATACTCCTAGAAACAATCCAAAAGATATCATAGAACTTTTTAATTGAGCTTTGTCAGCCATAAGACCCTTAAAAGAATAGGTCAATGTGACTACTACAGCAATTAATAAAGTTAATTGACTTACTAAGATTATTGGAGTTATTACTCCAAACTGTCCCATAGATGCAGCCATTTTAATTTCATCATCTCCTGTCGCAAAAACAAAGAAGAGAGAAAGTACTCCTAAAACTCCAAGGGCTATAGCCCCTATTCTAGCAATTTTATTCATTTCAAATTATTTTTTTGCAGAAAGTATATCAATTAATGTAATTGAAGCATCTTCCATATCATTAACAATTGAATCTATTTTAGCAACTATATAGTTATAAAATACTTGAAGAATAATAGCAACTATTAAACCAAATACAGTTGTTAAAAGTGCTACTTTAATTCCTCCTGCAACTAAAGATGGTTGCATATCTCCAGCAGCTTCAATTTTATCAAATGCAGTAATCATTCCTATTACAGTTCCCATGAAACCAAGCATTGGAGCTAAAGCTATGAAAAGAGAAATCCATGAAACATTTTTTTCTAGCTGTCCCATTTGCACACCACCATATGCTATAACAGCTTTTTCTGCACTATCAACTCCATCTTTAGCTCTATCAAGTCCTTGATAAAAGATTGAAGCAACAGGTCCTTTTGTATTTCTACAAACTTCTTTTGCAGCTTCAACTCCTCCAGATTTAAGAGCCGCTTCAACTTCTGATGTTAACTTGTTTGTGTCAGTAGCAGCAAGGTTAAGATAAATTATTCTTTCAATTGAAATAGCTAAACCTAATATTAAACAGATTAAAACTATTCCCATAAAGCTAGGTCCACCTTCAATAAAACGATTCTTTAGCTCTTGAGTGAAATTAGCAGAGGTATCTTCTGATGGTGATTCCATCATTGCTTCAGTTGCCGATTCCTCCTGAACGGTTTCTGAATCTTCTTGAGTGATTAGATTAACATTTGTAAAAGCATATGTGCTTGATGTAAATGCAATACTTACAAAAGCAGACAAGAAGAAAGAGATTAATATTTTTTTCATTTTTATAATATTTTCAATAATTGAGATTGGAAAGATAAAAAAAAATATATACGATTCAAATTTTTTTTCATCAGGATTTTTTAATCGTTTTTTTCAGAATCTAGTTGCTTTGGTATATAGCTTTGATAAGGGTATTCATTAGGCATTACGTATGGACCTGTGGTTAGTATTAAAGGGAAATCTGAATCTGGATTAAATATAAACTCAAGCATAGTAGCTGTATAGCCATCGTTATCGCTTTTTAAATTGATTTTATATTCATTTTGAGTATTTCTTTTAAGCAATGATTGATTCCATAGTTCTCCTTCTTCCCATAACCTAAAGTCTCTCGTAAATTGATTATTTGCTGTCCAAATTGAAACTTTATATTCTTCTTCTGTATCTACCTTGCCAAAAAGGCTATCATTTTTTATTTCCCATGATACATTTGGAAAACTCTGACCATTTATAATTCTTGTATAAAAAGAAAATAAATTTTCATTTAAATATGTTCCATTTAATGAGTGGTTAACATTTGGTACATATTGAAGATATTTTTCCCCTGGTAGTTGATCAAAATAAAATCTCCAAGAGTCAGTTGAGAAAAATTCATCTGACCCAGCATTAATTAATAGTTTAGGCATAGTAAACTTTTCTTTGAAATAATAAGGCTCTACATATTTCATTAATACTTCAAATTCTTTTGTACTCATCCTATCTGGAATATTATAATTAACATAATCTTGAACAGCAATAGAATACTCTCCATAACTTCTATAATGATTTTCAAAAGATTCATTTAAATTTAGCATATCGATAACCATAGGAACAATTGCAATAACTCTTTTATCTATTGCAGCAGTAGTCCATGCAGTCCAGCCTCTTTTAGATGCTCCAGATACTACAAACTCATTTACATTTACTTTATTTTGTTTAGTAATATCTTGAACAAGATCCATAGCTCTTACAACAGCTCTTGTCATTGGCAACCTGGGTAGCCACTCAACATCATTATTTCTAGCTCCAGATATTAAGAACCTATTCCAAGAGTATGCTATTAAATCATCTTCGTAAAAATTCTTTTGTTTGGACTCTAAAAAATTTATTGGTTGAAAAGGTATATTACTAATATTTGCTATAACAGATTTACTTTCGATTGCATAGGAAATGCTTGAATTATCTAATCTAAAAAATTCTTCATCTTTAGTACCACCATCAATAAACATTAAAGATTTATCAGATTGTACCTGCTTAGGAATTATTATATCAACATAATGCCACCATTCAACCTGATCAACCAACTCTTCATTAAGCCATTTCCCTGAAATCATCTTCACATGATATCCTGTCCAATCATCCTCTATTATTGAATCCATTATCTGATAACTATACTCATCTTGAGTAGAATAAACGTATTCTTTAAGTGGATTCTCTAGTTCATTATTACAAGAAGTAATAATTAAAGTAATTATGAGAAATTTATATATATGTTTTGTTTTCATTATCTGTTTCTTATTCAAGTTAATTAAATTTTAAGATTAAAAAACAATTGGGTTTTTTTATATTCACATTATTTTTTATATGAAAAAAAGCAGTTATTCTATTAATGAAATGCATAATGCTATTAGACAAATAGTTGAACAGATAAATATTTCTGGGTTTAATCCAGAAGTGATAGTAAGCATTAATAGAGGTGGCTGTATACCTGGAGTTTACCTTTCACATTTTCTAGATAAGCCACATAAAATGATTGATATTAAGTCATTAAATGATAATTCCGAAAATATATCCTCCTTTTTTAGAAAAAACAAACTGGTACTAATAATTGATGACATTAATGATACTGGCAAAACTTTTGATTTTGTAAAAAAAACATTCAATAATTCAGATTGCGAGATACGTTTTGCAGCATTAATAAATAATGCTACAAGTAAAACTAAAATTGATTATCATGGTCAATTAATTGACAAATCGGAGAGTCCTGTTTGGTATGTTTTTCCATGGGAAAATTGGTGGTAAATTTTAAATAAAATGTCAAAACAAAAAATTAATTTATTACTATTACTTGTAATACTTCATATAAGCATTATTACAATATCTAATGTATTGGTTTCAATTCCAATTGAAGTCTATGGTTTTAAAATTACATGGGCTGCATTTAGCTTTCCTTTGGTTGTTGTTGCTACAGATCTGACAATCAGACTAATAGGTAAGGCAATGGCTCAAAAAACTATAACTTTTTCATTTCCTTTTGCAATAATTTCATCAGTTCTTATTCTTTATCTAGAAAATAATCCCGTTTCCGTTGCCCTTAGAATTGGGGTTGCAAGTGGACTTGCATATGCCATTGGAGTTTTAATTGACATACATGCCTTTCAATTTATAAGACAAAAATATTCATCATGGTGGATAGCACCCTCATTGTCTACTATAGTATCAAATGTTATCGACTCCTATACTTTCTTTTTTACTGCTTTTTATAACTCAGATGACTCTTATATGGCTCAAAACTGGCTAGAAATAGCGGGTACTCAAACAGTGTTGAAAATTCTAATTGGACTAATTTTTTTCCTTCCCACATATGGAATTTTACTTAATTATTTTAGCAAAAGAATCAAACCATTAAAGAAAAGTTGAAAACTTTAATTAGCTAGGTTATTCCCTTGTAGAATGTTTATCAAACCAAGCATTAATATACCCGTGAGTTCTTAAAAAGTTTGAAGGTTTCCTACTTGTTCCATGATATTCTTCATTAAACCTAATCATTACTGTAGGAACTTTATTCATTTTTAATGCTTGATAATATTCCTCTGTTTGAGAAATTGGAGTACGTAAATCTTCCTCTCCACACATAAGCATTGTTGGTGTTTTAACATTTCCAACATACATTAGAGGTGACCTTATGATATGCTCACTTGGGTCTTCCCAAGGATATTTTTCAAAATTATTATACCAACCCGCACCATCAGTTGTTCCAACAAAAGAGAACCAATTTGTAACAGGATAGTTTACTGAAGCAGCAGCAAATCGATCAGTTTTCCCAACAATCCAACTAGTTAACACTCCACCTCCACTTCCTCCATATACATACATTTTATTCTCGTCAATATATCCTCTAGAAATAACTTCATCAACACCAGCCATAATATCGTCATAATCATTGCCTGGATAGGCATTCTGTATTGCATTTGCAAAGTCATATCCATATCCTGTAGAGCCTCTAGGATTTGTATATAATACAACTTGGTCCTGTGCTGCATGCAATTGAAAGTTATAATTAAATCCTACATTATACATGCTATGAGGTCCACCATGAATTCGAAGTACGAGAGGGTACTTTTTATTTAAATCAAACCCAGGTGGTTTTACAATCCAGCCTTGTACCTTTTTTCCATCTACAGACTCATATGTCACCTCCTCTACTTCTCCAAATTCTACATTGTAAAATATATCCTCATTCACCTTGGTAAGCTGATTTATATTATTTGATTTTTTGGTAGAGAAGCTTATGATATCACTTGGATTCGACGGATCACTCCAAGTTCCAACAGCATCAGTACCTACCATATCATTCATAGTAAGCATATGGTTTCCTTTAGTAATCTTCTTTACATTCCCTTTAAGATTTGCATGATATACATTGCTTTGACCAAATTCTCTCACATTAAAGTAAACACCTAAACTATTACTTGACCAAAAAGGGGAACTTGGTGTTTGATCTAAATTTGAAGTCACACACTTTAAATTTGAACCATCAGCATCCATAATATACATTTTACGATCGTTGTAAAAGTTTTTAGAAAAAGTAGATCCAACAAATGCAATTTTACTCCCATCTGGAGACACACGAGGTGATGATTCTGTTCCTTCTCTTGATGTAAGCTCTTTTACATTTAAGGTATTTATGTTTACGGAATATAAATTCGATTGTCCTCTTGCATATTCGGCTTCTGGCTTTTGATAGCTACTAAATAAAATAGTTTTGCTGTCTTTAGACCATGCAATTCCTGATGAAACATCATCATATTCACCAAATGTAATTTGCCTAGCAGTTCCTCCTTCAGCAGAGACAATAAATAGTTGACGATAACCTCGTTCAATAAAACCAATTCTATCTTGACTATAGTCTACCTGGTCTATAACCTGGGGCGCTTTCGTCCAATCAGCTCCTTTAGGTTTTTTAGGAACCCCTTTTGGTTTCAATGCAGGTTCTGAGGATACATGCATAGTAAAGGCAATATACTGTCCATCTGGAGACCATTCTAAACTGGAAGGTGACTTCTCTAACTTTGTTATTTGAGTTGGTTCTCCTTCAACTCCCAAGTACTTCACAAAAATCTGTGTTCCATTAATTCCTTCAGATTCACCTTTATTAGTAAATGCAATTTTACTCCCATCTGGAGACCATTTACCGGAAGAGCCTTTTAAGAAAAAACGATTGGTTGAACCATCTTTATTCATTATCCATAAATCTGTCTCTCGTTTATCATCTACCAGATTAATCCAAGTTCTAGAATAAAGAATTTGTTCACCGTCAGGAGACAGGGTGGGATTTGAGGTCCATTCATAATTCTTATAATGTTCTAATGAAAGTCTCGTTTTCTCTTGCCCTTGGGCGAAGATTATAGATAAGATGAATACAAAAGATAATGCGTTTTTCATAGTTAAGTTTATTAAAGATTTAACTCTGGTAAGTTACAAATTTGATTTTATTTTTTACAACTTAGCAGAGAGGAAGGGATTCGAACCCTCGATTCCAATTTCTCAGAATACACGCTTTCCAAGCGCGCGCCTTAAACCACTCGGCCACCTCTCTTGATTAATAAAAATCAACTTCCAAAAATATCTAACGCATTTTTATCAGTAACCTCACTAATATAATCTATATCAGTATCATATATTTCGGAAACTTTTTTAGCAACTATTTTAATATAAGAGCTTTCATTCCTTTTACCTCTATATGGAACTGGTGCTAGATATGGTGAGTCAGTTTCTAATACAATTTTCTCGATAGGAATTTGATTTAAAAATTCTGATAATTTTCCATTTTTAAAAGTTACAACACCTCCAATTCCAAGGCTAAAATTTAAATCTATTATTTTTTCTGCTTCCTCAATAGGACCAGAAAAACAATGAAAAATACCTTTTAAATTTTTAGATTTAAAATTTTTTATAACATCATAAATTTCATTAAATGATTCCCTACAATGAATTACAATTGGGAGGTCATAGGTTATTGCCAAGTTAATTTGTTCTTCAAAGGCTTTTATCTGTTGTTTCAAAAACTTTTTTTCGTGATAAAGGTCAATTCCAATTTCTCCAATTGCACAATATTTACCTCTTTTGATTTGATCTTTAACAAAATCCAGTTCTTTTTTATAATCTTCATCTACATAACAGGGATGAAGACCAATCATACAAAAAATATTTTTTGGATATCTAGACATTAAATCAAGCATACCTCTATTATAAGATGAGTTTATCGAAGGCATATAGAACCTCTTAACGCCTACTGATAATGCCCTAGAGATAACATCATCAATATCTTCATTAAATTGTTTTAAATATAGATGTGTGTGTGTATCAATCAAATTATTAGATAGCTAAAGATTTTTCAACATTTCCATCCATAAGAACATTTACCGGATCCTCTACACCTTCTTTGACTGCAATTAAGAAGCCCACTGATTGATTTCCATCAATGATCCTATGATCATAAGATAAAGCAAGATACATCATTGGTCTTATTTCAATATTATCACCAATAGCTACAGGTCTATTAATTATATTATGCATTCCCAGAATTCCAGATTGAGGAGGGTTAATAATTGGAGTAGATAACATCGATCCAAATACTCCTCCATTGGAAATTGTAAATGTTCCCCCTGTCAAATCATCAACCGTGATTGATTTATCTCTTACTAAGTCTGCAAGTCTTTTTATTTCTTGCTCAATAGATGCAAAAGACATATTCTGAGCATTTCGAAGAACCGGAGTCATAAGACCCTTTGGTCCTGAAACAGCAATACTTATATCTGAATAATTATATGAAACTTTATGGTCACCATCAATCATAGAGTTTACATCAGGATACATTTGAAGTGCTCTTGTAACTGCTTTTGTAAAAAAGCTCATAAAGCCAAGGCTTACACCATGTTTAGTAGAGAAGATGTCTTTATATTTTTTTCTTAAATCAAAAATCTGAGATAAATCAGCTTCATTAAATGTTGTTAACATAGCAGTTTCATTCTTAACAGAAACTAGTCTTTCTGATACTTTTCTCCTTAAAACAGATAACTTTTCTCTAGTTTCTCCTCTATTATCATCATTTACTGAACCCATTGCCGGAACAGCTTTTAAAACATCTTCCTTAGTGATCTTTTCTCCCTTTGTACTTATTTGATTTAAATTAACCCCTGTTTCTTCAGCAATTTTTTTTGCTAAAGGAGTTGCTGTAACTTCTTCTGAACTTGATTTAATTATATCTTTCTTAACGACATTCGATGGTGATTCTTTTTTACTTGCTTTATCTAAATTTTCTTCTGAAGCAAAAGAAGTATCAATAACACAAACAACCTCACCTACAGAAATAGTATCGCCTTCTTCTGCTTTTAAAGAAATCTTTCCAGCAGTTTCAGCAGGTAGATCTAAAGTAGCTTTATCAGAATCAAGCTCAGCAATTGTTTGATCTTTAGAAACAATATCTCCATCAGAAACCAACCATTGGGAGATCTCGACTTCCGTTATAGATTCCCCAGGAGATGGGATTTTCATTTCATGGACCATAATCTACTTTTATACTTTAAAGGTTGTTACCAAAATTAATCAATTTAAAAGATTATTTTCTGAAGTTATCTTTTTGTTTATCAAAAACATATTCAATAACCTGATTATGTCTTCTTTCAAACCTAGCATGGCTTCCTGATGCAGTTGAACCATAGGGCCTACGAGTAGCAGGTCTAAATTTATTAGCATGAGGATAATGCATTAAAAAATGACTCCAAACACCCATATTTCTTGGCTCTTCTTGAGCCCATACAAAATCAGTTGCTTTTGAAAACTTATTTAATTCTAAATCAATTTCTTGAATTGGTAAAGGAAAAAGTTGTTCTAATCGAATAAGGGCGACATTTTTGATCTTTTTTTCTCTTCTAAATTTTAGCAAATCATAATAAAATTTTCCTGAACAAAATACTATAGAAGAAACATCTTTTGGATTAACGTCATTATCTGATATAACTGTTTCAAATTTACCAGTAATTAAGTCATCTATATCAGAAACAACTTCAGGATGTCTAAGTAAACTTTTTGGAGTAAATAATATAAGTGGTTTTCTAAAATTAGTAACCATTTGCCTTCTTAAAATGTGAAATAAATTTGAAGGTGTTGTGCAGTTAGCTGCATACATATTATCTTTAGCACATAACTGAAGGTACCTTTCAATTCTTGCAGATGAGTGTTCTGCTCCTTGGCCTTCATATCCATGAGGTAAATATAATACTATCCCATTTTGAAGTTTCCATTTATCCTCTGCAGATGAAATATATTGATCGATTACTATTTGAGCTCCATTTGAGAAATCCCCGAATTGTGCTTCCCATATTGTTAATGATTTTGGACTAGCTAGAGCATAACCATAATCAAATCCTAGAACACCATATTCTGATAAAAGTGAATTAAATATTTTGAACTTGCCTTTATTTTTAATATCTATAGAATTTAAGGGTAAATATTCCTCTTCAAAATCTTCTGATTTTAACACTGCATGTCTATGAGAAAATGTGCCTCTCTCTACGTCTTGACCAGAAATTCTAACATTAAAACCGTCAGACAAAATTGTGGCATATGCTAAGAGTTCTGAAATTGCCCAATCAACTTTATTCTCATCAAAAAGCATTTTTTTCCTGTTTTCAAAAAGCTTATATATTTTTTTTAAAAAGCCCGAATTTTCTGGGAGCTCAGTCACAGATTTTGCAACTTCAAGAAGTCTCTTTTTAGAATAATTAGTCTTAAAATCCTTACTCATGATTTTTTCATCGACTCTTTTATAATCTTCCCAAACCTTCTGCATGAATGGAGTAATTTTAGTTTTACTTTTCTTTTTTGTTTCAATTAGCTCACTCTCTAAGGATTCTAAATATTCTTTTTCAATTCCATCTGTATATTCTTTACTAATGATTCCTTTACTAATTAGCTCATTTGAATAAATAGCTCTTGCATTTGGATGAGAAGAAATGAGTTTATATAATCTAGGTTGAGTAAATCTAGGTTCATCCCCTTCATTATGACCATATTTTCTATAACCTAGTAGGTCAATGAATATATCCATACCATATTCCATTCTATAATCAAGTGCAAATGAGATTGCATGGACAACTGCTTCAACATCATCAGAATTAACATGAAGCACAGGAGATAAAGTAACTTTTCCAACATCTGAACAGTATGTACTGGATCTCCCATCAAGATAATTAGTTGTAAATCCTATCTGATTATTCACTATAATATGGACTGTACCTCCTGTCGAGTAACCTTTAAGTTTAGACATTTGCACCACCTCATAAACTACCCCTTGAGCAGCTATAGCTGCATCACCATGAACAATTATAGGGATTAAACTATTCGGATCATTATCAAGATCATTTTCAATTTTAGCTCTTGAGATTCCTTGAACAATAGGAAATACTGACTCTAAATGTGAAGGGTTTGGAGCTAAATTTAATTTTATCTTATTTCCTTTATCACTGATTCTTTCAGAAGTCCAACCTAAGTGGTATTTTACATCTCCATCAAAAATATCTTCCTCATAATCTTTCCCTTCAAACTCTGCAAATATTTCGTTTGTTGACTTTTCGAAAATGTTAGCTAATGTATTAAGCCTACCCCTGTGTGACATTCCCATAACAACTTCCTTTACTCCTTTATCAGCTGCTAATTGGATTAAAAAGTCAATTGCTGGAATCAATGATTCCCCCCCTTCTAAAGAAAATCTTTTTTGCCCAACATATTTCTTCTGTAAAAAATTCTCAAACAGATATGCTTGATTTAGTTTGTTAAGGATACTTAGTTTCTGAGTTTTTGAAAAATTTGGATGATTTGCATTAATATTTAACCTGTTCTGTATCCATTTAACTCTGTTAGGATCTCTTATATACATATATTCTACACCTATTGATGAACAATAGATATCATTTAGGTGTTTAATTATATTTTTTAATTTATCTGGTCCTAGGCCTACAATTTCTCCTGCACTAAAAACTAATTCCAAGTCTGTTTCATTAAGACCAAAATTTTCTATATCAAGAGTTGGAGAATATTTTCTTCTTTCTCTAACTGGATTTGTAATTGTAAATAGATGACCTCTTTTTCTATATGCATCAATTAAATTAACAACTTGAAACTCCTTCTTTATATTCTCAGGAACTTGAAATTTCTTTTCTTCAAATGTGACACTTGATGTCTCCATTCCAAAATCAAATCCTTGAAAAAAAGCTTTCCAACTTGGCTCTAAACTATCCGGAGATTGCAAATATTGATCATACATTTCTGCAAAATGACTCGTATGAGCTGAATTGAGAAAAGAGAACTTATCCATAGTAGGTAATTAGTTAATAAAATTACAACTTGTTTTTAATGTATTTTAATATTTTTCGGATTTTTGTACAATGTTTGCTCTTATTGACTGTAATAATTTTTATGCCTCTTGTGAAAGGGTATTCCAACCTAACCTAATCGACAAGCCTATTGTTGTCTTATCTAATAATGACGGTTGTGTTATAGCTCGAAGTGATGAAGCAAAATCTCTTGGAATTCCAATGGGAGCTCCTGCATTCAAATACAAGAAAAAATTTGAAGATAATAAGATTGAGGTCTTTTCTTCTAATTTTAAACTGTATGGAGATATGAGTAATAGGGTAATGTCTATTATAGCTCAATTCACACCAAATATTGAGATATATAGTATTGATGAAGCTTTTGTAAAGTTTGAAGGATTCTCAGAAGATATAATTGATCAGAAATGTAGAGAGATAATAGAAACTGTTATGAAATGGACAGGCATACCGATATCAATAGGACTTGCAGAGACAAAATCACTAGCAAAAGTTGCAAATAGAATTGCAAAAAAATACTCCAATGAAACTAGGAGTTTTTACTCAATTAACAAGAATAGCAAACATATCAAAGCTCTAAAGAATATAAATATTAAGGACATTTGGGGTATTGGACTTAAGAATGAAAAAAAACTATTAAAAGTTGGTGTAAAATCTGGTTTTGATTTTATCAGGCTTCCAGATAATTGGGTAAAAAGAAACATGAGCATTATTGGACTGAAATTAAAAAAAGAGCTTGAAGGTATTCCAACTCTAGATATCGTGGAAGAAAATAATAATAAGAAATCTATAGCCACTACCAGAAGTTTTGAGGCTGAAATTTCATCACTTGATGACTTGATAGAAAGGATTACAACATTTGCTGTTGTTGCCTCTAAAAAATTAAGAACACAAAATAGTGAGTGTAATATGATCTCTATCTATATACGTAGTAATCCTTTCAAGGAAAATAATGAAAGGTATCATTTTAGTCTTACGGGGGCTTTGCCTTTCTCTACAAACTCAAGTATTGAAATCAGTAAGTTTGCAATAAAACTTTTAAAGAAGATTTATCATAAAGGCAAATCATATAAAAAGGCAGGTATAATTCTTATGGGATTAACCCCTGAATCTATTCATCAAGTCAGTTTTTTTGAGAAAGATACTAAGAAGCATAAAAAATTAATGGAAAGCATAGATAATATAGATAATAAGTATGGTTTATATAAAGTTAGACTCGCAAGTCAAGATCAAAAAAGAATATGGAAAATGAATAGACAAAATTTATCTAGGAATTATACAACTAATATCGAAGAGGTTTTATTAGTGTCATGATTAAGAAAGATAAAATTCAAATATTTAAACCAAATGATAAAAAATCTTCCAATAATATTTTTATTAGGGATGGAATATCGGCTGGATTTCCATCACCAGCAGGCGATTTTGAGGAAGCAAGAATTAGTCTTGAAAAAGTTTTAGTAAAAAATAAAGAAGCTACATTTTATGCAAAAGTATCTGGTGAATCAATGAAAGATGCTGGATTAAATGATGGTGATATTTTAGTAATTGACAGAAGCGAAGAGGTGAAGAATAACAAAATAGCTGTATGCTATGTAAATGGAGAGTTTACTGTTAAAAGGGTGAAAATTGAAAAAGATCATGTATATCTAATGCCTGAAAACAAAAAATATAATCCAATTAAAATAACTGAAGAGAATGAACTTATAGTATGGGGAATAGTAACCTATGTTATAAAGAAGACCTAAAGTCTTTCAAAAATTCCTGCTATTCCTTGACCTCCTCCAACACAAGCGGTAACCATTCCATACTTTTGATCTCTTCTTTTCATTTCATTGAGAAGCTGAATAGTTAACTTGGCTCCAGTACACCCAAGAGGGTGGCCTAATGCTATAGCTCCTCCATTAACATTAACAGTACTAGGATCTAGACCTGCCTCTTGAATAACAGCTAAAGCTTGACAAGCAAAAGCCTCATTTAATTCTGTTTGCTCAATATCGGATATTTTTAAGCCAGCTTGATCTAGTGCCTTTGGAATAGCTTCAACAGGTCCGATACCCATGTATAATGGATCAACACCTCCTGATGTACAAGTAACCATTCTAGCAATTGGTTTAACCCCTAATTGCTTAACCATTTCTTCACTCATTACTAAAACAAAAGCAGCACCATCAGAAGTCTGAGATGAGTTACCAGCAGTAACAATTCCACCCATTTTAAATGCGGGTCTAAGTTTTGATAAAGCTTCAAGAGTGGTATCTCTCCTAACACCTTCATCCATATCTACAACATGAGATTTAGATACTTTTTTACCATTTTCTACAAAAACTTCCTCAACAGTAACTGGCACAATCTCATCTTTAAAGTGCCCTTTATCAATTGCGTTAGCAGCTTTAGTATGAGACTCCAATGAAAATTGATCTGAAGCTTCTCTTGATATATTGTATTTTTCAGCAACAGCCTCTGCTGTTTGACCCATTCCAACATGATAGTTCATATTATCTAAGTTTGCTTTATAACTTGGGGCTAATTTATAACCAGTCATTGGAATTAAGCTCATACTTTCAATTCCACCTGCAATAAAAATATGACCGAACCCAGCTTTAACCTTACTAACTGCCATTGATATTGCTTCAAGACCAGAGGCACAGTATCTATTAATCGTAACACCTGGAACTTCTTTTCCAAGGGCTCTTGCAGAAATTAATCTAGCAACTTGAAGTCCCTGCTCACCTTCAGGATTTGCGCAACCAACAATCACATCATCAACTTTAGTTGTATCAAGTTTTGGAACTTGCGTTGTAAGATGCTTTATAACATCGACAGCTAAATCATCAGTTCTATAATTTTTAAAGCCTCCTCTTTTTGCTTTTGCTATTGCTGATCTATATCCAGCTACTATATATGCTTCCATAATTAATTTCTTAAAGGTTTTTTATTCATTAGCATGTATTGGATTCTATCCAAAGTTTTTTGATTACCTAGAAGACTCATAAAGTTTTCTCTTTCAAGGTCAAATAAATATTCTTCACTTACAAGTTGAGAACTTGTTAAATCTCCACCACATATAACATAAGCTATTTTTCTTGATACCTCGACATCATAATCTGACATGTAGCCTCCTAACTTAAACTCATTAATTGCAGAGTAAAGAGTTGAAAGACCTGCTCTACCAAGAACCTCAACATGTTGGTTTAAAGATGGAGGAATATATCCTACCGATAATTGTAATGCTTTTTCTTTAGCCATTGCTATATTTCTCATTTGGTTCATGCACACAGTATCTCTTGTAGCTTGAAGATAATTAATATCAAATGCCTCATGAGCAGATGTTGCAACTGTAGCTGTAGCAATAGACCTGAAATGTTCTATTAATGTTGGCATTTTCACATCTCCTGTTTTAAATGAATTAGATGCTCTCATTGCCATCTCTTTTGTACCTCCTCCTGCCGGAAGTAATCCTATTCCTGCTTCAGGAAGTCCTATATATGACTCGGAAGCAAATATCCCTGCATCACAATGAATTACTACTTCCAGACCACCACCCAATACAAATCCCTGAGTAGAAGCTACAATGGGGACCTTAGAAGTTTTCATTTTCATCAAAATATTTTGAAATCCTACTAGAAATTTTTCAACTTCATCATACTTTTTCTGCATAGCTGCCATACCCATGTTCATTATGTTAGCACCAACAGAAAACTGCTTATTATTATGTCCTATAACAATTCCCTTCCAACCATCACTCTCCGCTATATCAATTGCTTTATTTATTCCATCCCCTATTCCTGAACCAATAGCTCCTGCTTTACTCTGAAATTCGATACAAATCACACCATCTCCTATATCATGTAGAGTACATTCTGAATTTTTAAAAATATTATTTGATCTAAATGCATCTAGGATTATAAATGATTCCGAACTTGGAACGGTTACATATTTTTTAGATTTTACATCAAAATATTTTCTTTTACCATCTTCGAACTTATAGAATACATCACCTCCATTTTTTTTCATTTCATGGATCCATTTAGGAATTTTTTCATCACAAGATTCTAAAAGCTTTATTCCATTTTCAAGTCCTAAATTATCCCATAGCTCAAAAGGACCATATGTCCATGCATATCCTGTTCTCCCTGCATCATCAATTTGGTAATAATCATCTGCTATTTCAGGAATACTCATCGCAGAATAGGATAAAAGACAGGCTAAATATTCTCTATAAAATAAATTTTCATTTGAATCACCTTCAATCAAAAATTTAATTCTTCTATCAAAAAGTTCTATAGATTTTGCCTCTTTAACTAATTTTAAATCTGGCTTGATTGATTTTCTATATTGGTGAGTTTTTAGATCTAATGAGTTAATTATCGTTTTTCCATTTTCATCTTTTTTATTTGTTTTTTCGTAATACCCCTTACCTGACTTATTTCCAAGAAAATTATTATCAATTAAAAATCTAAAAGCTTTATTCTCAGGTTGATCTTTTAGGGTACTATAGAATGAATCATCTTTAACAGTATCAACTAGAAATTTTGTAACCTTCTCACTTGTATCTAGACCTACAAGATCTTGTAATCTAAATGTACCTGAGCTTGGATATCCAATAACTGAACCTGTCATTAAATCAACTTCCTCAATAGTAAAATCATATTTATCAGTTAACTGAAGCAATTTTATACCAGCCATAATTCCAATTCTGTTAGCAATAAAAGCAGGAGTGTCTTTACATAAAACTGTTTGTTTTCCAAGAGTTATATCTCCAAACTCCATTAGAAATTCAACTAATTTTGAATCAGTTTCAGTTTGAGGAATAATTTCAAGCAACCTCATGTATCTTGCAGGATTAAAAAAATGTGTTCCACAAAAGTTTTTCTTAAAATCTTTAGATCTGCCTTCACATAATAAGTTTATAGGAATACTTGAAGTGTTAGAGCTAACAAATGAATCCTTAGATTTATATTTTTCTACTTTTTCAAAAATCTGTTTTTTAATCTCTAGGTTCTCAACTACAACCTCAATAATCCAATCTGTTGATGAAATCTTTTCAAAATCATCATCAAAATTTCCTGTTTTAATTCTTTTTAAGAATTCTTTGTTATAGATAGGATTAGGTTTTGATTTGACAACTCTAGAAAGAGATTCATCAGCAACCATATTCCTACTTTTACCTTTCTCTAAATTTTTTGGAACTATATCTAGCATCAGAACATCAATCCCTACATTGGCCAAATGACATGCAATTCCAGATCCCATAACACCTGATCCTAAAACTGCAACTTTTTTTATTTTATAACTCATTTCTAAATAATTGGAAGTGCTAAACTAATTAAAATTAGTTAGATTTTTTAACTTTGCTTAAGATAAACTAATTTATTATGGACAAAGAAAATATACTTGCCGATTTTCAAGAAAAAGCTAAGAATGCATCTCCAATTGGTGGAATTATAAAATTTGTAATAGATGATAATTCTATTTGCATTGATGGCACTGGATCAGAAAACAAAATATTATTAGAAGATATGGAGTCTGACTGTACTATTATCATGAAAGGATCTTTAATGGAAGATCTAAAAAATGGAAAAGTTAATCCTATGATGGCTGTTATGACAGGAAAGCTAAAGATTAAGGGTGATACAGGTCTTGCTATGAAGCTTCAATCATTTATGTAATTTAGTTTTTTGTCGAACTAATTACTTTTTATCATATATTTAGCTCGCTAAAACCAATTAATATCGAAAACGTTAATCTAAAAATAAATCGTTCCAAGGTTAATTATGCAATAACTCTTGCTAAATCTTTAGTAAAGAAAGACCCACAGTCAATTGAAAAGATATGGGTACTTTGTGGATTCAATTCTAAAAGGAGCTTTGAGGCAAATTTTAAAAAAGTTTATGGAAAATCGTTCCATGAATATATTGAGACCTTATAATTTAATACTATCTTAATTTTCTATCTTATATTTTTTAAATAAAAATGAAAATTTTATATGCTATTCAAACACAAGGAAATGGTCATCTTTCTCGTGCTCAAAAACTAGTCCCCGAATTTATTAAAAAGGCAAGAGTAGATATATTAACCAGTGGACCTTCTAATAATTTTCCAACATACAAAACCCCTATAAAGCATTACCAAGGTTTTAAATTTTTTACATCCAAATCTGGATCAATCAATTGGATTAAAACAATTTTTTATAACAACTATTTTCAATTTTTAGTTGATATATTTAATTCTCCTGTAAAAAATTATGATTTAGTAGTAAGTGATTATGAACCAATTTCAGCATGGGCTTGTATACTAAGAGGAGTTAAATGCGTGGCATTAAGTAATCAATATGTACTTAATTCAAAGAATGTTCCTAAACCAAAAAGGTATAGCAGAATAGTTCTTTCTGCAATAAATCTTTTTTGTCCATCGAAAGTCGGATATGGATATCATTACAGACCCTATAATAAAAATATATTAGATCCAATTATTAGAGACAGAATTAGAGAGATTAATACTTCAACTAGTAATGAGATATTAATTTATTTGCCTACATATTCGATAAATAATATTATCAATATAATTAAAGAGATACCTGTTAAAATGAAATGGACAATCTTTACAAATGAAAGTAATTCTGATTATAATTTAGAGGGGATAAGTATCAATTCTATTTCTGATAATCTATTTACAAAAAAGATAGCTTCATGTTATGGAATAATTTGCGCTGGAGGATTCTCTTTAACATCTGAAGCAATTTTTTTAGGAAAACCAATGCTTGTAATACCTGTAAAAGCTCAAATAGAGCAGCAATTTAATGCAGCAGCTCTTGAAAAGGAAGGAATTCAAATATTAAAAGAATTCTCATTAAATTATATTGAAAAAATAAAAGAATGGATTAATTCTCCAACAGTATTACATATTAATTATAAAGACAACTCTGGAGAAATTGTAAAAAAAATTTTAACAACTAACAAATAGTATAATGGAAGAAAACATTGAAAAACTGCAGTTCCCAATTGGGAAATACAAAGCTAATCTAGAGTTTGACTTTTCAAAAACATCAGAGGATATGAAAACACTAGGAGCGTTTGCAGAAATATTAAAAGAGTCTATAAAAGATCTCAATGAATCAGATTTCAAAAAAACATATAGAGAAGGAGGAATGAATATTGCCCAAATAATTCATCATTGGTGTGATACTCATACCTATGCTTTTTTAAGAACAAAGCATACAATTCTTGAAGACAATCCAAATGTGAAGATGTATGAGGTTGATGAGTTCTTATCCACTCCTGACGCAAACACATTAGATGTAAGAGATAGTTTAAACATAATTGAAGGTATCCATTCAAAATGGGTTGGTCTATTAAAAACTTTTTCTCAAGAAGATTTTAATAAAACATATTATCATTCAAATAGAGATAAGAATATATTTCTTCACGAGCATGTTGGAATGTATGCATGGCATGTAAGACATCACCTTGCTCACATTGAAATAGCAAAAAAAGCCCCCTAAAAGGAGGCTTTTCTGTACTCGAGGCGGGACTTGAACCCGCACGAACATTGCTGTTCATTGGATTTTAAGTCCAACGTGTCTACCAATTCCACCACTCGAGCAATTGAGCGAAAGACGGGATTTGAACCCGCGACCCTCACCTTGGCAAGGTGATGCTCTACCCCTGAGCTACTTTCGCGCGAATGCAAATTTATAATATTTTACGATACTATTATCTATTTTAATCCTTACTTATTTATAAATTGATAAATCAAAGTTTAATGAATCAAAATATTTAAAACGATTTAAACATACAGACAATATTGTGTCTCTTAAACTATTTGAAATTCTTTCAGGAAAATATTTTACAGCTATATATGCCTGAAAGGTTTCAGCAACATCTTCTGAGTCAGGGTTATCTTTTGCATAAGTAGAAATATAATTATTATCTAAACTAACAGCATCTATCCATCCTTGTTGATCATATACATATGGATCAATTGAAAGGTGAGCAGATTCATGAATAAGTAATTCTTCTGTTTTGTCACCATCTGGCCTAGTCTCAACCGAGTTATTTAACCAATCAATATGAAAAGTAATATTTGCATATGATAGATCTGTTGAGCGTTGGGCAGATGCTACAAAATCTCCTTTTAAGAATTCTATTGATTTTATATTTTTTCTTAATTCTTTCCCTAGCTGACCTAGAAGGGGAGCATACTTTTGTTCAATTGAAATTGCCTCTTGTTCAGAAAATTCTGAATAGATCTCAAAATCAACTGAAAGCCCATCACCAAAATTTACTTTAAAAATATGAGCTGGATAATTAACAAAATCAGGTATAGCCTTATCATAAAATAGTCTTGTCTCTACACCTTGATATACTGATGAAGAGTATACAGTATAGTCAGACGAGGTAATTAGATCGGGCAAATCCCACATAGTCCCTCCAAATGGAGGGTCAGTTAAATTAATTTGGTTAAATATATAAATTCCACTTTCTGCAGATTGAGATTGAATATCGTAAAGCTGATCTTGAAGGTCTGTTAACTGATTTGTCAATGTGTTATTTTCACTTTGAAGTAATTCATTAGATTCAGTAAGAACTTGAATCTCATCAATATAATTTTGAATATTATTTTGTAAGCCAGTTAATTGATTATTTAAACCTTCAATCTGGACTGTAAAAACATTATTCTGAGAAATCAGTTGTGTTATTTGATTTGAATAATCATTAATTTCAGAGTTGAGTTGTGCAATTTTATTTTGCAGACTATCTACTAGTTCATTAAGTGATTTAATTTCATCCTCTTTAGAACATGAGTTTACAAATACCAATAAAAGTAAAATAACAATTCTAAATTTTTTCATATTGAATTACTATTTCACCTGCATTATGAGGGGGTTTGTAATAAACAAAACCATGTTTATCACATATCTGATTAATAATTTTACTCTGAAGAGAAGGTGAGTTTCCTGTAATTACTGTTAAATCAACACTCCCTTTAGCAGAATTTAAAAGCATGATTTCTTCTACTTTCTCTATAGCCTCAGGATGAGGCATTCCATGTAAATCAACTTTCATCTTCGATTTCTTTTTTAATTTGATTAAGTTTTAGCAAGGCTTCAATAGGGCTTAAACTTTCTATATCTAAATCTTTTATTATTTTTTTTATCTCTTGCATTTTTGGGTCCTCTATATCAAAAAAGCTGAGTTGGAAGTCATCTGATTTGCTATCATTTTTTTTATAAGAGCCATTAGCTCTTTCCATAGTACCTAATTTTTTAACTGCTGATGATAATACTGTCTTTGGTATACCTGCCATTTTTGCAACATGAATTCCAAAGCTATGAGCACTCCCACCCCTTTCTAACTTTCTTAAAAATACTACATCATCTTTTAACTCCTTCACAGATACATTAAAGTTTTTTATTCTTTTAAAGTGGTTTTCCATTTGATTGAGTTCATGATAATGAGTAGCAAAGAGAACTTTTGGTCTGTCTTTATGTTCGTGTAAATACTCAGCTATAGCCCAAGCTATAGAAATTCCATCATATGTGCTTGTTCCCCTCCCTATCTCATCTAACAAAATCAAACTTGACTTTGTCAAATTATTTAAGATTGAAGCTGTTTCATTCATCTCAACCATAAATGTAGATTCACCCATAGAGATATTGTCACTTGCCCCAACTCTAGTAAATATCCGATCAACTAAACCAAATGTCATTTCCTCTGCTGGAACAAAACTACCAATTTGAGAAAGCAAAGTAAGTAATGCTGTTTGTCTAAGAATTGCTGATTTACCAGACATATTTGGCCCAGTAATCATTATTATTTGCTGTTTTTTATTAAGTAAAACACTATTTGGCACATACGATTCTCCATGAGGTACATTTCTTTCTATTACAGGGTGTCTTCCATTTTTTATTTGAATGATTTGATCCTTAGAAATTTTTGGACATATATAATCAAATTTAATTGCTTGTTCAGTAAATGAATTTAAAACATCCAATTCTGAGATACAGCTAGCTATATTTTTAAGATCAATTAAGCTTTTTTGAAGCTTATCTAACAATTCAATATATATTTTATTCTCTAGGACTTTAATTTTTTCTTCTGCAGTCAATATTTTTTCCTCATATGATTTTAATTCTTCTGTTATATATCTTTCAGCATTAACTAGAGTCTGTTTTCTTATCCATCCTTCCGGAACTTTATCCTTATGAGTATTTCTAACCTCTATATAATAGCCAAATACATTATTAAAAGATATCTTTAAAGAAGGAATTTTAGTTTTTTCACTTTCTCTTTCAAGCATTTGATCTAAATATTCTTTCCCTGAATTGTGTATTGATCTAAGATCATCTAGTTCTTTAGAAAAATTATAAATTATTACGTTTCCTTTATTTATTTGAACTGGTGCTTCTTGATTTAATGTATTATAGATAATATCAACATACTTTTTAGTTTTAGAAATTCTTTTACCAAAAGATTTTAACTCTTTAGACTTGGAGCTCTCTAGAAGCTTTTTAATTTCTGATACGTTATTTAATGAATCCCCTAATTGAACTAACTCTCTAGGATTAACTCTATATGTAGCAATTTTGGTCATTACCCTCTCAATATCAATAATATTATCAAAATTATATTTTAATGTCTCTGATATATCCTCATTATTTACAAGTGATTTAACTAGATCCTGTCTTTTTTTAATTTCTTTCTCTTTAACTAAAGGGAATGCTATCCAATTTTTAATTTTTCTTGAACCCATAGGAGTTATTGTACCATCAATAGTATCAGAAAGATTATATCCTCCTGGAGAATTTGAGTTAAATAATTCAAGATTTCTAATTGTAAATCTATCCATCCAAACATAATCATCAGGATAAATTTTTTGAATACGATTAATATGTGAAAGTTTATTATGTTCTGTATCGTTTAAATAATGGATTATCGCTCCTGCAGCAATTTGAGCTAAATCCTGGTTTACAATTCCAAAACCTTTTAGGCTTTTAGTATTGAAATGGGTTAACAATTTATTTTTTGCATAAGACTCTTCAAAAACCCAATCATCAAGAAAGAATGAATTATATCCTTTATCAAATGATTCTTGAAATATTTTTTTTGATGGCTTAGGAACCAATATTTCTTTTGGTGCATAATTGGTTAGTAATTGATCTGCTAGTTTTGCTGATCCTTCTGCTAAGTAAAAGTCTCCTGTAGAAACATCTATAAATGACATTCCGCATTTATCCTTTAAGAAACAAACTGATGCTAAATAGTTATTCTCCTTTTGTTCTAAAACGCCATCGGTTAATGCTACACCAGGAGTTACAATTTCGGTGACTCCTCTTTTAACAATTTTTTTTGTAAGTTTTGGATCTTCTAATTGATCACATATTGCAACTCTGTAACCTGATTTTACAAGCTTAGGTAAATAATTCCCTATTGAATGATGAGGAAAGCCTGCTAGTTCTGTTTCACTTGTTGAGCCCGCTCCTCTTTTAGTTAAAACAATTCCTAAAACCTTGGATGCCACAACAGCATCATCTCCAAAAGTTTCATAAAAGTCTCCTACTCTAAATAATAATATTGCATCTGGATACTTTGATTTAATATCATTGTATTGTTTCATTAAAGGTGTTACTTTTGAAGCTTTTGTCACAATATTTGCATTTTTACTAAAGTAAATATTTTTATTTTTACTTATATGCGTAAATTAAAAAATACAGAGTTAAATAGAAAATCAATTGAAGAATTTAAAAAAGCAGATAAGACTCCTGCTATAGTTGTATTAGACAATATAAGAAGTATCCATAATGTAGGTTCAATATTTAGAAGCTCTGATTCTTTTTTAATTAAAAAGTTATATATATGCGGTATAACCGCAACTCCAGAAAACCTTAGAATGGAAAAAACAGCTTTAGGATCAACAGATTCTGTAGATTGGGAATATATTAAAGAACCTGAAGACTTAATACAAAAGCTCAAAAAAGATAATATCATAATTACTGCAGTAGAACAAGCTGATAAATCAATTAAGATTCAAGATTTTCATCCAGTTACTGGCTCTATATATGGTTTTGTATTTGGCAATGAAGTTGAAGGCGTAAGAGAAGAATTTATAAAAGCTTCAAAACATGTTATTGAAATTCCTCAAGTAGGAACAAAACATTCACTTAATGTTTCTGTAGCAGCTGGAATTGTATTATGGGATTTTTATCAAAAAAGTTTCAATCTTTAATTATAAATTTGCGATTATGAAAAAAAATCAGATTGTTCTAGCTAATAAAATTTATTTAATTCTCGCCGGATTATTTATAACTTCTCTAGTAGCCTCAAACTTAATTTTTACAAAAATATTTTATTGGTACCCTTTTGAGATTAATATATATGGGGTTAAGCTTTTTGAATTATCCGTTGGAATTTTACCTTACCCTCTTACTTTTTTAATAACTGATTTAATATCAGAAATTTATGGTAAACGAAAAGCCAATCAAGTAGTAACAACTGGTATTTTTGCCTCTATTTTTTCAATTTTACTAATTCTAATATCCAGTCAAGTTCCTGCCATAGAAGCTTCTCCAATTAATGATGAAACTTTTAATAAAGTGTTCCTGAATGCTCCTTTAGCAGTACTTGCATCAATGTTTGCATACTTAATTGCACAGTATATTGATATTAGAATTTATCATTTTTGGAAAAAATTAACTAAAGGGAAACACCTTTGGCTAAGAAATAACTTCTCTACTTTTACATCTCAATTAATGGACACATTAACTATTGTTTCATTATTAATAATTGCTGATATTATTCCTAGTGACAAGTTTTTAGTTCTTGTAATATCAGGGTTTTTATTTAAAGTTATTGTGGCAATTTTAGATACTCCCCTTTTATACTTTTTTGTATGGGTATTTAGGAAAAAATTCGGATTAAAAGTTGGAGAAGAACTAAAAATAGATTAGATCTTGGAAGAGAAAATAAGAATAAATAAGTTTTTAAGTGAAGTTGGATTCTGCTCTAGAAGAGGTGCCGATAAAATAATTTCACAAGGAAGAGTTTATATCAACGGAAAAGTTGCTGTATTGGGCTCAAAGGTCAACAGAGATGATTTGGTAAAAGTTGATGGAGAGTTAATAAATAAGATAGAGGACAAAATATATATAGCATTTAATAAACCCGTTGGGATTGAGTGTACTGGAAATCAAAAAGTAAAAAACAATATTATTGACTTTATAAATTTTAATAAAAGACTATTCACTATAGGAAGGCTAGATAAAGATAGTGAAGGACTTATCTTGTTAACAAATAATGGAGATATTGTAAATAATGTATTAAGAGCTGAAAACAAAAAAGAGAAGGAGTATTTAGTAACATTAAACAAAAAAATCGATAAAGATTTCATTCATAAAATGAGAACCGGAGTGAGGATTATGGGTAAGCTTACCAAAAAATGTTATGTTGAAAAGACTTATGAAAATCAGTTTAAGATAGTTCTAACCCAAGGATTAAATAGACAGATTAGGAGAATGTGTAATTCACTTGGATATAGGGTCACAAAACTAAAAAGAATTAGGGTAATGGATATTCAGCTTGACACTAAGGTTGGTGAATACAGGTTTCTTGATGAGAATGAAATAAAGCAATTATTTTAAATCAATTTCTACTAAATATCCTTCATTTGATCTAATATTAAATACAGTGGAATCCTCAAAAATGAGATACTGACCTTTAATACCTATTAGTTTTCCCTTTATTTGATCAGATTTTTTTAAACTAACTGACTTAACACTTTTTGGATAGTTCAAAACATTGTAGTTAAATTGATAAACCGTTTCATTTCCTGATTTATATTTTTTTAATTCCTCGGATAATCTATCTAAGGCATCTTTTTTTTCTTTAATCAGATCTAACTTAGTGAATTCATTTGTTAGCATTTTTCTCCAATTAGTTTTGTCAGAGTACCCTTCTTTTAATTCAACTTCAGCTAAACCAGCTAAATATCTGTTAGGAAGTTCAAGTAATATTATTGATTCAGAAGCACCTTGATCTACCCATCTTGTTAACATATTGTTCTTTCTTGTTACACCAACCTTAAGTCCACTTGTTATAGAGAGGTAGACTATATGTGGCTGTAGTTGCATTTTTTTTTCAAATTCAAGGTCCCTATCTTCTTCATCAAGATGAGCTTTGCTTAATTCAGGTCTCATAATCCAATCACCAGACTTTGGCGACTCAAAAAAACACTTTTTACAAAAACCGTTTGCAAAAATTTCAATATCCCCAGCACATGATAAACAGCAATATCCCTTTTTTGAAATATGAATTTCCTTAGTTATAGCCTGATTCATAAGAATAAAGTTGGATTCAAAATCTAGAATATATCTAATAGGTTTATCATGAATACTAGTCATCTTTTGTAAAACTCCCGAGAACATTATATTTTTATTTATAATAAATATATATAATCCATGCCAATTCCTTTATTCAATTCTGTAGCTTCTTGGTTCTTAAAAAAAAGGATTAATCAAATTGAATTATTTAAAAAGTATCCTAATGAAGTTCAGCAAGAAGTTCTAAGAAAACTTTTAGTGTATAATATTAATACTGAATTTGGAGGGAAATATGATTTTAAAAGTATTAAGAATTATAAAGATTTTAGTAATAGAGTAGAATCTGTTTCCTATGAAGATATTAGTGAAGATATTGAAAGGGTTAGAAAAGGAGAGCAAAACATTTTTTGGAATACTCCTATAAAATGGTTTGCAAAATCAAGTGGAACTACCAATGCAAAAAGTAAATTTATTCCTATAAGCTATGAAAGTCTTGATGATTGTCACTATAAAGCTGGTAAGGATATGTTATCACTATATTTTAACAATAATGAAGATTCTCAACTTCTAGCTGGGAAATGTCTTAGATTAGGAGGTTCAAGAGAAATATATGAAGATAACATGAGCTATTATGGTGATTTATCTGCAATAATGATTGACAATCTTCCCTTCTGGGCCGAGCTAAGTAGCACACCAAGTCAAAGAACATCTCTGATTCCAGAATGGGAAGAAAAAGTTAAAGCAATAATAAAAGAATCGATAAACCAGAAAGTAACCAGTTTTGCTGGAGTCCCCTCTTGGATGATGGTTCTTCTTAATACTGTTCTTAAGGAAACTAAAAAAGATAATATTCTAGAAGTATGGGAAAATAGTGAGGTTTATTTTCACGGGGGAGTAAATTTTGAACCATACAGATCGTTATACAAAAAGATGTTTCCTTCACAAAAATTCAAATATTATGAAATATATAATGCCTCTGAAGGATTTTTTGCAATCCAGGATCAGAATGATTCTTCAGAACTATTACTTATGTTAGATTATGGAATATTCTATGAATTTATACCAGTTAACAATACTAATAAGATAATTCCTTTGGGAGAGGTAGAACTAGGCATTAATTATGCAATAGTAATTACTACTAATTCAGGTTTATGGAGATACAAAATAGGAGATACAATTAAATTTACTTCACTAAAACCATATAGAATAAAAGTTACAGGAAGAACAAAACATTTTATTAATGCTTTTGGTGAAGAATTAATAGTTGAAAATGCGGAAGTTGCATTAGCTAAAGCTGCAGAAAAAAATAATTGTAAGATAAAAGACTATACTGCAGCTCCAGTATATATGAGCTCTAAAAAAAGCGGAGGTCATGAATGGCTAATTGAATTCTCTGAGGAACCTAAAGATTTGGATAAGTTCACTAAAACTCTTGATGAAAATTTAAAGAAAATAAATTCAGATTATGAAGCAAAAAGATACAAAGATTCAACTATGAAAATACCTAAAGTTATTAAGGCAAGACCTGGACTATTCTATGATTGGCTCTCTTCAAAAAAGAAACTAGGAGGTCAAAATAAAATTCCAAGACTTTCAAATTCCAGGGATTACCTTGAGGAATTAAAATCCCTAAATTAAGAAACTGCTTTTAAATATGTCATGTCTATCATTTGTAACTTTTGATCAGCATAAACTTTAGTTACTTTCAGGTCTTTAACCTCAGAGTTGGGAAGATTAAACATTGCATCATTTAGAATAGCCTCACACAAATTTCTTAATCCTCTTGCTCCCAAATTATATTCCATTGCTTTATCGACTATATAATCTATAGCACTCGAGGTAATTGAAAAATTTATACCATCCATTTCAAATAATTTCTGATACTGTTTTATTAAAGCATTATTTGGGACTGTCATTATATCCCTAAGTGCATCCTTTGATAAGGGGTTTAAGAAACTCAAAACAGGAAGTCTACCAATTATTTCTGGAATGAGACCATATGTTCTAACGTCATGAGGATTAATGTATCTTAAAAGGTTGTCTTCCTGAACATGCATTTTATGTTCTTTTGACATTTTATAGCCTATAGATTGAAGATTAAGCCTAGTCTTAATAATCTTTTCAATTCCATCAAAAGCTCCACCAGCAATAAAAAGTATATTTGAGGTATTGAGTTCAATAAATTTTTGATCAGGGTGTTTCCTACCTCCCTTTGGTGGGACATTTACCGTAGTTCCTTCTAAAAGCTTTAGTAATGCTTGCTGGACCCCTTCTCCTGAAACATCTCTAGTAATAGATGGGTTATCTCTTTTTCTTGCAATTTTATCAATTTCATCAATAAAAACAATTCCATTTTCCGCTTTTTTTACATCAAAATCAGCAGCTTGTAACAGTTTACTTAAAATACTCTCAACATCTTCACCAACATACCCCGCTTCAGTTAAAACTGTGGCATCAACTATAGCAATAGGAACATTTAATAATTTTGCAATTGTCTGAGCTAATAGTGTTTTACCAGTTCCCGTAGGGCCAACCAACAAAACATTACTTTTTTGAATATCTATATCATCTTGCAGCTTATCTTGAAGTATTCTTTTATAGTGGTTATAAACAGCAACTGATAATACCTTTTTAGCCTGGTCTTGACCAATAACATACTGATCGAGAAAAGATTTAATTTCTTTAGGAGGTTTTAAATCAAAAGTACTTGTATCTAGATCAGTACTTGATTCATCATCTTTTAATATAAGATCAGCTTGAGAAATACATATATCACATATATGAGCATCTAAACCTGCAATTAAAAGTTTTGTTTGAGATTTTGTTCTTCCGCAAAAAGAACATAAGATTTCCTTTTCACTCATAGAAAATTAGTTTAGGACCTCATCAACCATTCCATACTTCAATGCTTCTTCAGATTTCATCCAATAATCTCTATCACTATCAGAAGCAACTTTTTTTAAGCTTTGACCACTATGCTTAGATATAATCTTATAAAGCTCATCCTTTAGCTTTAGAATCTCTCTCGCGGTAATCTCAATATCAGCAGCCTGGCCTGAAACTCCTCCAAGTGGTTGGTGAATCATTACCCTGGAATGTTTAAGTGCAGATCTTTTCCCCTTCTTACCAGCACATAAAAGAATTGCTGACATAGATGCAGCACAACCAGTACAAATTGTTGCAACATCAGGTTTAATAAATTGCATAGTATCATATATACCAAGACCAGCATAAACACCTCCTCCAGGAGAATTTATGTATAACTGAATATCTCTTGAAGAATCTGTACTTTGAAGAAAAAGAAGTTGAGCTTGAATAACATTTGCTACACTATCAGTAATTGAAGTCCCTAAAAACATTATCCTATCCATCATCAGTCTTGAGAAAACATCCATTTGAGCAACATTTAATTGTCTTTCCTCGATAATATATGGTGTCATACTACTGACAATCTTTTCATAATATAAAGAGTTAATACCATGATGTTTAGTAGCATATTTTTTAAATTCTTTAGCGTAATCCATTTTTTCTATTTCTTTGTATTCGCTCAAAAATAGTCAAATACATAAGTAAATAAAAATATTATGCTAAATTTGCAGCTTAAAATTAGTAACCAGGGTCGAGTACCCTAAATATTAATATGTTATGGCAGTAAAAATTAGACTTCAAAGACACGGTAAAAAAGGTCACCCGATATATTGGATGGTAATTGCAGATGAAAGATCAAAAAGAGATGGAAAATATATTGAAAAGATTGGGTCATATGATCCTAACACTAACCCAGCAAATATAGAATTAGATTTTGATTCTGCAATTAAGTGGTTAGAAAAGGGTGCGCAACCAACAAATACAGCAAAGGCAATTCTTTCATATGAAGGTGTATTGTTAAAAAAGCATTTAAATCTTGGTGTAAAAAAAGGAGCATTCACAGAGGAAGAAGCAAAGAAAAGGTTTGATGAATGGAAAAAAGAGAAAAGTGCAAAAATTCAGAAAAAAATTGAAGACCTTGCATCATCTCTAGAGTCAAATAAGAAGGAAGCTCGTAAAAGAGAAGAAGAATATAGTCAGAAAAGAGCTGAAGATTCTAAGGCTAAGAAGGAAGCTAAAGCAGCTGAAGAAAGTGCTGCTGCAGAAGGAGCAGAAGAAGCTCCTGCTGAAGAAAGTGCTGCTGCAGAAGGAGCAGAAGAAGCTCCTGCTGAAGAAAGTGCTGCTGCAGAAGGAGCAGAAGAAGCTCCTGCTAAAGAAGAAGCTCCTGCTGAAGAAGAAGCTCCTGCTGAAGAAGAAGCTCCTGCTGAAGAAGAAGCTCCTGCTGAAGAAGAAGCACCTGCTGAAAAAGAAGCTCCTGCTGAAAAAGAAGCTCCTGCTGAAAAAGAAGCTCCTGCTGAAGAAGAAGCTCCTGCTGAAGAAGAAGCTCCTGCTGCTGAAGAAGCACCTGCTGACGAAGCACCTGCTGACGAAGCACCTGCTGACGAAGCACCTGCTGAAGAAAAATAAGGATACACTTCTAAATCATGGATTTTAGTTATACTAAAATTGGAACCATAGCTTCAAAACATGGTTCTAGTGGAAATCTAATATTAAAAGTTTCTAACAAAAATTTTAACGGTCTATCAAAAGTTAATTTTTTATTTATAGAAATAAATAAAAAACATATTCCTTTTAGACTTGATAATTCTAGTACTTTCCGAAATAAATCCTATAAAATAAAGCTTAATGAAGTTAATGATGAGTACTATGCAAATCAGTTAATTTCTAAAAGTGTATTTATTGAGTCTGATGATCATAAAGACGAAAAGAAAGAGACTCATGTTTATTCAGAAGTGATAAATTTTCAAGTATATAGTAACAAAGAAAAAATTGGAAAAATTATTGGTATAAATGAAAATCTTCCTCAACAAGTCTTTGAAATTAATTATAATTCAAAAACTGTAATGGTTCCTATCCATAAAGACCTTATAATAAAAATCGATAAAGAAAATAAGAATATATTTTTAAGAATTCCAGATGGATTATTAGACATCTAATATCATAAATTCATATTTTTGTAAAAAGATATATAATGAAAGACAATTCTTTTACTTCTCCAGATTTCTATAACATTGATGACCTTCTAACTGAAGAACACAAGTTAATAAGAGAATCAACTCGCTCATGGGTAAATAAGTCAGTTACTCCAATTATAGAAGAATATGCTCAAAAAGCTGAATTTCCTAGTGAATTAATTTCTGGACTCGCAGAGATTGGAGCTTTTGGTCCATATATCCCCACTGAATATGGAGGAGCAGGACTTGATCAAATAAGTTATGGATTGATGATGCAAGAGATTGAAGGAGGTGATAGTGGAATTCGTTCTACTGCATCTGTGCAATCATCACTTGTAATGTATCCAATATGGAAATTTGGGAGCGATGAACAAAAAGAAAAATTTTTACCAAAATTAGCTTCTGGTGAAATGATGGGATGTTTTGGATTAACAGAACCAGATCATGGATCAGATCCTGGAGGAATGATTACAAATTTTAAAAGTGATGGTGATGATGTTATTTTGAATGGTGCTAAAATGTGGATTTCCAACTCCCCATTTGCTGATATTGCAATTGTTTGGGCAAAAGATGAAAACAAAAGAATTCATGGACTTATTGTTGAAAGAGGAATGGAAGGTTTTACAACTCCGGAAACTCATAATAAATGGTCTTTGAGAGCTTCTTCTACTGGAGAATTAATTTTTGATAACGTACGTATTCCTAAAAAAAATATTTTACCTGGAAAGTCTGGACTTGGTGCTGCGCTAATGTGTTTAGATTCTGCTAGATATGGAATTTCATGGGGTGCAATTGGTGCTGCTATGGATTGTTATAATACAGCTTTAAAATATTCATTAGAGAGGGTCCAATTTGGAAAGCCAATTGCTAGTAAGCAACTTCAACAAAAAAAACTTGCTGAAATGTTGACAGAAATTACAAAAGCACAACTTTTATCTTGGAAACTTGGAAAACTAAAAAATGAAGATAAAGCTTCATCAGCTCAAATATCAATGGCTAAAAGGAATAATGTTGAGATGGCGGTTAAGATAGCAAGAGAAGCAAGACAAATGCTTGGAGGTATGGGGATTACAGGAGAATTTAGCATTATGAGACATATGATGAACCTAGAATCTGTAATTACTTATGAGGGTACACATGATATTCACTTATTAATCCTTGGAATGGATATCACAGGGCATAATGCATTTTAAACTAGAAATCAAATACAATTCCAATTCCTGGTATTAAACTTCTAGATCTTTCACTAATAACTTCAGTCAGATTTAATGGGTTTATAATTTCTCCGTTACCATCTCTTTGTATTCCATATTCCGGAGGACGTGGTATTTCATCTAATAAAATGTTTTCAATTTCAAAATATAATTTTAGAGATGTCACCTTATAATTCCACCTTTTATCAATTCTGATGTCTAGTTTACCAAAATCATCTAAATAATAATTGCCTAGTTGTGAATAATCAAAAATTATCTCAGGATATGCTTTAGCTGAAGCAGAAAGATTAACCGGTGGATAAGGTGTCTTATAATTATATCTAAATTTTGCACTTAACTCCCAATTCTTTTTTAGTTTATAGCCACCTGTGAATGACAATAAATGTCTATTATCCCAAACCGATGGTAAAAATTTATTATCTAATCCTGAAAACTTGCTATAAAAAAATGTATATGAAAAAATTCCATAAAAATTATTACTTAGTTTTTGCTGATATAAAAACTCTAATCCATATGCTTTTCCTTTTCCATTTGTTAAGATTTCCTCATTTCCTAAAACTTCAAAATCAGCACCTTTATTAGCAAGTGAGACTCCATCTATAAGAGATACTGGGTAATTATCATAAATTTTATAAAATGCTTCAAAAGTAAATCTAGATGAGGGTGAACTATTAAATTCAATACCACTAACCAAATGGTCACTTCTAGTATATTTGGAAGATTTATTTACATATTGATTAGATAAGTTTTTGAATCCTAAAGAAGTATAGGTTGGTATTTTAAAATATCTACCCATTGTAAAATTTAGCTTCCATCTATTATCCCTTGACAAAATATATGATAAAGCTAGCCTAGGTGAGGTATTTTCTAAAAGACTTGATTCTGAAGTAAAACTATCCTGATCAAATCTAACCCCGAAAGAAACTCCTAATCTATCTTTAAAAAAATTCTTTGAAGACTTAAGGAATAAACCATATTTAAAAAAATCAACTTTTGTATTATAATCAATATTGTAGTATCTGAACAAAGTATTATTAGAATATTTAGAAGACTGTAGATTAGCTCCATATGAAATTTTATAATTATTTAAATTGTGAGTACTAATTAATCTTAGTTTAGTTTCATCTTCTACAGAAACATTAGAATAAACTGGATCAATTTCTTGTACATTATTTTTAAATCTCTTAAAATTATTTTCTAGTCTATTATTACTTAATGAGGCAGTAAAATAACCAGACTTATTTTTAAACGTTCTCTTCCAAGATATTCCAAAAGTTCTTGAATTTTGTTTTATAACTGGTATTTGCTCTATTGTAGACTGATTTTCAAAGTCAAACTCTTCAGGCTCATTAACAGTTAACTTATCTATTGATCCAATTCCAATAATATTTATATAATTATAATCATCTATTTTATGTCTTATCTTCATTTGATAGTCCCAGTAATCTGGTAAGAAAGAAAATCCAAAAGCTTTAAAAAGAAACTGAAGATAACTTCTCCTTACTGAAAATATAAATGATGTCTCTTTATTATTAATTATTGATACTGGTCCTTCAAATGTAATACCTGCCTCACTTGATCCTAATCTAAAATTACCAGATATTCCATCAATGTTTGCATCTTTTTGATCAAAGGACAAAACACCAGATAGAGCATTATCATATTCTGCTCCAAATGCAGAAGTTGATAATGTTACATCCTTGATAAATGAGACATTTACAAGTCCTACTGGTCCTCCAGAACTTCCTTGTGTGCTAAAATGATTAATATTTGGAATTTCAATTCCATCGATATAATATACTGTCTCATTGGGTCCACCTCCTCTAATGATTATATCATTTCTAAATCCTCCTATTGAAGGAGAAATTCCTGGTAAACTTTGTATAACCTTTGTTATATCATTATTTCCTCCAGGGTATGTTTCAATTTCAACTGCAGAAAATGTTTGAGTTGATAAGGGAGTTTCAATTGAAGTTCTAAAAGGTGATTGAGAAACTATTACCTCTTCCAAAAGCTGGGATGATGGATTTAACAAATATTCTATTGGCTGATTACCTGCAGATTTTATAACAATATTATATTTTGTAAGTGAACTAAAACCAATAAAACTTGCTGTTATATTGTAGCTAGATGTTGGTATATTTTTTATTTGAAAAAAACCATCTCGATCTGTAATTGTAGAGTAGTTGGTTTGATCAATTATAATTGTTGCTCCTTCGAGTGCAAACCCTGTTTCATTATCTATTACCCTTCCAGAAATTGATCCTGAGTTTTGAGAATAACATAGTCCCTGAGCTAAAATTAATATTAGAAAGATTTTGGACTTCAATTATAAATTATTTTGATCTAACTATCTAAAACGGATTTACAATAATCCATACATTTAATTACTTCCTGAACAGCATTAGATCCTTCAGGAATTGGATATTCTCGTTCAATAGTTGCTGTAAAATTATATGATTTTTTCTGCATTAATAATAAAACTTCCTTTATTGGGGTATCTCCTTGACCCCAAATTTTATTATCTCTATCATCAGGATTAGTTTCAGTTGGTGCATTTCTATCTTTTAAGTGAAGGCTACAAATTCTATCATGATTATCTTCAATAAATTTTAAAAGAGTTTCTTTTGTATTTACTCCTCCAACAGCAATATAATGTCCAATATCGAGATTAATATAATTATTTTTAGAATTATCTAATGCAAAATTCCATGCGATATCAGTGGATTGAAGATGTCCATGATATCCAACTTTAACATCATGTTTTTCTGCATAGTAAGAAATTCTTTTTGTATTAGTTTCATCCGTTAACTCTGCAGTAACATAATCAGCACCCAAAGCTTTTGTTGCTTTCATGGCATATTCAATTTCTTCATCTTTATTCCTAGGTGACATACAATATGGTTTATAAGCAAAAATATTTATTCCCTTTTGGTCAAATTCTTTTTTTACTTTCTTAAATTCCTTCATTGAGACATTTGCTCTCCAATCAGCACTATCTCTTCTAGATCTTGGCATACCTATAGTTCTTTCTACATGATTACCCATCAATTCTATATTATCAGATTTAGAATCTAAACAATATTGAATAATGGTTTCCATATCTTCTGTTCCAGCTTGAAAGGAATAGGTAATAACTGAAATATCAACTCCTCCAACATTCTTTATAATTGGTAGATTAAAGCTATAGCCAATCATACCAAGAGATAGTAGGGATGTCTTTTTTATAAAATTTCTCCTATTTTCCATTTTAATAACTATTTATTAAACTTTATAATTATTTATATTTCATAAATTAAGTTAATATTATATAAAAACAAAAATGCTAAAAGCAATAATTTTTGATCTTGACGGAACTCTTGTTGATAGTTTACCTTATCATCATGAATCATGGAGAATATTTTTCAAAAAAAATAATATAGAAGAGAATGACTTTAATGAGATATACAAAAATTATAAAGGGGGCGGAACACTTGAATTAATGACCAGTGTTTTTGGAGATATATACACAAAAGATGAATTGGAAAAAATGAGTGATGATAAAGAAGTGATTTTTAGAGATATCTACAGGAGTAAAATATTTCCAATAAATGGATTAAGAAAGTTTTTAGATAATCTTAAAAAGAATAATATTTTATTATCTATTGGAAGTAATGCAATAAGAAAAAATGTTTTGATGACAATAAAAGAACTAGGCATAACTAACTATTTCAGTTCTATTATTTGTGGAGATGAAGTATCAAAGGGAAAACCTGATCCAGAGATGTATATAAAGACCTTATCTAAGCTCAAAGTCAATAAAAATGAATGTATAATTTTTGAAGACTCAATTGAAGGAGTAACAGCTGCAAAAAATGCGAATATAAAAGCTATAGGTGTTACGAGCTCTCAATCATCAGAAATATTAAAATCGGTTGGAGCTTTTAAAACCATAGAAGACTATACTAAAATAAGTATTGATAATATATTAGATTATTAGTGTATTTGTACTTCGGGTGGGAATCGAACCCACACTCCTAAGGGAACTGGATTTTGAATCCAGCGCGTCTACCAGTTTCGCCACCGAAGCTAAAGGTCTCAAAAATAATAAATTACTTAATAGTAAATAATCTTTATTAAAATTATACCGAATAATAATTATTTATAAATTTGCAAACCAATTAATTAGTAGTGGAAACACCTGTAAAAATATTTTCTTGTACTCAAAGTGAAAATCTATCTGAGAAAATTGCCCAAATATTTGGTCAATCGCTTGGAAAGGTTGAATTTCAAAGGTATAGTGATGGAGAATTTCAACCATCTTTTGAAGAATCAGTAAGAGGGTCTAGGGTTTTTCTAATCGGATCAACCAACCCCTCATCTGATAACCTTATGGAGATGTTATTAATGCTTGATGCAGCAAAAAGAGCTTCTGCTAGACATATAACTGCTGTTATCCCATATTTTGGATGGGCTAGGCAAGATAGAAAAGATAAGCCAAGAGTTCCTATAGGTGCCAAACTAATTGCTAAACTAATTGAATCAGCTGGTGCAACAAGAATCATAACAATGGATCTACATGCAGACCAAATTCAAGGATTTTTTGAAAAACCTGTTGATCATTTGTATGCATCAGCCATTTTCGTACCATATATTCAATCCTTAAAAATAGATAATTTGACAATTGCATCTCCTGATATGGGAGGATCAAAAAGAGCATATGCTTATTCAAAATTTTTAGATTCAGATGTAGTAATATGTTACAAACAAAGATCTAAAGGGAATATTATTACTCACATGGAGCTAATTGGTGATGTTAATGGAAAAAATGTTATTCTAATTGATGATATGGTTGATACCGCAGGAACTCTTACTACTGCTGCTGATCTTATGATTGAGAGAGGCGCAGAATCTGTTATTGCAATTTGTACTCATGCACTATTATCAGGTGATGCATATGAAAAAATAGAAAATTCTAAACTTAAAAACTTAATAATTACCGATTCAATTGATTCTATAAAAAAAACTAATAAGATTGAAGTATTATCTTGTTCAAAAATATTTGGTGAGGCTATGTATAATGTTCATCATAACAAATCAATTGACGAATTATTTATAACTTAAACTTGAAAAAATGAAATCAATAGAAATAAAAAGTAGTAAAAGAGAAAAAATAGGCAAAGGTGATTCTAAATCTCTTAGAAAAAATGGATCTGTTCCTTGTGTACTTTATGGGGGCAAAGAAACAATTCACTTTTCTGCAACTGAAATTAGTTTCAAGAATCTTGTATATACTGCCGCTGCTCATACTGTGAGTCTTGATTTCGGAGATAAAAAGATAAATGCTATTCTTCAAGATATTCAATTTCATCCAGTAAGCGATAGAATTATACATGCTGACTTTTATGAAATTCATGAGGATAAAGATATTACAATGGATATTCCTGTAATAATTAGTGGATCTGCTCCAGGTGTTCTTAATGATGGAGGAATGTTAAGTAGAAACAAGAGAAAAATTAGAATAAAAGCTATTCCTTCTAATCTTCCTGATTCAATTGATATTGATATTTCCTCTATGCAATTGGGAGATAAAGTAACAATGGCTGATATTCAAAGTGATAAATATGAAATTTTACATCCTGAGAATACTGTAGTATGTCAAGTAAGAACATCCAGAGCATCTATGATAATTGAAGAACCTGTTCTAGAGGTTGAAGGTGAAGAAGGAGTTGAAGGAGCTGAAGGAGCTGAAGGAGCTGAAGGAGCTGAAGGAGCTGCTGAAGGAGCTGCTGAAGGAGCTGCTGAAGGAGCTGCTGAAGGTAAAAAAGATGAAGGAGCTAAGGATCAAGATGGTAGTGATAGCAAGGGGTAATATTAGAATAAATCTTAACTTTAATTAAGATATTTTAGTATTTAATGGGTTTTCTACAAAACTTTTTTTCTGGATTCAACAAAAAAGAGCTTATGAATAAGTTTTTAATTGTCGGGATTGGTAATATTGGTGATAAATATACAGATACAAGACACAATATAGGTTTTCTGGTCATAGATGAAATAGCAGAAGTTCTAAAATCACCCCTCTCATCTGTAAAACATGGACATAGAGCTGAAGCTAGCTATAAAGGGAAAAAGGTTATTCTTCTTAAACCTTCAAACTATGTTAATAATTCAGGAAAATCTTTATTATACTGGAAAAATAAAGAAAGAATCCCAAATAAAAATATTTTGGTTGTATGTGATGACCTCAATCTATATTTTGGAAATATAAAACTTAAAGCAAATGGAACTTCAGGAGGTCATAATGGATTAAAAGATATTGAAGAATACTTGAAGAGCATTAATTACCCTAGACTTAGAGTTGGAATTCTTAATTCAAAAAACTTTAATAAGACCGATTATGTTCTTGGCGAATGGACTGACAAAGAAAAAGATGATTTAGTTAATATCATCTCAAGCAGTTCAGAAACAGTCCTATCATTTATTCATAACGGAATAGATCAAACAATGAACACTCATAATACTAAAAATCTCATTGATGAGAATATTTGATAATCTTAAATCATATTCATCTGAAAAAGAGTCAATACTTACAATAGGAACTTTTGATGGTGTTCATATTGGCCATAATAAAATCTTAAAAAGATTAATTCAAGATTCTAAAAAAAACAATTTATCTTCCCTAGTTATGACTTTCTTCCCTCATCCCAGAATGATTTTAAATAAGTCTCATGAGATTAAAATGATTGATACAATAGATGAAAAAATTAATCTTCTAGAAAAAGCTGGACTTGATAATCTAATTATACACCCATTTGATAATAATTTCTCTAAGATTAGAGCAAAGGAATTCGTTGAAGAAATACTAGTCAAAAAATTAAAAATTAAAGAAATAATCATTGGATACGATCATAAGTTTGGAAAGGATAGAGAAGCATCGGTGGAAGACTTAAAGAAATTTGGCAAAGATTATATGTTTACTGTTAAAGAAATTCCTGCTCAAGAAATTGATTCTATTGCAATTAGTTCAACAAAAATTAGAAATGCAATATTAAATGGAGAAATTGAAAAATGTAATAAATTTTTAGGTAGAAATTTTATTCTAACTGGTAAAGTAATCTATGGAGACGGTCTAGGGAAAAAAATAGATTTTCCAACAGCAAATATTGAGATTAAGGAAACATATAAAATAATACCAAAGAATGGTGTTTATCTTGTTAAGACTAAAATTAATTCTAACACTTACTTTGGTATGATGAATATTGGCATAAGACCAACAGTTGGGGGGACAAATAAATCATTAGAAATTCATTTTTTTAATTTTAAAGATAACATCTATGGAAAGAATGTATCTATAGAAATAATCAAAAAAATTAGAAATGAGGAAAAATTTTCTTCTATTGATCAACTTAAGATTCAACTAAAAAAAGATGAACAATTTTGTCTCAAATTAATCAACAAATAAGTTTATATTTAATAAAAATTATATAAATGCTTTCGATTTATAGATTTAGAAAGAATAAAGAGGAGATAGTTAAAGGTTTAGAAAAAAGAAAATTTGATAATTTAGAAGTTATTGATAAAGTCATTGAATTAGACCTCTCAAGAAAAAAACTTCAACAAAATCTTGAAGAAATTCTTTTTGAATCAAATACAATTTCAAAAGAAATTGCAGAAATTTTTAAGTCCAATGAATCAGGTAAAAATGTTGATGATCTTAAGAAAAGGTCATCAACACTTAAGTCTGAATCTAAAACAATTTCAGAAAAATTAGACTCTATTAAAAAAGATCTAAATAAGCATCTTATTACAATCCCTAATATTCCAGATGATGAGGTTCCAGATGGCTCAAGTGAAGAAGATAATATTGAAATTTTTATAAGTAATAATGATATAAAAGAAACTAAAGAATTTCAAAATCATTGGGACATTGCTAAAGAATATGACATCCTAGATTTTGAACTTGGAAGTAAAATAACTGGCTCTGGATTTCCTGTATATAAAGGAGCTGGAGCTAAACTTCAAAGAGCCTTAATTAGTTTTTTTCTAGATAAAAATATTAATGCAGGATATTTAGAATACAATGTTCCTCATCTAGTAAATCAAGAGTCTGCTTTTTCTACTGGTCAACTTCCAGATAAAGATGGACAAATGTATCATGTAGAAAGTGATAATTTTTATTTAATCCCAACTTCTGAAGTCCCTCTAACTAATCTTTATAGAGATGTTATAATTGAAAATAATGAATTACCTATTTGTATGACTGCTTATACACCTTGTTTTAGAAGAGAAGCAGGCAGCTATGGATCTGAAGTTAGAGGATTAAATAGAGTTCATCAATTTGATAAAGTTGAAATAGTAAGAATTGAACATCCTGATAAGTCTGAAGAAGCATTTGATAAGATGATATCACATGTTAAATCAATATTAAATGAGCTAAAATTAGATTATAGGGTTGTTAACCTTTGTGCCGGAGATTTAGGATTTACATCTGCTATTACATATGACTTTGAAGTTTACTCTAAAGGTCAAAACAAATGGTTAGAAATTAGCTCAGTTTCTAATTTTAGAACTTTTCAATCTAATAGACTTAATTTAAGATATAAAGCTGAAGATGGTAAAAACAAGCATCTTCATACCCTAAATGGAAGTTCTCTTGCTCTTCCTAGAGTTATGGCTGCATTATTAGAGAATAACCAAACAAAAAAAGGGATTACAATTCCTAATGTTCTAGTACCATATACTGGATTTGATATTATTAAATAGAAATGAAAAAAAATGTAAAACCGAAAAAAAAAATTGGTCAACATTTTCTTTCAGATAATAATATTGCAAATAAAATAGCTGAACTAGTAGATTTTAAAAAACATAAACAAATAGTTGAGATTGGCCCTGGTATGGGTGCATTAACAGATCACCTGATTGACTCTGCAAAAAAATTATCTATTATAGAAATTGATAATGAATGCATAGAATACTTAGAGGAGAAATATCAAAAAAAAGAATTACAAATAATATCTGCCAATTTTCTTAAATATGATTTGAAATCTTTTAAAGACAATGAAATATTAATAATTGGCAATTTTCCTTATAATATTTCATCTCAAATTATTTTTAAGGTAATTGAAAATAGAGAGATAGTAAGTTCATTAACTGGAATGTTTCAAAAAGAGGTAGCTGCTAGAATTTGCAGCAATAGTGGTACTAAAACATATGGAATACTATCGGTACTAACAAAACTATACTATGATGTTGAAATCAATTTTGATGTAAGCCCCAATGTTTTTAAACCTAAACCAAAAGTAAATTCTTCAGTATTATCATTAAAAAGAAAAAAATCTAGTAAAATAGACTGTGATGAAGAATTACTATTCAAAATTGTAAAGCTCTCTTTTCAACAAAGAAGAAAAAAAATAAAAAATTCTCTAAAAAAATTAGATATTCCAGAAGTTATCCTAGAAGATAGTATCTTTGAGTATAGACCTGAACAATTATCAAGTTCTGAATTTATTAAATTAACTCAAATTATTAGTAATGAGCCAATTTAAAATCAACGAAGAATTAATCGACAGGATTAAAAAACTTATCTCATTTGGGGATAAGACTAAATTAATCGAGAATCTTAAAGATGTTCATTATGCTGATATAGCAGAGATTTTTGAATTACTTGATATAACTGAGGTTGTCTATATTATTAAGATTTTTGATAAACAAAAAAGTGCTGATGCTCTTGCAGAGCTTGATGAAGACATTAGAGAGGGTATAATTGAAAATTTATCTGAAAAAGAAATTGCAGAAAAAATTGAGGAATTAGATTCAGATGATGCGACTGATATTATTTCTGAATTAACAGAAGAGAGACAAGAAAGAGTTTTTTCTCAATTAAAAGACAGTACACTTGCCGGAGATATTAGGGAGCTACTTAAGTATGAAGAAAATTCTGCTGGTGGTCTAATGGCTAAAGAACTGGTTAAGGTAAATGAAAATTTCAGTATCTCTAGATGTTTAGATGAAATTAGAAAACAAGCAAAAAATGTTACAAGGGTACATTCAATCTATGTTACAGATTCAGGCAATAAGTTAAAAGGAAGAGTTTCATTAAAAGATCTTCTAACTGCAAAGCCTAGAACAAGAGTCAAAGATATTTATATTCCTAAAGTAGATTATGTTAATGTTAATCTAGAAGGTGAAGAAGTTGCAAAGGTTATGTCTAAATATGATCTTGAAGCTATTCCTGTAGTTAATAACAGAAAAATACTATTAGGACGGATCACTATTGATGATATTGTTGATTTAATTAAAGATGAAGCTGAAAAAGACTATCAATTAGCTTCAGGTATCTTCTCTGAGGTTGAAGCTAATGATTCTATTTTTCAATTAACTAAAGCAAGACTTCCATGGCTCTTTCTAGGATTACTCGGAGGTTTAGGGAGTGTATTTATTCTTAAAGACTTTGAACAAATAATGAGTGAGCCTAATTTAAGGAATTTATTTTTTTATACTCCGTTAATAGCTGCTATGGCAGGAAACGTTGGTGTACAATCTTCAGCAATTATTGTCCAAGGTCTAGCAAATGATCTTGTTAAGGGTTCTCTTTTTTCTAGATTAATAAAAGAAATTAGTCTAAGTTTAATAAATGGTTTAGCATTAGCTATAATATTGATAATTTTTGGTCAAATAGTTAATCAAGACCTTTTAATGAGTCTAACTATTGCTGGATCGATGATGGGAGTTATTGTTATTGCAGCATTAGTAGGAACATTTGTTCCAATAATCCTTGAGAAACAAGGAATTGACCCTGCAATTGCTACTGGTCCGTTTATTACAACTGCAAATGATATTTTTGGAATCTTTTTATTTTTTTATATAGCAAAAGTTGCATTAGGATTTTAAAATAAATATTTAAGTGTTTAGAAATTGATTTATGGACTCTTTATCCATCCTAACAATTTTCCAAGCATTTAAAGATTCAATTTCAGCACCACTATTTTTATAAAAATCAATTGCGGATTTATTCCAATCAAGAACAGACCACTCTACTCTATTTACTCCTCTATTTTTTGCTTCATTTAGAAATGATTTATATAGAGATAACCCTATACCTTGCCCCCTATATTTTTGAGTAACTATTAAATCTTCTAAATGCAATGTATCTCCAACCCATGTAGAATATCTTTCAGTAAAAAAAGCAAGACCAACAATCTCATTTTCTACTTCTGCTAAAAAACATTCAAATCTTGGTCTATCTCCAAATCCATCATTAATTAATTCTTCTTCAGTAATTTTTACAGCATCAGGCTCCTTTTCAAAAATGGCTAACTCAATCAAAAGTCTAAGTATATCTTTTACATCTTCCTTTATAGCCTTTCTTATTTTATGATTTATCATTTTATGAATTTAAAAAATTTATTGTCTTCTCTAAGAAAAAATTTGGATTATCTGCATGAAGCCAGTGGCCTGAATCCGGAACTTCAATTATTGAAGCATTAGTATAATGGTAATTTATTAGTTCATAGTCTTTTTTATTTACATAGTTTGATAATTCTCCATGTAAAAAAAGAGTAGGGCCATTGAAACCTATTGAACTCTTGAATTCATTTGAAATACCATTTTTACTAAATTCATATAATACATCTAGGTTAAATCTGAAGCCAAGTTTAGATTCACTCTCCCAATAAACACTCTTTAGCAAAAATTGTCTTACTCTTTCATCTGAAATATAAAATGATAACTTATCATCAGCCTCTTTTCTTGAACTAATTAAACTAAAGTCAATTGATTTTAAACCTAGCAAAATACTTTCGTGGACATTCTCATATTTTTTTGGAGCAATATCAACAATAACAATTTTATTTATAATATCCGGAAGTTTATTTGAAATATAGAAAGCTAAATTCCCTCCCATTGAATGTCCTATAAAATCTGCTTTAGATATATTTTTGAACTTAAAATAATCTTTTATATCCTCTGCCATAGAATCAAAGTTAAAGTCATCATCCCAGAAACTTCTACCATGATTTCTTAAATCTAATAAATGAACAGTAAATCCTTCTAAAGAGATTTTTTTTGCATGAGTTTTCCAGTTATCTCCCATACCAAGAAATCCATGAAGTATTATTACATGTTTATTACTGTCTCCAATAATTTTAGAATGAAGAATTTTCATTATTTAAAATATCTAAATATGATTTAATTGTTTTTTCAAGACCATTATATATTGATTCACAAATCAAAGCATGCCCAATTGATACCTCTAGAAGATTTTTTATTGAATCATTGAAATATTTTAAATTTTCCTGACTTAGATCATGACCTGCATTCAGACCTATACCTATTTTTTTAGCATAATGAGAGCATTCAACATATTTGCTAATAGCATTTTCTTTATCGTTAGCATATTGTTTTGCATAATTACCAGTAAAAAGCTCTATTCTATCAGCTGATAATTTTTTAGCATATTCAATCATCTCAATATTTGGATCAACAAAAATAGATACTCTAATTGAATAAGATTTTAATTCATTTATCACATCTTTCAAAAAAGGAAAATTATCTTTTGTATTCCATCCAGAATTTGATGTTAAAGTATCAATTGAATCTGGAACTAATGTTACCTGAGTGGGCTTAATATCTGAAACAAGTTTCATAAACTTTTCATTTGGGTTTCCTTCAATATTAAATTCCTTTGTTATAATCTTTCCAAGATCTATTGCATCACTATATTTAATATGTCTTTCGTCAGGTCTGGGATGAATTGTAATACCATCAGCACCAAAATTAATTATATCAATTGCAGAATTTAATAGATCAGGTAAGTTCTCACCTCTAGCATTTCTCAAAGTTGCTATTTTATTAATATTAACGCTAAGTTTAGTCATTAAAGCTGATTTAGACTTAATTGCAAATATAATGTATTATAAAGTCATAAAGTTTGTATTTTTGATATATGAAAATTGCTCTATTTATTTCACGTAAAAATCAGCTATCTGTTGATTGTTGTATAGAAATAATTAATCTATTAGGAGCAGATAATGATATATCAATTGATCAAGCTTATAAAAGCTATTTTTCAGAAGATATACTTTCAAAAGTATCTTTTTTTGACTCTTCAAAAAAGATTGAAACAAATCATGACTTTTTATTTTCAATTGGTGGAGATGGTACAATTCTTAGATCAATAACATACATAAAAGATTCAGGTATTCCAATCTTAGGAATAAATACTGGGAGATTAGGTTTTTTAACAGGACTTCAAAAAGAATCGTTAAAAAAAGGCTTAGAATTATTAAAAAATAATAAATACCAAATTGTAAAGAGATCTACTATTACAATTAGTTCAGAGAACAATAATATTGATTTTGGTGAGAGCCCTTTCGCTTTAAACGAAATAACGATTCATAGAAAAGACACTACATCTTTACTAAACATTTCTTGTGAAATTGATAATATGTATCACACAGATTATTGGTCTGATGGCTTAATTGTTTCAACTCCAACAGGATCAACAGGTTACTCTCTTAGTAATGGAGGACCAATAGTAGCTCCAGAGTCTGGAATTATAATTTTAAACCCTATTTCACCGCATAACATTAATATGAGACCCTTTTTAATTAATGATACATCTTCTATAAAAATTATAGTTAAAGAAAAAGATTATTCTTTGTCATTAGATTCAAGAATATACAGTATAGATAAAAAAAGTATCTTACTAATAAAAAAATCTGATTTTACTATAAATACAATAGAATTTGCAGAGGACAATTTCTTCAAAAAGCTAAGAGATAGGCTATTTTGGGGGCAAGATATGAGAAACACTGATTCAATAAACAAATAATATGATTCCAAAACATGTAGCTATTATAATGGATGGTAATGGAAGATGGGCAAAGGATAAAGGTCTCCCGAGAGAATTTGGTCACCAAAATGGAGTTAATTCAGTGAAATCTATTGTTCAAGAAGCCTACAAATCAGGAATTGAATATTTGACACTGTATGCATTTTCGATTGAAAATTGGGATAGACCATCCGATGAGGTTAGCTCATTAATGTCTTTGTTGGTTAGTACTTTAAGGGATGAATTTGATGAAATTTTTGATAAGGATATAAAACTTAATGCTGTAGGAGAAATTAATAGTCTCCCCAAAGAAGTAGTTTCTGAATTAGAGTTTATTATTAATAAAACAAAGAATAACCGGAAGATGAATTTGACACTAGCATTAAGTTATGGAGGCAAACAAGAGATTTTTAATGCTGTTAAAATGATTGCTGATAAAGTTAAAAATAATTTAATTGAATTAAATAATTTTGATGATTCGATAATAAATAGCCATCTTTACACGAAAAATTTACCAGATGTTGATCTATTAATAAGAACAAGTGGTGAACAAAGAATTAGTAATTTTCTGTTATGGCAAATTGCTTATGCTGAATTATATTTTACTGATGTATATTGGCCTGATTTTTCGAAAGATGATTTTAATTTAGCATTAGAGAATTATAAAAGTCGCGAAAGAAGATTTGGAAAAACAAGTGAACAAATATAACCTACATAAATATTTCAAAATATATATTGGATTTATATTTATTTTGACTTCAACTATTTCTTATTCTCAAAATAGTTACAACAAAGGTGGTTATTATGTATTAGACACTATAGTTGTTTCAGGATTAAAAAATTTTAGTGATAAAACTGTTGTTGCATATAGTGGGCTGAGAAAAGGTCAAAATATTCAAGTTCCTGGAGAAGAGATAAGTAATGTACTTAAAAAGTTATGGAATCTTGAGTTATTTAGTGACGTAAACATATACATATCTGATATATCAGGTCAATCAGCTAAATTAGAGATAAGTGTAGATGAACTTCCTACTCTTAATGAATATAAAATAAATGGAATAAAAAAAGGTCAGTCAGAATCTATTATTGATGAAACAGAACTAAGCGAAGGAAAAAGATTATCTGAAAGTTTTTTAACAAATACAAAGAATTATATAGAGAATAAGTTTAGAAAAGATGGTTTTTTAAACACTACAGTCAATCTTATTACAAGACCAGACACAATAGGTTCTAATAAATTAAACCTAATAGTTGATGTTAATAAAGGTGAAAGAATAAAAATTAATGATATATCGTTTAATGGAAATGAGGTATTTAAAGATTCTAGGTTAAAGACAAAACTTAAAAAGACAAAGAAAAAGTTTCTAGGAAGGTTTTGGAAAAAGTCAAAATTAATTCCAGATGACTTTGAGACTGATAAAGAAAACCTTATCTCATATTATAAAGAAAAAGGGTATAGGGATGCTAGAATAACTTATGATACAATAATAAAAAATGATGAAGAAACAATTGATATAGTCTTAGATATAGATGAGGGAAATCAATATTATTTTGGAAAAATCGATTATATCGGAAATAGTTCGTTTTCAGATTATCAATTAAATCAAATTCTAGGAATTGAACAAGGTGACTCATATAATGGAGTTCTATTAAAAGAAAGGATTCAAGATGAAAAACCAGATGCTAATGATTTATCAAATTTATATCAAAACAATGGTTATCTATTCTCATCTGTTAACGCAGTTGAAGTAAGTGCTGAAAATGATACTATTGATTTTGAAATCAGAATTAATGAAGGTAAACTTGCTAGTTTCAACAAAATTTCAGTTGTTGGAAATACAAAGACGAATGATCATGTAATATACAGGGAGCTTAGAATTAAGCCTGGAGAACTATATAGTAAAGATAAGGTTGTAAGAACTATAAGAGAGGTTGGGCAGCTTGGATTTTTTGATGCTGAACAAATAAGTCCAGATTTTAAAAATGTTAATCCTAATCTTGGTACGGTAGATATTGAATTAGGATTAGTTGAATCAGGTGCTAGTCAGATTGAATTGCAAGGTGGTTATGGTGGTGGAGGTTTTATTGGGACACTTGGGCTATCATTTAATAACTTCTCTGCAAAAAATTTAGCAAAAAATTGGAGGGAAAGAGGTGGAATTCTTCCCCAGGGTGATGGACAAACTTTTGCATTAAGACTTCAGTCTAGTACTTTTTATAATACCTACAGTTTTAATTTTATGGAACCTTGGCTTGGTGGAAGACAACCAGTCCAATTTTCTTTTTCTATTTCAACTACTAAACAGTTTAGGTATGATTATTTTACAAGAAAAGCTGATAAAAGTCAATTCTTTGAAATAAGAGGACTAACGATTGGAATGGCTAGAAGACTTAGTATTCCTGATGATTATTTCCAATTATCTCAAGCAATTTCATACCAATATTATAAGTTAAACAACTATTATACTGGTTTGTTTACATTTGGAGATGGAGAGTCCCATAATTTGTCATATAATATCTCCTTGCTTAGAAATAATACTTATACAAATCCTATTTTCCCTACTGGTGGTTCAAGCTTTACAATTAGTGCTAGGCTTTCTCCTCCATATTCTCTTATAACTGGAGATGATTTTTCTGATGTTGAACAAAGGAGTGAATTTACAAATTATAAAGGTGAGCCAATTCAAGCATTAATTGATCAAGAAAAGTATAGATGGCTAGAATTTTACAAACTAAAATTTAATGGTAGTTGGTACACTAGGCTATTTGGAAAATTTATACTTAAAACACAAACTGATTTTGGGTTCTTAGGGACATATAACAAAAATAAGGGGAATATCCCTTTTGAACGTTTTTATCTTGGTGGAGATGGTATGCAACAATATGCATTGGATGGCAGAGAGACCATAGCTTTAAGAGGATATGAAAATGGTTCTCTTTCCAGTAGAGATGGATCAATTATCTACAATAAGTTCTCACTTGAGCTAAGATATCCTATTAGTCTTAAGCCATCTGCTTCAGTTTTTGCACTAAGCTTTCTTGAAGCCGGAAATGGTTTTGATGATTTTAAAGATTATAACCCATTTAATGCTAAAAGATCTGCAGGGATTGGAGTAAGAGTTTTTATGCCTGCATTTGGTCTTCTTGGGATAGATTTTGGGTATGGTTTTGATAGAACAAATTATTCAAACTCTAATCAAAGATCAGGTTGGCAAACCCACTTTGTAATAGGTCAACAATTTTAATTAATAATTGGATAAAATTTACGATATTGCAGTGCGTAATTTTAAATAAGACTATGATGAATTCAATAAAGAAAACAATAATAGCTTTTTTAATGGCTTTGGCACCATTAACTACTTTTGCTCAAACTAATGAGGTCGCTCATATTAATGTTCAGCAATTAATTAGTGAAATGCCAGAAGTTATTGCTGCTCAAAATGAATTAGCTAAGCTTGAAAAAGACTATACTACACAGATTGAGAATGCATTTAAAGAATTTCAGACGAAAGCACAAAACTATTCTTCTGATGCTGCAAATCAAACTGATGTTACTAATCAGGCAAGACAAAAAGAACTTGAGAGTATGCAACAGAATCTTCAAGAATTTAGAGAATCAGCCGCACAAGAACTACAAAAAAAACAAATGGATTTAATGACACCTTTACTTGAAAAAGCAAGAGAGGCAATAAACAAGGTTGGAAAAGACCAAGGGTTCAATTATGTCATTGATTCTAGTCCAAATGGAGGGGTAATTCTAGCAAACGGTAAAGATCTATTAGAGGATGTTAAGAAAGAATTAGGATTCTAATTAATCTACATAAGGTTTTTTGATATACATAGGCTCAAAGTAAGCTAAATCTTCAAAATTTTTCTTATCAAAGTTTTCTCTAGACATATCTCCCATATGTTTAGCTGATATACTACTTATATGAGTTTTAATTGATTTAAAATTAATAACTTCTTTAATTGATTTTGTATTGCATACAACAACTAAAGAATTTATGTTTTCATACTTAGATAAGAAAATCTCATCAATTATAACTACAGACGGCTTCTCTAGCTCATTGTAATTTGAATCTAATAGCATTGAATAGTAACTATTATTCTTATCATGAATTAATGAAAGTATTTGTTCGTCTTTCTTGGGCGTGTATGAAAGACCAAGAATTTTCAATGAATTAATTCCAATTATAGGAATATTATAAGGAAAGCATAACCCCTTAGCTACTGAGAAACCAATCCTAAGACCCGTAAAAGATCCAGGGCCTTTTGATACTGAAACAGCAGAAAGATTTTCTGTACTAATTTTTTCTTTTGAAAGAATTTGATCAATAAATAAAGTCAACAATTCACTATGTCTGTAGCTATCATCTTCCTGTTCAATGATATTTACAATTTTATTTCCTTTTAACAAAGAGACTGAGCAGTTTTTAGATGAAGTCTCAAGATTTAAGATATATGACATTTAAATTGAAAATAAATTTTAATCTGCAGGGATAGTAAGAGGTATTCCAAAGTAAAACTCTAAAACTTTTAGTTTAAAAATATAATCGAATTTTGCTCTAATATTTTCTGAAACTGCAGACTCATATCTTTGCTTAGCTTGGATGAAATCAAATGAGCTAAGAACTCCTAAGCGATATCTATCGGTTGTATCTTCAAATGCGTTTTTTAATGAAATTAAAGTTTTTGATGATGCTTCATAAAACTTAATTGCTCCTTTTAAATCATTGTATGATTGATTTACAGTATTTTCAAGGTTAAGTTTATCTTGCTCGAACTGGTATTTAGTTCTTTCAAGATTTATTTCACTTCTTTTAATATTATTTCTTGTTTGCATTCTATTAAAAATTGGCACGTTAAGCTGTAGTCCAAAAGTTTGACCTTTATTTCTATTGAATTGATCATTAAACCCTGCTGAGTTATCCTCATAAGCTATTCTACTATTAAAACTATAGAATGAGCTTATTGATGGCTGAAGCTGTGCTTTTGATAATTGAATGTCCTTTTCTGCAATAGAAATATTAGTCTCTCCAAGTTTAATATCATTTCTAAAGGTTAATGATTTATTATATATCTCTTTAGGGTTATTCTCTAGTATCTCTGAAAAAGGAACATCAAAATCTTCATTTGCAATTTCAAAACTTTCAAAATCATCTATTAATAAAAGTTGAGCCAAATTAAGTTTAGCATTTCTATAATTGTTTTCCGCTTGAATAACAGATTGCTCTTGAGATGCTAGATTAGCTTCTATTTCAAAAATTTGTTTTGGAGAAAAAATTCCTGCATCAATTAAATCTTGTGTTCTTAAAAGTTCAACTTTAGTTAATTCCAATTGTGACTCTTGAACTTTTAGAATCTCACTGTTAAACATAATCTGTAAATACGCATTTGCAACCATTAAACTTATATCATCTTTCATGTTATCAAGTTGATATTTACTAGCTAAAATTTGAAGATTTGCTCTATGAAGTTGATATACATTACTTAGTCCATTATATACATCAAGACCAACTCCGGCACCCATAGAAGAAAACTGTGTAGTGTTTGTTTCCAATAGATTGGTAGTAAAGTTTGTACTTAAACCGATATTCCATTGATGTTGAGCTTGCGCATTAATAGAAGGTAAAAAATTACCAATTGCACTAGATTTATTAATTTGTGAGTCCTTTAAACTTAATTCTGATTGCTTTATACTTATATTTTTCTCTATTGCCATATCAACGCACTCTTGAAGAGAGAGAATCCTCACATCTGATTGAGAAAAAACAGAAGCAATAGGAAGTATAGTAAATAGAATATATTTTTTAATCATCATCTCTAAATTCATCAAAAGCAGATTCCTCAACTTCTATTTTTATTGGTTCTGTTTTATTCCATATTTTAATTTTGGTATCCATAGATAGGCCTGATAATACCTCAACATTAATTCCATCAGATAATCCAATTTCAATATCTTTTCTTTCAAATTTTTGATTTCCAGTTTCTATTTCAACATAAGGAGCTTGTGTTCTTCTATCAAATTGGAGTAGCGCCTCTGGAATAACCATAATATCATCTCTTCTGTCAATAACTAAAGATGCATTTGCACTATATCCTGCTCTGACAAAAACAGATTCACTCAAAGTAACTTCTGCTTCTATTTTAAATTGAACAGCACCTTGTTCTTCAGTTCCTTTTGGAGCAACAAACTTTAAAGTAGCATCAAACTCTTCTCCTGGAATAGCTGCCATACTAACAATTAGTCCTTGACCATTATAAAGTTTACCAACTTCTGCTTCATCAACTTTTCCTTCAAAGATCATTTTATTTAAATCAGCAATTATAGCAACAGTTGTACCGGCAGAAAAGTTATTACTTTGAATAACTTGGTCTCCTAGCTTAACAGGTATCTCAAGAATAGTACCAGACACAGTAGCTCTTATGTTTGTATTTGCAGTTGTAGATCCAGAGACTGAACCCTTTTTAATTATCTCTAAATCATTTTGAGCTGCAGATAAATTCTCTTTTGCTTGATTATATGATAACTCAGCATTGTCAAAATCTTGTTGTGAAATTATTTGTTTTGCGAACAAGTCTGTAGATCTTTGAAAATCTCTCTCTGCATTATTAACAGCAAGCTTCAAATTATTTACTTGACTTTGAACTCTGTAAACAGATGCTTCATCAGGGACAACTTTTATTCTAGCAATTAAGTCACCTTCATTAAGAATGTCTCCTTCTTCCACAAGAATTCTTTCAATAATACCATTTAATTGAGGTTTAATCTCTACCTCATCTTCAGGTATTACTTTTCCAGTAACAACAGCTGTCTTTTCTATTGATGAAGTAAATGGAGTAGTTGTATCATATTCTTCTACAGATGTACTATTAGTTCTAATGAAATAGGCCATAGAAAACAGAAAGCCTAAGATTAATACTGCGATTCCTACTTTTTTAAAGTTCATGATTTATTTTTTTATAAAGTTAAAAATTATTCTTCTCTTAGGGCATCTATTGGCTTAATACTTACAGCTCTTTCTGCTGGAATAAAGCCAATTAATGTACCTAATGTAATCATAGTTGTAAATGCTCCAAAAACAATCAACAGAGGAACTGTTGGGTTTGTAAATGGAAAATCTTCTAAACTTGCTGTTCCAATATTTATTAAAAAAAGCAACATTGACCCAACAATTATTCCAATTAATCCAGCTAAAATTGTAAGGAATACCATCTCTAATATTATTTGAACTCTTACTTCTCCTGGAGTTGCTCCAATTGCTCTTCGAATACCCAATTCATTAGTTCTCTCCTTAACAGCTATTAGCATTATATTTCCGATACCTATTACTCCAGCAAAAATTGTTGCAATTCCAACAACTAAAGATAAGAATACCATACCTCTACTGAATTTAATAATACTCTCAAATAATGCCCCAATATTAAATGATCCAAAAGCTCTACCATCATCAGGGGATACATTTTTACGAAGTTTTAGATTATCTAAGACAACGGTTTCAAGGTATTCTGGGTTTACATAATCATAACCTGAAATGAACATAAATCCAAAATCATCTCCTGTATTATAAACCTTAGCAAAAGTTGTAAATGGAATATAAATATCCCCATCTGAACCAAATCCAGAGCTTTGTGAATATTTATGAATTCCTACAACTTTAAAATTTATATCGTTTATTTTTATATACTTACCTATTGGATCTTCATCTATTTCAAATAGTCTGTCCCTTGTTCCCTCTCCAATAATAGCAACTTTTCTTTCTAGTCTCATATCTTCATCATTTATCCAACGTCCTCCATCAAAAAGTTTTTTTACAGTTATAGTAGCATAGTTAGGATAGTTTCCAAAAATATTGAAATTATCTGTTTTTGTACCTCTAACAACTATTGGTGCGGAACCACTAAATGCTCCTAGCTGATGTCCTGGAGATATATATTCAATTTCTGGGATTCTTTGTTGTATATAATCAACATCACTTATTTTAAATATCGGTCTACTACCTTCTTCATATCCTTTATAAGGTATAGATCTACTTTGAGCCCAAAAACCCATTGAATTTTTACTAATTCCACTAAATGCTTGATCAAATCCATTTTCAAGTCCAGTTGCAGAACCTGCTAGAGCTATATAAATAAATATTCCCCAAAACACTCCAATTGTTGTAATTACAGTTCTTGTTCTATTTTTTGAAATTGATTCAAAAATTTCATCCCAAGTATCTCTATCAAAAATTTTCTTTAAACTATTCATCTCTTAAGGCAACAATTGGTTTTATTTGAGCAGCTCTTTTTGCAGGAATATAACCTGCTATAACACCAAAAACAATTAATACTATAGTTGCTGTTATTGCTAGACTAAAGTTTACCCCCGGTCTTGTTATGAAATAGTCGTAAAGTCCAGTATCCACTGAATTCAATAATAAAATTCCTCCAGCCATTCCAAGAAAACCAGAAACTGCAGTTATAAAGATTGATTCAGTCAAAATCATTTTTATTATCTCACTTGGAGATGCTCCTAATGCTTTCCTGATTCCTAGTTCTTTAGTTCTTTCCTTGACTATAAATACCATTATGTTAGATATACCTATTATTCCGGCAATTAATGTACCAATACCAACAAATGCTACTATAATTTGAAGTACACTTGCAAATTGCATTGATCTTTCAAATTCATCTGCTACATTTCTTATAAATAAACCACTTGGATCAGTTGGATCAATTGATTTTTTTTCTTTTAAAAATTTCTTTATATCATCTCCTAACTTAACTGCACCAGAAGCTCCTATTTCAGGGTTAAAAGTTAATACAATGTCACCTATTTTATCTGAACCCATTAAAATTTGTTGACGTGTGGTATAGGGTATAAACAGATAGCTTTCTTCTACATCCCCCCCTCTATCTTGAAAAACTCCAATAACTTTATATGCTCTGCTACCTATATTAATGAATTTTCCAATAGGATCTTCTTCTTTAAAAATATCTCTTGCAACAAGTCTACCTATTACAGCTACTTTAGATTTTTCTTTAATATCTTTTTCATTTAGATACCTTCCTTTCATTAAAATATGATTTTCGATATATTGATTAGAAGGCGCAACTGCTTGAAGAGAAAAGTCGTAAGATTCCAGCTTATATGTAATTCTACCACCAAATCTTATTCTTGGATTTATATATTCAATTCTTGAAGCAAATTGTTGACTGATTTCTTTAATATCAGAATTGTCAAACTCTATTCTTCTATTTGATTTAAAACCCCCAAAAGGCTTAGTTGTTTTCCCAGGAAAAACAAAAACTACATTATTTGATTGATCTAAAAATAAATCTTTATATGAATTCTTTAATCCTTCTCCAAGGCCAAAAAGTATAATAAATAGAAGTATTCCTAGAGATACTGTAAAGCCAGATAATACAGCTCTTAATTTATTTTTTCTAATAGATTGAAAAATCTCAATCCAGCGCTCTGCATTAAACATCTTTAATTATATTTTGTTTAATTTTTTTATCCTCTACTATAATTCCATCTTTAAGGTGTACAATTCTTTTACACATATTAGCAATATCATTTTCATGGGTTACAACAAGAATGGTTTTTCCTTCATTATTTATTCTTTGTATTAAAGCCATTACTTCTCTTGATGTTGTTGAATCTAGAGCACCTGTTGGTTCATCAGCAAGAAGAACTTTTGGGTTTGATGCCATCGCTCGTGCAATTGCTACCCTTTGTTTCTGTCCACCTGAGAGCTCACTCGGAAGATGATCTGACCATTCTTTAAGTCCAACTTTATCAAGATATTCTAATCCTACTTTTTGCCTATCTTTTCTTGGTAGACCCTGATAATAAAGTGGCAAAGCAACGTTCTCTAGGGCATCTTTATAATTAATTAAATTAAATGATTGAAAAACAAATCCTAAAAATTTATTTCTATAGTTTGCAGCCTTGGTCTCATCCATATTTGCAATTTTTATATTATCAAGATGATAAGTTCCAGCATCAGCAGTATCAAGCATTCCTAAAATATTTAGAAGTGTTGATTTACCAGATCCTGAAGATCCCATGATAGCAACTAACTCTCCATCTTTTACAGAAAAATTAATTCCTTTTAAAACATGCAGTGAATTAGCCCCCATTTCATAAGACTTATGTAAATTCTTTATCTCAATCAAAACAAGGCGAAATTAATTAAATTATATTTATTAGACCACTCCATAGATAACTATTTTAAGGGATTTGAAAGATATCTTCAACATTACATTTTAAAGTTTTTGCTATTTTAAGAGCAAGAAGAGTTGATGGAATATAAATTCCATTTTCAATTGCATTTATACTTTTTCTTGAAACCCCTGCACTCTCTGAAAGCTCTTTTTGAGTTAAGCCAGCAGATCTTCTAAGTTCCTCAAGATTATTTTTAAGTTTTTGATGATTCCTTCCCAAACTTTATTTTTATTTTTTCTCAAACTCCTCTACTACTTTATTAATTTCTTCCGATTGATTTGGATAAATATATCCTGCAACCATCTGGCCTATTCCAATTAAGGCAACTAATGCTCCTACGCCTTCTAAAATTCCACCTATCGCTATCCAGCCAAGCATAAATAAACCAGCTCCAACGAAAATGGTTATAACTCCACTTCTTCTTAGATCAATAGGTGATTTTTTTTGGTTATCCTCCAAGCCTTTAATAAGATTTCTAATTTCTTCAGGATCACTAATGTTTTTTGATACTTCAATAATAGTATCATATTTCTTTTTTTTATTTCTTGATTCATAGGCAAATACAATCAAGATAATTATTGCAGGAAGGGATACTCCTATTATTGGAATAAGTATTCCTAATCCTTCTAAAATATTCTCCATATTTATTTATTTTATATTAATGTAACGCAAACTTATCATTTTTTTTAATGAGAAGCAAACGTTACATCACATTTTTTTAAAAATATTTTATTGTTTGACCTTATTAGTATTATAAATAATCCATATTATTACAAGTACCATAATATATGGGAGAGCCATTAAGTATACTATTCCATTATTAAGACTCTTTGCTGAGTCATAAGCCTGTTCTGATTCCATTATAGCGCTTAACATAGAACATTGAGAATATGATTCTGCACTAAAAATCAAAAACAATATTATAGTAAAAAGGATTTTTTTCATTATTAGGTATAATAAGGTGAGATCATTAGGTATACAATTACTCCAGTTACTGCAATATATAACCAAATTGGAAAAGTAATCCTAGCTATTTTTTTATGCTTTTCAAACATCTTAGATATAGCTCTAACATAAGTTACTAGAACCATTGGAATGATAAAGACAGAAAGAGTTATATGTGTTATTAAGATAAAAAAGTAGACATATCTAATAAAGCCCTCTCCTCCAAAAGGTGTTGGATCTGTTGTCATATGGTACAGAACATACATTACAAGAAAAACAACAGATAAACCAATTGAGACTTTCATTAACAACTCATGTCTCTTTACATTTTTCTTTAGTATTGATCTATATGCCAGGATTAAAAGTAATGCTGTTAGACCATTAATAGAAGCATATATTGGAGGCAGAAAAGTTAAAGGAGGAATAGACTCAATTCTAACGAATAATAGAACAACTACAACAGCAGGAATTAGAACTGAAATAAGTATTATTAAACCTCTATACTTTAATTTGTTATTAGATGTTGTTTCAGGTTTATTCATCAATTAATTTTTTAATATCATATTCCAGCATATCGATTCCTTGTAAATCTATGTTCTCATCATTTATACCAAGATAATATAAAAGTGGATTACCATAATCATCATTTCTAGATCTAATGTAGCCTTGCTTGTCAATTAGTGCAAAATATCCTTGATGTTCAAACCCTCCTGCAAAATTAGGATTTTCATTAGCATATATATTAAAACCATTATTTGCTAAATCATAAATATAATCACGCTCTCCAGTCAAGAAATGCCAATCTTTAGATTTCACCTCCAAATTTTCAGAATATTTTTTTAAAATAATTGGAGTATCATGATAAGGGTCTATTGTAATAGAGACAATCCCAAAATCATCTAGATCACCAAATGTATCATCCAATTTTTTCATATTCTTATTCATTTCTATACAGATATCAGGACATCTACTAAAGAAAAACTCTAAAACATAAACTTTACCTAAAAGGTCATCATTACTTATAAAAAGAGAATCTTGATTAGTTAGAACAAAATCTGGAACCTTCCTGTCTTTTCCATCAATTTTAAGGAAAGACAATTCTTCTTTTTGATGAAGCCGATTAGTATCTATAACGTTTTCATTTGACAATCTATCTATAATCTTTGGTACTGAATAGATTCCAAAAAGAATAATAATTATTAAAAGGCCAATATTTTTTTTACCTATTTTTTTCATTTAAATAAAGAATCATTTTTCTTTAAAGCAAGTCGATATTCAGCTAAAATAATTTTAACATCATCAACCATTTTATTATTTATCTCTGCTACAGACTCAGCATTAAAACCATATAATTTTCCAATATCCTCATCATCATCTCTGCCTCGAAGATTTAGATATCTGTCAATTATAAACACATAAGGTGTGCTATTTTCTTCTGATAACTTAATATCTGTAGCAAGACTATTGTAAATCTTTTGTATTTCATTATCATCAGTAAAAATAAAGTTCCATCTTTGGAGATCTGTTCCGACTCCTCTTGTTAATTCTTCTTTAAGATTTTTGATATTTTCTTCTTGATCTTTTGTAGTTAGAAATACAAATTGGAAGTCCTCAAACTTATAAAATCTTTTATAAATTTTTTGATTCAAATTTAATGCTTCTGATTTTCTCAAGTTAATATCTCCCCCCCAAAAACCAAGGATTGATATATTATCTTTTAGTGTTATCCCTTGCTCATTCCCTTTTATATTTTCAATATCCAAAACACTTTTTGTTAGAATAGGAAGTTTTGCAAAATTGTTTATTCCTGAAGCTAGAAAAATATATATAAAGATTGGGAAAAAGAAAAGGAAGCTAAGAATTAAATACTTCTGAATACTTTTTTTCATCAAAAATTCCAGCTTTTAAATCCACCTAACATTACATCAAAAATATATGATCCTTCAACTAATAAAATGAAGAGCAGGAATGGAATCAAAATTAGCAAGGGGACAACTATAGTGTTTTTAAGGAATGACTTTTCATCTCTGATATGCATAAAATCCCAAGTAATATAATATGCTTTAATAATAGTCATTATAATAAACATCCAATTTATTAATTTAAGGCCAAGAAACTTATTTAATAATATTTCTGGTTTAAGTATACCAAGCGCTACCTCAACTGCAGTTACAATAGAAAGAAATATAAGGACTCCCCATATCTTTTGTTGATTTGATTTAAACTTTATTAGTCCTCTAAAAATTTCTAATTTATGTAAATGTTCTGCCATATTATACTAAATAAAAGAATGTAAATACAAATACCCATACTAAATCTACAAAGTGCCAGTAAAGGCCTACTTTCTCAACCATGTCATAATGCCCTCTTTTCTCATATGTACCTAGTAGCACATTTATAAAAATGATAATATTTATGATGACTCCTGAGAAAACATGAAAACCATGGAATCCTGTAATGAAGAAAAAGAAATCGGCAAATAGTGGATTACCATATTCATTTCTATATAAGTTAGCACCCTTAACTACCCTTGTTGCTGAACTTATAGTTGATTCTGCTTCTTCTCTATTTAAGATAATTTTCTTTCCCTTTTCATCAATTGCTTCAAGTCTAACAGTAATATTTGGATTACGATTAAACCCTTCTAAAACCTCATCTAAAGTTATTTCAGGCAATTTTGACTCTTCAACATACCACAATCCAACATTGTCTTCATGTGTAAGTCTCTCTTGAGTTAGAGATACAGCAAATTCATCTATAGGTATTCTTTTGTTTTTTTCAAGATCATAGAATTGTAAGATCTTTCCAGTTTGAAGCTCAACTGCCCCATACTCTCCTTTAATAAAATTTTTCCATTCCCAAGCCTGTGATCCAACAAAGACTGCTCCACCTATTATTGTAAGTAGCATATAAAATGCTACCCTATTTTTATTATTATGATGACCGGCATCAACAGCCAAAACCATTGTAACAGAAGAAAAAATTAGAATAAATGTCATCAATGCAACGTAATACATTGGAGCATCTACTCCATGTAGAAATGGAAAATGAGTAAATACTTCATCAGCTATTGGCCAAGAGTCAATATTCTTAAATCTTGAAAAACCATATGCAACAAGAAATCCAGAAAAAGTTAAAGCATCAGAAACAATAAACCACCACATCATTAACTTTCCATAACCTGCAACCAAGGGTTTTTCACCTCCTCCCCATGAACCTGATGTTGTTTTCTCTGATATTGCTGATGATGCTTGCATCTAGGGCAAAATTTTACGGTACAAATTTATAATATTTTAGCTGAAGTATTTAATAAAAAGGAATAAATATATCCATAAAGCTCCAAGAAAGTGCCAGAATATTAATGCTAATTCAAAACCTAATTTACTATTGTCATATTTTTGATTGTTGAATCTAATTATTACTACTGATAAAGCAATTATTCCTGCTAATAGATGTAGTAAGTGGACTAAAACTAGAATGTAAATATAAGAAGTAGTAACTGAACTTCCTGGACCTGTAAAATAAAATCCAAGTGAGATTATTTCTTCAAAGCCTAAAAATTGAGAAATAACAAATATAATTGCTAGAACCCCTGTAAGGCTTAAATATATATTTATATTTTTTCTAAATGTATTTAAATTAGAACTATCTTTTAGAGGATTTGTAAAATATTTATCCAAATTAAATTTTGCTAACTGAAAGAAGATACTGCTAAGCCCTATTGATAATGTACTGATTAAAAACCATGATGGTAGAGAGAAAGAATCTAACCAATCAGGTCTACTACTACTAACTATAAAAGCACTTGTTAGTCCAGCAAAGGTCATGGTTATGCTAATCATTCCAAACCAAAGCATCATCTTCTTAGCTTTTCTATTTTTCAAAACTATTTCAACTTCAGACATTAGACTATAAATTTATCGAGAACAAATATAGTTTGAATAAAAGTTAAATAAAAGATACTTGCATATTTAAGTCTAGAAGCATTTAAATTATTCATATATAACATTAGGTTTATAGATTTAGATAACATAAATAGTCCTGCTAAGAAAATTAATAAACCAGATATATTACTTATTGTAAATGAGCCTGAAAACCCTGATAAGGGAATTAGAGAGACTAATATTGTCCAGATAGTATAAAAGACTATTTGAAATGCAGTAGATTTATCTTTTTTTCCTGTTGGAAGCATCTTTAAGCCTGCTTTTTTATAATCATCATCTGATAGCCATCCAATTGACCAAAAGTGAGGAAACTGCCAAAAGAATTGGATCATAAATAATATCCCTGGCTCTATTCCAAATTTATTTGTCGCAGCTACCCATCCAAGCATAAAAGGAATTGCTCCTGGGATTGCTCCAAAAAAAACACATAGAGGTGTTTTAGACTTAAGAGGTGTATAAAGAAAAAGATATATAAGAGCTGATATTAAACCAAAAAAAGCAGTTCTAAAATTAATAAGGTATAATAAAATTATTCCTATTAGCATCATAGCTAAACAAATAAATGTAGCAGATTTTGCGCCTATTCTTCCACTTGGAATTGGACGATTTTTAGTTCTATCCATTAAAGCATCTGTATGCTTTTCCATTACCTGATTAAATCCATTTGATGCTCCTATAAGAAAAAATCCACCAGAGATAAGAAGCATAAAAGTTTCAATTGAAAAAGTATTTATTGCTATTAAATATCCTGCAATAGATGAGAATAATACACTTATGGAGAGTCTATATTTTGTTAACTCAAGAACGGCACTAAACATGAATTTATGCTATTTAAAATTTAGTGTACAAAAGTAATGAATTTAGAACAGGTTAGTAACTACTGAAGTCTAAATGTTATTGGAATACTAAATGGAACTCTTACTGGTCTACCTCTCTGCTTTCCAGGTGTCATCTGAGGTAATCTACCTATAATTCTCCCTGCCTCTTGTTCAAGATTCTTATCAGGGCCCCTCATTCTAACATTAGAAATTACACCATCTTTTCCAATGATAAAGTTTACATAAACTCTACCCTGAATTCCCATCTCTTGTGCAATTTCAGGATATCTAAAGTTTCTTTTTATATGTTGATTAATTTTATCTTGGAAGCAAGTTCTTCTTTGAGATTTTGCAACTCTTTCACAACCAGGATAAATTGGAACATCTTCAATAACTGCAAATGGAACTTCAATGTCATCAAACTCGTCTTCAACCTCAATATCTTCTATAACCATTTCCTCATCAGACTCTGTTGATTCAATAATAGTCTCTTCTACCTCTTCCTCATCCTCAACAACTTCAATAATTTCAGGTGCTGGTGGAGGTGGTGGAGGTGGTGGAGGTTGTTTTAACTGTTCAGTAATTGGAATTTCTTCATCATCGTCATCATTAACATTTAAAGCTTCATAATCATACTTTGTTTCGTATGTTTTTGATTCAATAGCTTGCCATGTAATAAACAAAACAGACGCAAGACCTATAACAAAATAAAGGTTTCTGTTTTTATTTAAATCAGCTTTAGGGTTCTTCTTCAGTTGCATTAAATTATTTTTAAAGTACTAATCTATAAAAAAATATAATTAATTCATACTTATAATTAATTCTATATATATTTTTTTAATTATCTATCATATTTCTATACTCTTCATCAGATAAAAGATTTGAAATATCTTGATCTTCATGTATCTCAATTTTTATTATCCATCCTTTACCATAAGGATCCTCATTAACAATTTCTGGAGTAGATTCTATGTCTGAATTTATCTCCAAAACTTTTCCCTTTATAGGCATGAATAGATCTGAAACTGTCTTAACAGCTTCTACGGTCCCAAAAATTTCATTACCATCAAGCTCATTCCCAATTGAATCAATATCAATATATACTATATCTCCTAGTTCACCTTGAGCAAAATCAGTAATACCAATTGTAGCAGTATTTCCATCAATTCTTATCCATTCATGTTCTTCAGTATATTTTAATTCTTTTGGAATATTCATATTATAATTTATTTAGAGACTTTTTTATTAGTTGCTGTAATTCGATATTTTTATGATTAAAGTAAATCTCATTTACTACTTTTTCAGATTTACTTCTACTAAACCCAAGTACTTCCAAAGCTTTTAAGGCCTCTAATTTGACATTGAATTTTTCTTGTGCCAAATCTAAATCATTTTTTTCAAATATATCTACTTTATCTTTTAATTCTATTATTAATCTTTGGGCGGTTTTAAGCCCAATACCTTTTATTGATTTAATTGTATTTAAATCCTCTGATATTAGTGCCTCCTGAATTTCAACCGGGGAAATAGATGAAAGAATAGTTCTAGCAGTACTAGGCCCTATGCCAGAAACTGAAATCAATTGCTGAAAAAGTTTTCTTTCACTTTTTGTCATAAATCCAAATAAAATATCAGTATCTTCTTTTTTCTGAAGATGAGTATAAATAGTTATATTCTCATCATCTCCAATTTTCTCAAAAGTATTTAAGGATATATTAATATCATAACCTATACCATTTACTTCAACAACTATCTTAGTTGGAGATTTCTCTATTAGTCTACCTTTAATATAGGCTATCATTTTTTTCTTATTTTCCTTCGTTGTGAATCAATTGCTGAAATTGCTGCCATATTAACGATCTCTTCAACTGAAGCACCTAATTGTAAAATATGAACAGGTCTATTTAATCCAATTAGAATTGGACCAATAGATATCGCATCATCTAGCTCTTTTATTATCTTATAAGAGATATTTGCAGAATCAAGATTAGGAAAAATTAATGTATTAACCTTTCTTCCATTCAAATTAGAAAATGGAAACCTAGCTTTTAACATTTCTTTATTTAAAGCGAAATCAGATTGGATTGGACCGTCAACAATAATATCAGGATTGTTAGTGTGTAATAACTTTATTGCAGAAGAAATTTTTTCTGCTTCTTTAGAATCAGAAGACCCAAAATTAGAAAACGACAAAATACCTATAACAGGTTCAATTCCAAACATTTTAACTGTTTTAGAAGTATTTACCGCAATTTTTGCTAATTGTTCTGCATTAGGATTTATATTCAAAGATGTATCAGATAAAAATAATGGACCTTGTTTTGTTAACATTAAGTTAGTTGCTGAAACCCTTTTGATACCTTTAGATTTACCTATTGTATTAAGAATTGGAGTAAAAGCTGAAGGGTAACTTCTTGAATAACCAGCAAGCATACTGTCAGCATCACCTGATAGAACCATCATAGATCCAAAATAGATTCTATCTCTTAACATTTGCTTTACATCTTTTTGTGTTTTGCCCTTTCTTTTTAAATTTTCAAATAAAACCTTAGCATATTTAGATATTCTTTTTACTTGATCTTTATCCTTTGGATCTATAATTGTTACTTTTTCGTTAAAATCTATAGATTTCATTAATTTTTTTATCACTTTTTTTCTACCCATTAAAATTGGCTCCACTATTCCATCTTCTTTACATATTTGGGCAGCTTTCAGTACATCTAATTGATCGGATTCCCCAAAAATCAATTTCTTAATTCTAGATTTAGCCCTTCTATGAATTAGCCTAATTAGTTTTGTATCCGTTCCAATTCTTGAATCCAGTGTTTCAATATATCTATCCCAATCTTCTATAGGTTCACGAGCGACTCCAGAATCAATGGCAGCCTTGGCAACAGCAGGTGGAACTTCAGTAATAAGTCTTGGATCAAATGGTTTTGGGATTATATAGTCTTTACCAAATACTAGCCTAGTTGCTTCTCCATAAGCAACATTAACTTGCTCTGGTACAGGTTTTTTTGCAAGATTAGCAAGAGCTACTACAGCCGCTTTTTTCATTTCTTCATTTATTTTAGTCGCTCTTACATCTAGAGCACCTCTAAAAATAAAAGGGAATCCAAGAACATTATTAACTTGATTAGGGAAATCAGACCTCCCTGTAGCCATAATTAAATCTTTTCTTGTAGACATGGCTAGATCATAATTAATTTCTGGATTAGGATTAGACATAGCAAAAACTATTGGGTCTTTGGCCATCGATTTAAGCATTTTAGCTGTAACAATATCTCCTGTAGATAAACCAACAAAAATATCAGAATCAATCATTGCCTCTTCAAGCGTATCAATATCTCTTTTTGTAATAAAAAACTTTTTCTCATCATTTATGTCAGTTCTTTTCTCATTTATAACCCCTTTACTATCAACCATTATTATATTCTCTTTCTTAAGACCAAAAGAGATATAAAGTTTTGCACAAGCAATTGCTGAAGAACCAGCTCCAGACATAACTAGCTTAACAGTCTTTATTTTTTTCTTAACTAAATCAAGAGCATTTATTAGTGCTGCACAGGAAATCATTGCAGTACCATGCTGATCATCATGCATTACAGGAATATCTAATCCTTTTATTAGATCTTTTTCAATACCAAATGCTTCTGGAGCTTTTATATCCTCTAGATTAATCCCTCCAAATGTTGGCGATAATGATTTAACTATTTCAACAAATTTTTGAGGGTCTTTTTCATTTATTTCTATATCAAATACATCTATATCAGCAAAAATTTTAAATAACAAAGCCTTTCCCTCCATTACAGGTTTTGATGCTTCTGGGCCAATATCTCCAAGACCTAATACAGCTGTTCCATTTGATATAACAGCGACTAAGTTTCCTTTATTTGTATACTTATATGTATTATTCTTGTTGTCTTCAATTTCTTGACATGGTATAGCTACTCCAGGGGAATATGCAATTGCAAGATCTCTTTGAGAATTATATTTTTTTGTAGGTACAACCTCGGTTTTTCCAGGTTTTGGTTTAGCATGATAAACTAAAGACTCTCTCCTTTCTCTACTTTTATCCATATCATTATATTATGTATAAATATAGAATGATTAATTAAATAAACCGCTCTGATTATTTTTATTTTTACCAAGATGTTTATACCCTTTTTCGGTAACCTCTCTTCCTCTAGGAGTCCTTATTATAAAACCTTGTTGAATCAAAAAAGGCTCATACACTTCTTCTATTGTCTCAACATTTTCAGATAGAGATGTTGAGAGTGTGGATACTCCCACAGGTCCTCCATTATATTTCTCTATTATAGTTGATAATATCTTATTATCCATTTCATCTAGTCCATTTTTATCAACATTTAGAGACTTTAATGAAGACTTTGTAATTTCAATATCAATAGAACCTTCTCCTTCAACCTGAGCGAAGTCCCTTACCCTTCTCAATAATGAATTTGCTATTCTTGGAGTACCCCTACTTCTTTTTGCAATTTCAAAACATGAGTTTTTATCAATTTTAAGACCAAGGATTGATGAACTTCTTTCAACAATTTTGGATAAAAGATCATCACCATAATGTTCAAGTCTATTAGAAATTGCGAATCTCTCTCTCATTGGATTAGTTAAAAAACCAGATCTTGTAGTTGCCCCAACAAGAGTAAAAGGATTAAGATTGATTTGAACGGATCTAGCATTAGGCCCTGTCTCAATCATTATATCAATTTTATAGTCTTCCATTGCAGAATACAAATATTCTTCAATTATTGGACTAAGTCTGTGGATCTCATCTATAAATAGTATATCTCTTTCTTCAAGATTGGTTAGGAGTCCTGCAAGATCTCCTGGTTTATCTATAACTGGACCAGATGTAACTTTAAGACCAACATTTAATTCGTTTGCAAGTATATGAGCTAAAGTAGTTTTTCCAAGACCTGGAGGACCATGAAATAGAGTATGATCTAAAGCATCTTCTCTTTGATTACATGCTTCAACAAAAACTTTTAAATTTTTAATGATAGAATCTTGCCCTATAAAATCACTAAAACTCAAAGGCCTGAGAGCTTTATCAATCTCCTGCTCTCTTTCTGTATTTTCATTCATTATATCAAATATACATTAATTGTAATATCTGATTACTCATGATATAGTTAATGTTGGAGTTCTTTTTCTCCTTTCTTAAGGGGTACATTTTGAGGTATAAAATCCTCTTTAGATCCAGGTTTAGAATAGTCATATGCCCATCTATGAACATGAGGTATTTTACCAGGCCAATTTCCATGAATATGCTTTATTGGAGCAGTCCACTCCAGAGTATTTGATTTCCAAGGATTTTTCTCTGTTCTCTTACCATAAAATATACTGCTTATAAAATTATATAAGAATATTATTTGTGCAGCACCTGCTATTAATGCAAACATGGTAATGACAACATTTATATTAGCTAAATCATCGAAATATGGGAAATTTGTATTAGTATAGTACCTTCTTGGAAGTCCTGCCATTCCGATAAAGTGCATTGGAAAAAAGACTCCATATGCTCCTATTGCAGTTATCCAAAAATGTATATATCCTAGATTTTTATTCATCATCCTTCCAAACATTTTTGGGAACCAGTGATATACTCCAGCAAACAAACCATAAAGAGCAGATATACCCATTACCAGATGAAAATGAGCAACAACAAAATACGTATCATGAAGATTTATATCTAAGGCACTATCTCCTAATATTATTCCTGTTAATCCTCCAGATATAAATGTAGAAACCAATCCGATTGCAAAAAGCATTCCAGGGTTAAATTGAATATTTCCTTTCCATAAAGTCGTAATATAGTTAAATGCTTTTACTGCTGATGGTATGGCAATTAATAATGTAGTGAATGTAAATACTGAACCTAGAAATGGATTCATTCCTGTTACAAACATATGATGACCCCAAACTATTGTAGATAAAAAAGCAATTGCTAGAATTGAAGCAACCATTGCTCTATATCCAAAAATTGGTTTACGTGAATTTGTAGCTATTACTTCAGATGCTATTCCTAGAGCTGGAAGAAGAACTATGTAGACTTCAGGATGTCCTAAAAACCAAAAAAGATGCTCAAATAATACTGGAGAACCACCTTGATAATGAAGAACCTCCCCTTGTATAAATATATCAGATAAAAAGAAAGATGTACCAAAACTTCTATCCATTATTAATAATAAAGCTGCAGATAACAAAACTGGAAAAGATATAACTCCAATTATTGCCGTGACCAAAAAAGCCCATATAGTTAGAGGTAATCTAGTCATGGTCATTCCCTTAGTTCTGAGGTTTATAACTGTTACAATGTAATTCAACGCTGCCAGAAGAGATGATGCTATAAAGACTGCCATTGAAAGGAGCCATAGAGTCATTCCTGCTCCAGATCCCGGTTGAGCTTGAGGCAATGCACTCAGGGGTGGATATATTGTCCAACCTGCTGCTGCAGGCCCAGCTTCAACAAAAAGTGATGCAATCATTAAAACACTTGAAACAAAGAAAAGCCAATAAGATATCATATTCAAAAATCCTGAGGCCATATCTCTAGCTCCACATTGCAGAGGGATTAACAAGTTACTAAACGTTCCGCTTAAACCAGCTGTAAGAACAAAAAAGACCATTATAGTTCCATGTATTGTTACTAATGCTAAATAAACATTTGGGTCCATTACGCCATCAGTTGCCCACTTACCAAGTAAAAGATCAAAGACACCAAATGACTGTTCAGGCCATGCAAGCTGAAGCCTGAATAATAAGGACATAGCTATTCCTACGATACCCATAATTAAACCAGTGATCAGATATTGTTTTGATATCATCTTATGATCAATACTAAAAACATATTTAGTTATGAAAGTTTCTTTATGATGGTGATCATGATGATCATCATGACTTGTCTCTGTTTTTGACATCTTTAATTATTTAATAAATTCTTTAAATGTTATCTGTTCATCTAACCAGTCTTCAAATTCTTCTTCTGTTTCAACTATGATCTTCATTTGCATATTATAATGTGATGCTCCACATACTTTGTTACATAGTAACAAGAAATCAAATTCATATGGATCTAAAGGAAATTCTCCTTTAGCAGTTAGTTCTTGACTTTTTTGAAATCTAATATTATTAATTTTTATAACCTTATCTACAACTTCTTTTCTTAATCTCATTTCGGTTGTTGTCACATTTGGAGTAAAGGCAAATTGAGTAATCATCCCTGGAACAGCATTCATTTGAGCTCTGAAATGTGGCATGTACATTGAATGAAGAACATCTTGAGATCTTATTCTAAAGACTACTTGCCTATTAACCGGTAGATGTAATTCTTGAACTACAATATCATCATCTCCATTAGGATCTGTAGAATCAATACCAACTAAATTTTTACCTCCAAAATCTTGAAGGAATCTAACATTAGCATCTCCAAGTACTCCATCTTCCCCTGCATATCTTGCCTTCCAATTAAATTGCTGAGCATATATTTCAACAACAAGCGCTTCATCATTTTCTTCTATTGTCATAATCTCAGTCCAAGTCATTAATCCATAAAGAATGATTCCTGCAAGCGCTATAGCTGGGATAACAGTCCAAACTCCTTCAAGGAGATTACTATCTGGGAAAAAGAATGCTTTTCTTTTTTTATTACCTCTATACTTAAAGGCAAAATAATATAGAAATGCCTGAGTAATTGTTTGAACAACAAAAATTACTGAAAAGGTAAACCATAGAAGAGTATCTGTTTTTTCTCCTTCAAGAGATGCAGACTCAGGTAGAATAACATCACCCCATTTAAAAAAAGAAAATATAGTCAAACCATATAAAAAGATTAAAAATAAAAACATCAACTTTCCATTAATATCGTTGTCTTTATAATCAGCAACATCTGTATACTCAGATTTAACTGGTTTAGATAACTCAAATATTTTTGTAAGCTGCCAAACAGCAACAGAAATTAAAATTAAGCTTATTAAAGAGAGTATTATTGTCATAATTAATCGTAATAATAATATTTAAAACCTTTGCTTTCTTCGGCAAATGGATCTCCAGATGCTAGAAGTGGTGCTTTTGAGATTTCTCTAAAAACAACCAAGATAAACAATCCTAAAAAGAATAGAAATCCTCCAATTTCAGAAAAACCAATTGACCATTGATCTCCAACAGCAGATGGCATAATCATATTAAACACGTCTATGTAGTGTCCAACTATAATTACAATCCCTGTTAGTATTACTATAAAGTGAGTTTTTTTGAAGTCACTATTCATCAGAACGATTAAAGGGAATATTAAATTTAGCGCTACCATTCCAAAGAATATGAAATTATAATCTTCTATTCTAGTAATAAAATAAGTTACCTCTTCAGGTATGTTTGAATACCAAATAAGCATAAACTGAGAAAACCACAAATAAGCCCAAAAAACACTTACAGCAAACATAAATTTTCCGAGATCATGAATATGACTATCCCCGACAAATTTAAGGTAGCCTATTGATTTTAAATAAATAGTTATTATTGCTATTGTTGTTACACCAGAAACCCAAGCTCCAGCAAATACATACCACCCAAATAAAGTACTAAACCAATGAGGGTCTATTGACATAATCCAATCCCAAGACATCATCGATTCAGATATTAAAAAGAATACTAAAAATCCTGCTGAGAAATTAAATAATTTTTTATGAATATTTATGTCTGTTGAATTATCCTGTTCTATTGATAATCTTCTAGTTATATTTCTATATAGGACCCAACCTGAAACATAAATAATAGCCCTAATAAAAAAGAATGGAAGATTTAGATAACTAGTTTTATTTCTTATAATTTCATCATGCGCAACAACATCAGGATCCATCCAAATAAATAAATGGTTGAAATGTAACCCCGACATCAGTAAAATAATTAATACCGAAATACATCCGATTAAAAGATAACCTGTTATTCCCTCCATAACTCTAAATAGGACTATTGACCAGCCAGCTTGAGATGCTCTTTGGATAGCATAAAAAGCAAGAACTCCAAGAGAAATTAACATGAAAAATAGTGCAGGTACATAAATCGAAGCCCAAGGTTTATTTTGAAGTTGATGTAATAGATGTTTGTCATGATCTACTAAATGATGGGCTGATTCCCCGTGATCTGATTCCCCGTGATCTGATTCCCCGTGATCTGATTCTCCATGATCTGATTCTCCATGATCTGATTCTCCATGATCTGAACCGTGATGTGAATCATGACTTTTACTTGCTACAATTGCTTTAGCTTCCTCAATATTTGATGGAGCTGAAACAAAACCATAAACTATTCCTGCCAAACCAATTAGCATAAAGCTAATGGCTAGTATTTTGATTTGTTTAGAAATTGTATATTTTTCGTTCATATTAATCTTGTTCAAGTTCTTCTTTTAATTGTAGCACATACTGAATAATTTGCCAACGTTCCTCTTCGTTTACTTGACCAGAGTGAGAGCCCATAGCATTTTTCCCATACATTAATACATGGTATATACTTCCTTCTGTTATAATTCTTGATGGATCATTATATGCAGGTATCCCCAGGAATTTTTCTCTTTCAGCCAATATTCCAATGCCATCCCCTTTATCACCATGACAAACAGAACAATAAATTTGATATAATTCCTTACCTCTTGATACATTATATTCATTAGTCTCTAAAGGAGATAATAACTCCAACTTAGCGAGCTCATAGCCCTCATTTGTATCTTCATATTCATATGGCTCCCATCCTCTAGGAATTGATCCCTGAACTGGTAGTTGAGCTTCGATACCATTTGAAAATGCATCTGATTCAGTATAAGCCTCTCCAGCTAAAGATTCATACATATCAGGAAAATATTGAAAATTTGGCCTGGATGTGTCAAAACAGGAAGTGAATAATAAACTCACCATAATTAATATAAATATATTATTTCTCATTTTCATTTTTTTCAATTACTTCTATTGAAACTGCTCCTGTTTTTTTTAAAAAAACTTTCAACTTATTTAAGTCATCCCCTGACTCCATATCTATTAAAAACATATTATCAGTTGTTAATGGGTTTGGATTCTCTGCTTTTTTGAATGGCCATAGTTTAGATTTCATATAAAAAGTTAGAACCATCAAATGTGCCGCAAAGAAAACCGTCATTTCAAACATTATTGGAACAAATGAAGGCATGTTTTCAATAAATGAAAAACTTGGCTTACCTCCAATATTTTGAGGCCAATCAACTATCATAATATAATTCATCATTAATATTGCAACTGTAAAACCAATACATCCATAGATAAAAGCAGCAATAGCTATTCTAGTTGGCGCAAGCCCTAAAGCTTTATCAAGTCCATGAACAGGAAATGGTGTATATACCTCATTTATATAATATTTTTTTTCTCTTATCTTTTTGATAGCTTCTAAGAGAATATCATCATCATCAAATAATACGTGCAAGTTGTTTTTACTCATGATTATCTCTTAATGTTTTATATTTTTCTCCTGAAGACTTTAATATACTCTTAACTTCAGCTTGGGCTATAACAGGGAAACTCCTTGCATACAATAGGAAAAGAACAAAAAAGAATCCTATGGTTCCAATAAAAATTCCAATGTCTATGAATGTAGGAGAGAACATTGTCCAAGATGATGGTAAATAGTCCCTGTGTAGAGATGTAACAATAATTACAAACCTCTCAAACCACATTCCTACATTTACAACAATTGAAATTATAAATGAAATAATTATACTAGTTCTAATCTTTTTGATCCACATTATTTGAGGGGAGACAACATTACATGTCATCATTAAGAAATATGCCCACCAGTATGGCCCAGTTGCTCTGTTTAAAAATGCAAACTGTTCATATTCCACTCCTGAATACCAAGCAATAAATAGTTCTGTAATATATGCACACCCTACTATCGATCCAGTTATCATAATAATTATGTTCATTAACTCAATATGTTGAAGTGTAATATAACTTTCTAGTTTTAAAACTTTTCTGGTTATTATTAATAGTGTTTGGACCATTGCAAAACCAGAAAAAATTGCTCCTGCCACAAAATAAGGAGGAAAAATAGTTGTATGCCATCCCGGAATAACTGACGTAGCAAAATCATATGATACAATTGTATGAACTGATAAAACTAAAGGTGTCGCCAAACCTGCTAACACAAGAGAGACCTCTTCGAATCTCTGCCAATCTTTTGCTCTTCCAGACCAACCAAAACTAACCAAACTATATATTTTCTTCTGAAAAGGCTTGACAGCTCGGTCTCTAATCATTGCGAAGTCAGGAAGAAGGCCTGTCCACCAGAAAACTAATGATACTGTAAGATAGGTTGAGATTGCAAAAACATCCCAGAGTAATGGGGAATTAAAATTGACCCATAATGACCCAAATTGATTAGGTATTGGAAACATCCAGTATGCAAGCCATGGTCTACCCATATGAATAATTGGGAATAATCCAGCCTGTATTACAGAAAAAATTGTCATAGCTTCAGCTGATCTATTGATACCCATTCTCCATTTCTGTCTAAATAATAGTAATACAGCTGAAATTAATGTACCTGCATGTCCAATCCCTATCCACCATACAAAGTTTGTAATATCCCAGGCCCAGCCGACTGTCTTGTTTAGTCCCCATGATCCAATCCCTGTTCCAATAGTATATATTATACAACCAACACCCCACAAGAAAGCAATTAATGAAATTGTAAAGGCAATCCACCAATCTCGATTAGGAGGGGTTTCTATAGGCCTAGCAATATCAACAGAAATATCATGATAGCTCTTATCCCCTGCAATCAATGGTTTCCTTATAGGTGCTTCATAGTGTGATGACATATACTATACTTTAATATTGTTTCTAATTTTGGTTTGATAAATCACATTAGGTTTTGTACCAATACTTTCTAGAACTCTATAGGTTCTATCTCCTTCTTCAACCTTCTTGATTACACTTTTCTCATCATTAACATCTCCAAAGACCATTGCTCCATCTGAACATGCGTCTGAACATGCTGTTTGGAATTCCCCGTCTTTTACTTTTCGTCCATCCCTCTTTGCATCAAGAATTACTTTTTGAGTCATTTGAATACAAAGTGAACATTTCTCCATAACACCTCTAGATCTTACATTAACATCAGGGTTTAATGCCATTTTTCCAAGAGGATTATTCATGTTAAAGTCAAATTCATCATTATCAGCATAAGTAAACCAGTTAAATCTTCTGACCTTATAAGGACAATTATTAGCACAATATCTTGTTCCAACACATCTGTTATAAGCCATCTGATTTTGACCTTGCCTTCCATGAGAAGTTGCAGCTACAGGACAAACTGTCTCACAAGGAGCGTGGTTACAGTGCATACATGAAATAGGCTGAAATACAACTTGAGGATTCTCAGCAGCTTTTTCCAATGCATTCAATTTTGATTTGTATTCTCTAAAACCTCTAGCTTCTTCAGCAACTTTTACATCTTCTTGAATTGTATCTTCAGAGGAA
>CACIHJ010000002.1 GCA_902586435.1 uncultured Bacteroidota bacterium | reverse complement strand
CTAAAAACTTTGAATTAAAAGAAAAAAGAATATCTAGTGTAGCATTATCAACACTTGGATGTAAACTTAACTTTTCTGAGACATCTTCTATTGCAAATAATCTTGAGAAAAATAATTTTAAAGTTGTTCCATTTAATCAATATGCTGATGCTTATATTATAAATACATGTTCTGTAACTGAAAACGCTGATAATAAATTCAAAGTTTTTGTAAATAAAGCACTAAAGATTAATCCTAATGCTTTTGTAGCTGCAATTGGTTGTTATGCTCAACTCAAGCCAGAAGAATTGCTATCTGTTAAAGGTGTTGATCTTGTTTTAGGTGCATCAGAAAAATTTAATATTGTCAATTATCTTCAAAATATTGATCAAGATTTTTCTAAGTTTGACCATTCATGTAATATAAATGATGTTGATTCGTTTATTGAAACATACTCGACTAATTCTAGGACTAGAGCATTTCTAAAAGTACAAGATGGGTGCGATTATAAATGTAGTTTTTGTACAATACCATTAGCTAGAGGTAAATCAAGAAGTAATTCAATAGAAAATGTTGTTAAAAATGTGAAAGAAATAATTTCCAATGGAATAAAAGAAATAGTTTTAACAGGAATTAATCTAGGAGATTTTGGTAAAAGACAATCAGATAGTTTTGTGACTAATGAAGATTTTCTTGGGCTAATTAAAACTTTAGATAAAATTGATGGGGTAAAGCGTTATAGAGTATCATCAATTGAACCCAATTTGCTTACTGACGAAATAATTAGTTTTATCAGCAAGAGCAATAAATTTGTCCCACATTTTCATATCCCCCTTCAAAGTGGAAGTGATCAAATATTAAAGAAAATGAGAAGGAGATATAAAACTGATTTATATGAAAGTAGGGTGGAACTTATAAGAAAATTGATACCAAATGCTTCAATTGGAGTTGATGTAATTGTTGGCTTTCCAGGAGAAACAGATGAAATGTTTCTGGAAACATATAATTTCATTGAAAAATTAGATGTTACATATTTACATGTATTTTCTTATTCTGAGAGAGAGAATACAAAAGCAATTGAGTTAAATGGAGTAGTCCCAAAAAAAACAAGAAATAAAAGGAGTAAATTATTAAGATTGCTTTCTGCATCAAAAAAAACAAGTTTTTATAAAAATAATATTGGAAATGACTATAATGTTTTGTTTGAATCTGAAAACAAAAATGGTTTAATTGAAGGATATACTGAGAATTATATCAGGGTTAGAAAAGATTGGAATAAGAATCTAGTTGGTCAGATCAGAAAGGTAAGAATTGAAAAAGTAGATTCAGAAGGATACGCTGTAGCGTAAATTATAGTTTAATCCCAACAGGCAGAAGATGCTTAAATGCTTTGTTCTTTCTAACAAAACCCGCAATCTTTGGTGAAGTTGGAACAACCCTTAATTTTTTTTCTTCGATAAACTCAAGAACTTTTATTATAAATTGTTCTTCAAATTTACCATCCTTAAGTTCTTTTGGTATATGTATCTTGGTAAGAAAAATTTTTCTTTCCTGTTCTGCGTATTCTATTCTAGCCAGAGAGTTCTTGTATTTAACCTCAAACTGTCTTAAAAATTCATTATTCTCCAGATTAATTTGATACATATTTAATTTTTAGCCGGACAGCAAAGATAAGAAATATTTATAATAGAATTGATTTTTTTTTCAAATCCTAAATTCTCTTCATTTGCTCTTGCATCATTCTAATTTGTGAGGTTAGCATATTGTGTTTATCATGACCCTTCGCTTCGCTTAAAAGCATCTGAGCTTCTCTTTTTCTTCTTTTTTGCATCATTATTCCAGCTAGGCTAAGTTTAGCCATTGCCATATCACTACTAGTGTTAAGACCAAGTTTTAGAGCCTCTCTAAAGTTTTTTTCTGCTATTGTTAAGTTATGTTGAGATTGTATTAAGCCATTTAAATAATAATAAAAACCTTGTTGTTTTTTTATTAATGCACTTTTTGGATTTTTAATAAGTGTCAATAGTCTTTGTGTTTTATCAAAATTTTGTTTTCTAAGACTAAGAAATGCAAGGATTAGTATCTCATTTTTGAAATACAAGATTATTAATATTATCGATAATAGGAACATAAAAATTCCATTTCCAATATAGGTTTCAGTAATCTGATATATACCATATCCTAATAGAGCTATAGCAAGTATTAATTTTATATTTTTTGGAAACATATCTTTTTTTACAAAACTACAATTTAATAATATTAATATGAACTTGTTTAAAAAGATATTATATTTGCCAACTGATATTTAATTTAAATAAGAAGTGAAAAGAACTTACCAGCCATCTAATAGGAAAAGAAGAAATAAGCATGGATTTATGGATAGAATGTCCAATGCTAATGGGAGAAATGTTATTTCTTCTAGAAGGGCAAAAGGTCGAAAAAAAATATCGGTTTCAAGTGAATCGCGTCATAAAAAATAATTTTTGATAACTTTTTAAAAGTGTTACGATTGTAGCACTTTTTTTTTAATATTTTTGTAAGATTTTATGCCTAAAGACAAAAAGATTAAATCAATTCTAATTATAGGCTCTGGACCAATAATAATTGGGCAAGCTTGTGAATTTGATTATTCTGGTTCTCAAGCTCTTAGATCGCTCAAGGAAGATGGAATTAAAACAATACTTATTAATTCCAACCCTGCAACTATAATGACTGATCCTGCGATGGCAGATCATATCTATCTTAAACCTCTTACAACTCAATCAATAATTGAAATTTTAGAGAAACATAAGATAGATGCTGTTTTACCTACAATGGGGGGACAGACAGCACTTAATCTATGTATTGAAGCTCAAGACAAAGGAATATGGGAAAAGTTTTCTGTCAAAATTATTGGTGTTGACATAGATGCTATTAAAATAACTGAGGATAGAGAAAAGTTTAGGCTTCTGTTAAATAAAATTGATATTCCAGTTGCTCCTGCAGAAAGAGCAGCTTCTTTTTTAAGTGGGAAAGAAATAGCACAAAAATTTGGTTTTCCTCTTGTTATCCGTCCATCATTTACCCTTGGTGGAACAGGCGCTTCAATTGTATATGAGGAAGAAAATTTTAATGACCTTCTAACTAGAGGACTTGAGTCTTCTCCGATACATGAGGTTCTAATAGATAAAGCTTTAATTGGTTGGAAAGAATACGAATTAGAGTTATTAAGAGATAAGAATGATAATGTTGTAATTATCTGTACTATTGAGAATATGGATCCAATGGGAATACATACAGGTGATTCAATAACTGTTGCTCCAGCAATGACTCTCTCAGACACAACTTATCAAAGGATGAGAGATATGGCAATTAAAATGATGAGAAGTATAGGTGACTTTGCAGGAGGATGCAATGTTCAATTTGCTGTTAGTCCAGATGAAAAAGAAGATATTATTGCTATTGAGATTAATCCTAGAGTTTCTAGATCTTCAGCATTAGCATCCAAAGCATCAGGATACCCCATAGCAAAAGTTGCTGCAAAACTTTCTCTTGGTTATACACTTGACGAGTTAAGTAATCAAATCACAAAATCTACTTCCGCATTATTTGAACCAACTTTAGATTATGTAATAGTTAAGATTCCAAGATGGAATTTTGACAAGTTTGAAGGATCAGAAAGAACTATTGGATTACAAATGAAAGCAGTTGGAGAAGTAATGGGTATTGGAAGATCTTTTCAAGAAGCCCTTCATAAGGCCACTCAATCTCTAGAAATTAAGAGAAATGGTTTGGGGGCTGATGGAAAAGGATATAAGGATTATAATACCATAATTGAAAAATTAAAGTATCCAAGTTGGGATAGAGTTTTTGTCCTATATGATGCTATTCAAATAGGGATATCTCTTAAAAGAATTTATGAGATAACAAAAATTGATATGTGGTTCTTAAAACAGTATGAGGAATTGTATATGCTAGAAAAAGAAATTTCAAAATATAATATTAAATCTATTGATTACGATTTAATGCTTGAGGCTAAACAAAAAGGTTTTGCAGATAGACAAATAGCATTTATGCTTGATTGTGTTGAGAGTTCAGTTTATAAGAAAAGAGATAGATTGGGTATTCATAGAGTCTATAAATTAGTTGATACGTGTTCTGCAGAATTTCGAGCTGAAACGCCATATTACTATTCTACTTTTGAACAGAAAATGAAGTTGAAAAATGAGCAAGATTATTCAGAGAATGAGAGTGCAGTTTCAAAAAAGAAAAAGATAGTAGTGCTGGGTTCAGGCCCAAATAGAATTGGTCAAGGTATAGAGTTTGATTATTGTTGTGTCCATGGGGTATTAGCTGCAAGTGAATGTGGTTATGAAACAGTTATGATAAATTGTAACCCTGAGACAGTATCTACTGATTTTGATATATCTGATAAATTATATTTTGAACCAGTATTCTGGGAACACATTTATGATATAATCAGGCATGAAAATCCTGAAGGAGTAATTGTTCAGCTTGGTGGTCAAACCGCTCTTAAATTAGCTGAAAAACTTGATAGATATGGTATAAAAATTATAGGAACTGAATTTAAATCATTGGATTTGGCAGAAGATAGGGGAAGTTTTTCAACATTATTAAAAGATAATAAAATACCTTATCCAGATTTTGGAGTTGCAACTACTGCTAAACAAGCTGTTAAACTTTCAAAAAAATTAGACTTTCCAATTCTAGTTAGACCATCATATGTTCTAGGTGGTCAGGGAATGAAAATTGTCATAAACGAGCAGGAGCTTGAAGAGCATGTAGTAGATTTGTTAGGAAAAATACCAAATAATAAATTGCTTTTAGATCATTACCTAGATGGAGCTATAGAAGCAGAAGCTGATGCAATATCTGATGGAAAAGATGTATATATAATTGGAATTATGGAACATATTGAACCATGTGGTATCCACTCGGGAGATTCAAACGCTACTCTTCCAGTATTTAGTTTGGGCGATCTTGTTATTCAACAAATAAAAGATCATACTAAAAAAATTGCTTTAGCACTTAATACTATTGGTCTTATTAATATTCAATTTGCAATTAAAGATGATAAGGTTTTTATTATTGAGGCTAATCCAAGAGCATCTAGAACAGTTCCTTTTATCTCAAAAGCCTATAAAGAGCCATACGTCAATTACGCTACAAAAATTATGCTTGGCAAAAAGAAGGTAAAGGATTTTAAATTTAACCCAAAGCTAAATGGTTATGCAATTAAGCAACCAGTTTTTTCTTTTAACAAGTTTCCCAATGTTAATAAACAACTAGGGCCGGAGATGAAAAGTACTGGAGAAAGTATTCTGTTTATTGATGACTTAAATGATGATGCATTTTTTGAACTTTATTCTAGAAGAAAAATGTATTTAACAAAATAAATAATTACTTAATAAATATCTTATCTCTAATTAATTGTTGTTTTAAATATTCTTCTGGAATATAAATTTCTTTTATATTATCATCAGATGATATAAACTGAATATTACCAAAGATATGATCAATTGCTATTTTAAGTAGTTGCTCATTATTATCACCTAGTTCACCAGCAGTCCTAATAGACTCTTTAATTTCATAATCTGGTACCAATCCATCAGGAAAGTCAGTATAACCTGCTACATTTCCAATCTTAAGAACAATTGGCTGCATAGCATATTTATGGTTGGGATTCTTATCACGCTGATCATTTATATAATCATACAGAGTTATTGAACCTTGATTTTTCCCAACTGTATAATCTCCAATATGAATAACGTCAATATATGGGTCAAGCCCATTTATTAGTAATTCACTTGCAGATGCAGTTCTAGATGTAGTTAATACATATACTCTGTTGAGATTAAGAGAGTTTATGGGAATTCCATCCATATCACTCACAAACCTATTAATTAGATTGTCTGGATTATTTTCATTCCAGTAATCCATCAATTTTGAGTTCCATTTTTCTTTTGCAAAGATTTGATTGTTAAATTGACCAGTGACCATTGAAGCAAGATTAATAGATGTTGAAATCCTTCCCCCAGGGTTATACCTAAGATCTAGAACTAGTTCATCAACACCTTGTGATTTAAATTCTCCAAATACATTATTTAATTCAAGATTATAGTCTTTATTTTCAGACTCTACATTTCCAAGAAATTGGTTATACATAAGATATCCAATCTTTTTTTGATCTATATCTATTGTCTTGGAGATATGTATTGGGTTTTTAACTAATCTAGATTTATTCAAAGTAACATTTGTACTATTAGAGGTTAAGCTAGCACATTGATTATTTTCATCATAGTTTAAATCTGCAAATCCATATGTACTGGTCAATAGATTATCATCATAGAGAAGATCTCTATAATTATCCTTATTAAGTCTTGTCCCATTGACTTCACTAAAGAAGTATCCTCTTTTTACTCCGTTTATATCAGCATCAGAATCTTTATGTACGTATCTTACAAAACCAAATACATTTTGACCATTACATTCAAGGAATAAGCCAAACTCCATTCCATCAGAATAGTCAATTCCTTGAAGATAATTCTCTAGTTCTTCATAGTCATCTGAAATCCAACTGAATCTGTCATCAGGATGTTTAAGAGATTCAAAAAAATTTTCAGGATTAGGATTTTGACTAAGATAGAATGAATAGTCAGAGAGATTATCAAGTTTGCTATCAGCTAGATTTATTACACTTTCTTGCCAATAGTAATATTGATTTAAACCTTTCCAAATAAAGTCACTAATTTCAAGATCATTCTCGAGTTTTGCAATATTAGGATCCTCGTCACTTTCTTTCTTACAGCCTATGACAAATAGAGAAAATATTATAAAAATTGATAAAATTTGATTAAAATTCATAATTCTATATACCTGTGTAATTTGATGGTGTGATAACCTTTAGCTCATTTTTTATTTTTTCACTTACATCAAGACTATCTATAAATTTATGAAGAATTTCTTTTGTTATAGAAGAATTTTTTCTTGTCAGTTCTTTTAATGACTCATAAGGATTTGAGTATCCTTCTCTTCTAAGAATTGTTTGAATTGCCTCTGAAATAATAATCCAATTATCTTCAAGGTCAGCATTAATTTTAGTTTTATTTACAATTAGTTTGTCTAAACCTTTAATTATTGATTTAATTGATATTACAGTATGACTAAACGGGACACCAATATTTCTAAGAACTGTACTATCACTTAGATCTCTTTGAAGCCTTGATTTTGTTAATTTATTAGAAAAGAAATCAAAAATTGAATTTGCAATCCCTATATTTCCTTCGGCATTTTCAAAATCAATAGGATTGATTTTATGTGGCATTGCAGAAGATCCTACTTCATCTTTATTGATTTTTTGTTTAAAATAATCTAAAGAAATATACGTCCATATGTCTAGACTTAAATCAAGTAGTATATTATTTATTCTTCTGACATTATCACATAAAGAAGCAAAAGAATCATAATGTTCAATTTGAGTTGTAGGGAAAGAGTAGTCTAAACCAAGTTCTGATTCAACAAATCTCTTTCCAAAGTCTTTCCAATTTGTTTCTGGAAATGCAACCTTATGCGCATTAAAATTTCCAACTGCTCCTGCAAATTTTGCAGAATTTGGTATTCTAATTAAGTTCTTTCTTTGATTTTTAATTCTTGTAGAAAATACTAGAATCTCTTTACCTAATTTTGTTGGAGAGGCTGGCTGTCCATGAGTTCTAGATATAATAGAAATATCTTTATATTTTTTTGATAACTGATCTAAATGCTTAATTAATTTGTCTAACTCAGGAAGATAAATATTACTGATAAACTCTTTTATTGAAAGTGGTATTGCAGTATTATTGATATCCTGAGAGGTTAAGCCAAAATGAATAAACTCTTTATATCTGCTTATTTTATAATCATCAAATTTATTTTTTATAAAATACTCAACTGCCTTAACATCATGATTAGTTTTTTCTTCTATTTTTTTTATTTTAAGTGCATCTTTTATAGAAAAGTCATTATAAATATTTCTAAGATTATTCTCTTCTATAGAATTTAATGGCTTAAGCTTACCGATACGATTTTTACATAGAAATAAGAAATATTCAATTTCAACCTTTAGTCTATAGTAAATAAGGGCTTTTTCGCTAAAGTATTTGCTAATAGAATCGACCTTATCTCTATATCTTCCATCTATTGGGGAGATGGCGTCTAACTTTTTTTCTTTCATACACAAAGATAAACTAAGTTTAGGGATTTTTAAAACTCTAAAAGCTTATACTCGTCATAGCATTCATTTATTGCCTCCATAATTTGAAGATCATTAGCTTCGGATATAAAAGTATCTGAAAAACTACAACTTCTAAGTATCTCATTAATATCTATTTTGGGAATTCCTAAAAGTTGAACTAAAACTTCTCTATCAAATTTTGTTGATAATAAATTTTTTATTTCTTCATCTTCTCTCATCAGCCTTAGCTTTGCCATTTTTTTTGGGTTCCGTTTAAATAAACTATTTAGAAAATCTGCAGGATTAAATATAGCTCCTAGTACCTTAGAAATTCCAGACCTTGTTCTTCTTCCCCCTTCATAACCAAGATTTGGGAGACCAATTATTCTGTATCTAGGAGAGGAATTAATTGGAGCATTTTTTACATCAATCTCTAGATACCCAGTTAGTTTATATGGTGTGATAACAACTTCCTCAAGAGCCAAAGCTAACTCAGTTAAATTAAATGTTAGGTCGTTGTTTTCATATTTAATCAAATCATTTGTTACAACAATTTTAAGAGGCTTATATCCAATATAAGAGAAGTATAAAGTATCAGCAACTGAAGCATTTATTTCAAAAACACCCTCATTATCAGTAATTGTTCCAACAACTTTGCTAAGGTTTAATACGTGGACATTTTGAAGTGAACTTTGTGAGGACTCACTCTGAACCTTTCCTCTTACTCTATTTTTATTATCTTGAGAATATATTAAAGTACATAACAGACAGAATGATAATGTTAGGAATTTTCTCATACTACAATTGCTAAATTAGAAAGAATATATTATAATTAACTATGAATTCATATGCAGATGTAATTTTGCCTCTTCCTCTCCCAAAGCCTTTTACTTATAAGTTGTCTGAAGAAGAGTCTAAAATTTTAAAAGTTGGTTATAGAGTAGCTGTTAGTTTTGGAAAAAGAAAAATTTATACTGGCATTATTTGTAGACTTCATAATGAGAGCCCTCTTAACTATGAGGTGAAGCCAATAGAATTTATATATGATTCAAAAGCAATTGTTGACCAGAAAAGAATTAATTTTTGGACCTGGATGTCAAAATATTATTTTTCACCGATAGGTGATATACTTAAAGCCGCAGTCCCTTCAACTTTGTTATTAGAGAGTGAATCAATTATTTCTAAAATTGATACTTCGAAGGAAGAAATTAAAAATATGAGTGATAATGAATACTTAATTTATGAAGCATTAGATCAAGAAGATATAAGAATTGCAGACATTAATCTTATAACTGATCGTAAAACGGTTTATCCTATTTTGCAAAAAATGTTACAGTCTGGATACATCGAGTTAAAACAACAAATAAAAGAGAAATATAGGCCCAAACTTGTTAAGTTCATTAGACTTAAAAGACAAATAAAGTCTAAAAAAAGCATAGATCATATTCAAGATAGTATTAATAAATACCCAAAGCAGAAAGAAATTTTGATGACAATAATAAAACTAGATAAAAATAAAAACAATTGGATAAGACTAGCTGACATAAAAAATCATATAAGTTTTTCAAGTTCTTCACTAAAGTCTCTTGAAACAAAAAATATAATTGAGATTAAAAAATTTAAAGAGGACAGGAATATTGAAAACGATTTTGAGACTAAAAAGAATATTGTTCTATCTAAATCACAATCAAAAGTTTTGAGGCAAATTAATTTAGAATTTGAAAGCAAAGATATTGTATTGTTAGAGGGAGTTACATCTTCTGGAAAAACAGAGATCTATTTAAAGATTATTGAAAAATTCTTAGATGATAATAAACAAGTTTTATATCTACTTCCCGAAATATCTCTTACAACTCAGATAATACAAAAGTTAAAAAACAGATTTGGTAATAAAGTCTTTGTTTTTCATTCAAGGAATTCAATACATGAAAGAACAGAGGTATGGAAAAATGTTAAACAGAATAAAAAAAATCCTCAGATAATTATTGGTGCAAGATCATCTTTGTTTCTTCCATTTAATAACCTTGGTTTAATTGTAATTGATGAGGAGCATGAGAATTCATATAAGCAGCAAGAACCCTCGCCTAGATATCATGCTAGAGACTCTGCAATTGTATTATCAAGATTATATAAATCAAAAATTATACTTGGCTCTGCAACACCTTCAATTGAATCATCAGAAAATGCTAGAAATGGAAAGTATGGATGGGTAAAGCTTCATGAAAGGTATGGAGGTATAAAATTGCCTAGAATTGAAACAATTGATCTTAAAGAAGAGATTATTAATGACAATATGAATGGTCTTTTTTCAAAAAAATTAATAGATGAGATAGATGATACATTAAAAAATAATAGACAAGTAATACTTTTTAGAAATAGAAGAGGGTATGCTTCTATATGGATGTGTAAGACATGTGGACATAATATTAATTGTGATAATTGTGATGTGACACTTACTTACCATAATGTTTCAAATAATCTAAAGTGTCACTATTGTGGTTTTTCTACTAAAATTCCTAAGACATGTTCTATGTGTGGCGAAGATAATATGATTAATAAGGGTGATGGAACCCAGCAAATTGAAGAAAGTATTAAAGAATACTTCCCTAAAGCAAGAGTCAGTAGGATGGACTGGGACACAACTAGAGGTAAATGGTCTTTTGATAGGATTATAAATTCATTCTCTAATCATGAGATAGATATATTAATTGGTACTCAGATGGTTACAAAAGGACTTGACTTTAATAATGTTAAACTAGTTGGGGTTTTAAATACAGACCATTTTTTAAATTTTCCAAATTTTAGGGCTCATGAAAAGGCATTTCAAGTCTTAACTCAGGTTGCTGGAAGAGCTGGGAGAAAAGGAATTCAAGGAAAAGTTTTACTGCAAACATATCAGCCAAATCATCCAATAATAAAACATGTAATTAATAATGATTATAAAGGAATGTTTGAAGCTCAATTAACAGAGAGAATAGAATATAAATATCCACCATACGTAAGATTAATTAAACTAACTATTAAAGATAGAAGCCTTGATAAGGTCAATATTGCAAGTGAATGGTTGGATAAAATGATGAGAAGATCATACAAAGGAGACATACTAGGTCCAGTCTATCCAGAGATATCAAGAGTGAGGAATAAATATCAAAAACAATTCATTATAAAGCTTAAAAATATTGATTCAATTAATCAATTCAGGAATATCCTAAATAAAACTCTAATTAGCTTTGATTCTATTTCAAAATATAGGTCTGTAAGGGTAGTGGTTGATGTAGATCCTCTCTAGTTTTAACACTAATATTTAATCTAATCAAAATTTGGCAGATAATATTTAATAAACTAATTTTGCGAGCTAACAATTTTAGATGAAAAGTTACGAAACAGTCTTTATCTTAAATCCAGCTTTGTCAGAGGACCAAGTTGGAAAAAGTATATTAAAGTATGAGAAATTTTTAAAATCAAATGGTGCCAAATTGGTTCATAAAGAAAACTGGGGTCTAAAAAAATTAGCCTATACTATTGAAAATAAAAATAGTGGTTTTTATAATCTTTTTCAGTTTGATGCACCATCAGAAATTATTTCTCCTTTTGAACTAGAATTTAGTAGAGATGAGACAGTTATGCGTTATTTGACTGTAACTCTTGATAAGCATGCTATAGCGTGGGCTGAAAAGAGAAAAAATAGAAAACCGAAAAAAGTAAAGTAAATGTCCAAAATTGAAGAACAATCTAAGAGTGCTAATACAAGCGAAATAAGATATTTATCGCCTCTTGATATTGATACTGCAAAAGTTAAAAAATATTGCATGTTTAGAAGATCTGGTATTAAATATGTTGATTATAAAGATCCAGATTTTTTGAACAGATTTATAAACGAGCAGGGTAAGATTCTGCCAAGAAGGTTGACTGGAACTTCACTGAAGTATCAAAGAAAAGTGTCTGTTGCAGTTAAAAGGGCTAGGCACCTAGCGTTACTTCCTTATGTTGGGGATTTATTAAAATAATTTTATGGAATTAATCTTAAAAGAAAATGTTGCTCATTTAGGCTTCAAAGATGAAATAGTTGATGTTAAGGATGGCTATGGAAGAAATTATCTTATCCCTAAAGGTAAAGCTGTTTTAGCTACAACTTCTGCTAAAAAAGTTTTGGCTGAGAATCTTAAGCAAAAAGCTTTTAAGGAGAAAGCAATAATTGATGAAGCGAATAAATTAGCTAAAAAGATTGAAAAGTTAGAAATTAAAGTAAAGACGAAAGTAGGACCTGACGGTAAACTTTTTGGTTCTATTTCAAATATAGATATCTCAAATAGTCTTGCTGATAATAAAATTGATTTAGAAAAAGATAATATATCAATACCTGGAAGAACTTTAAAGAGAATAGGTAAATATGAAGTTACAGTTAGAGTTCATAGAGAAGTTTCAGCTCAATTAGCATTTGAAATAGAGCCTGATGAAGAGTCAATAAAGTTAATCGCTGCTGCAAAATCTAAAAAGACGAAAAAGTCTAAATCAGTTGAAGGGGAAACTCCAGTTGAAGGGGAAACTCCAGTTGAAGGGGAAGCTCCAGTTGATATTAAAGAAAAGCCCAAGAAGGAAGTAGTATCTAAGGAGGAAGTTTCAGGGGAAAAGCCTAAGGAGGAAGTAGTATCTAAGGAGGAAGTTTCAGAGGAAAAGCCTAAGGAGGAAGTTTCAGAAGAAAAACCTGAGAAGGAAGTAGTATCTAAGGAGGAAGTTTCAGAGGAAAAGCCTAAGAAGAAGACCGCAGTAAAGAAAGCTCCAGCAAAGAAGGCCGCAGTAAAGAAAGCTCCAGCAAAGAAGGCCGCAGTAAAGAAAGCTCCAGCGAAAAAAACAGCTGTTAAAAAATAATTTCATAATTTTATTTACTAGATTTACCTAAAACATCTTTGATGTCATCAAAACCTAATACACCTAAGGGAACAAGGGATTTTTCTTCTGACCAAATAGTAAAAAGAAACTATATTCTAAAAATTCTAGTAGACTCATTTAAGTATTTTAATTACTCTGAAATACAAACTCCATCGTTTGAAAACCTGGAGACGTTAATTGGAGAATATGAAGATGATCAGGATGGTCAAATGTTTAAAATTATCTCATCCGGTGAAAAAATAAAAAGAGCAGACATTGATTCTCTTAATAAAGGTGAATTAATCAAATTCTCTAACTCTATTTCTGATAAGGCTTTAAGATATGACCTTACTGTTCCACTTGCTAGATATGTATCTCAGAATCTAAATAATATTAATTTTCCATTTAAAAGATACCAAACTCAACTTGTATGGAGAGCTGAGAGGCCTCAAAGGGGAAGATATAGAGAATTTCTTCAATGCGATGTTGATGTAGTAGGCGATAGCAGTTATCTTCAGGTAGTTGAAAGTATCCAATTATGTGATATGGTTTTTGATAAATTAGGTTTTAAAAATCTTAAGTTGAGAATTAATGATAGAAGAATATTAGAATCTTTATCTAAAACTGCAGGTTTAGAAAATTTTGTTGAATTTGCTATTATTATTGATAAATTGGATAAAATAGGTTTAGACGAAGTGATAAAACTTCTTAAAGATAAAGGGGCAAATGATGATTCAATTAATGATATAAAAGATTTGTTTTCATTAAGTGAATCGCCTAAGGATAAAATTCAAAAAGTAATAGGTGGTTTTGAATCAAACCTATTTGATGAATTGTCAAGTATTATTTCTGCACTTTCAAAAATTAAACTAAATGTTTTAGAAATAGATTTTGACTTATCATTAGCTAGAGGAATAAATTACTACACCGGTATAGTTCTAGAAGTATCGTCACCTGAGAATTCGCCTATTGGATCAATTGCTGGAGGTGGTCGATATGATAATTTAATTCAACAGGTAGGTAAAAATATCGATCTAAGTGGCTTTGGACTTTCATTTGGATTTGATAGGATTTATTTGATTTTGGAAGAATTAAATCTTTTCCCTGATAATATTAATAACCAAAAGACTTTTCTTTTTTTAAATTTTGATAATAATATTTCAGAACAAATTTTAAATTCTATGTCTAATCTTCGATACCAAGGAATTATTTGCGAATTATACCCATCAAATGTCAAGATTAAAAAGCAGCTTGATTATGCGAATAAAAAGAATTTTGATTTTGTTATTTTAATTGGAGAGGAAGAGGTAAAAAATGATTCGTTTATATTAAAAAATATGAGCTCAGGAGAACAGAACTCCTATAAGATCGATACTTTAGAAGATCAGATTAAAAAACTTATTTAAAAATCTTTTCAAAAGGCTTATAAAGCAAACTTGATATTTTTGAGTTTCTAATTTCATCAAAATCGGTGTCTACCCCATAAATAATATCTTTTTTATCTAACTCTGTAAAAGTTCCAAATATTCTATCCCAAATAGAAAATATATTTCCATAGTTAGAATCAGTATGAGGTAGTTCAAAATGATGATGCACTTTATGCATATCAGGAGAAACGATAATATAACTTATCATTTTATCAACTCTTCTAGGTAAAGAGATATTTGCATGATTAAATTGAGAAAAAATAACAGAGATAGATTGATACATTAATACTAGTCCAATAGGAGCTCCAGAAATAATAATTGCTAGAAATGTAAATACAAATCTAATTACACTCTCTATAGGATGATGTCTATTAGCTGTTGTTGTATCTACATTATGATCTGTATGATGAACAGAATGTATATACCATAAAGGTTTAATTTGATGCTGGAATAGGTGTGAAAGATAGGCTCCAATTAGATCTAGAATTAAAAGTCCAATAATTATTTTTAAAATAATATTTAGTTCTATGTAATTTAGAACTCCGAATTCATTCTTAAATGCCCAATCTGAAGCATAAACTAATAGGAAAGCAAAGATAAAATTTACTAATACTGTTGTAAGAGTAAAGAAAAAGTTTGGAATAGAGTGTTTCCATTTATTATAACTAAGGTTCCTTAATGGAATAAACCCTTCGATTATCCAAAAAAAAGTTATCCCAGATATTAGAATTAAAGATCTGGATGTTGAGGAAATATTTTCAAATGTTAATAATAATTCCTCCATTAATTATTCATCATTATTTGACATGAAAATATTATTTGACTCATCTGTATCTGCTATCAATCTAGTTGGGTTAATATCTATAGATAATATTGAGTCTAATTTATGATCTATTTCAAAAGAATATTTTTTATGAGCCCATGACCAATCTGGAATTTGAATCCAATTTCTTGCATATTCTGGTTTTTTCTTTTCACCTCTCATAAGATCAATAGGAATATAATAGATACTTTCTTTTCCACTTTTAAATTTAACTAATACTTCCAAAGGCATTGGCATTAGTCCAATTCTTTCCAGTGTAATAACTGATTTTTCTTTAGATGTATTTATATCTGAAATCCCATAATCAATTCTATTAGTTGTTTGTGTCCAATCTGTTAGATACCAGTTTAGTAATATTCCTGATGATTGTTCTGCAATTCTTCTTAAATCGTTCGGGAGAGGATGAGTAAACTTATAAGTATCATAATAGTTTTTAATTGTTTTTTTAAATGCCTCCAGTCCAATAATGTATCTTAATTGACTTAAGAAGACAAACCCTTTTGAATAAGCTGTAGATTCATATGCTCTATTGAACTTGTATCTATTAGAATTTGTTGCTTGGGGCATTTCTTGCCCAGAATTTGCAAGTGAAATATATCTATAATATGAACTGTAAATACTTCTGTAAAAATCAGAGCCAAGAACAAAACTCTCGGCAAGATCTCCAAAATAACTTGCAGATCCTTCATCCATCCACTCATGTTTCATTTCATTTGTTGCTAGAACTCCTTGGAACCACGCATGGGCAAGCTCATGTGAAGTGACACTAACAAGAGGAACAAATTCTTTACCATAATTTATAAGAGTTAGCATTGAGTATTCCATACCTCCATCACCTCCTTGGACAACAGAGTATTGATTGTATGGGTATGTACCTATATTTTCATTAAAAAAATTCATCAGCTCAGCTGTTACAGGTTGAAGCTCTTTCCAATTACTAATAATTTCAGGATCATTTTTGTAGTAAAAATTAAGCTTCACCCCATTAGGTCCATCATATATGTCATGAATATAATCCGGATCAGCTGCCCAAGTAAAGTCATGAACTTTAGGAGCTATAAAGTTCCATATTCGATTTTTACCAGATTTTATTCCAAGTTTAGAATCGGATGGGTCACTTTCTTGAAGATATCCAGACGCAGCTACAATGTAGTCCTTGTCAATTTTTATGGTAACATCAAAATTTCCCCAAACACCATGATACTCTCTACCAGTATAGGGAGCAGTATTCCATCCTTCATAGTCATATTCTGATATTTTTGGATACCATTGAGCCATTGATAATCTAACACCCATTGGAGAATTTTTACCTGCTCTTCGAATAGTAACAGGCACTTTTCCTTCAAAATTCATAGTAAAAACCGTTGAATCACCTGGCAAAAGGGGATTTGCTAATGTTACTTCTAAAATTGTATCTGAAACAAATGATTCAACCTCAACATTATCTTGCTTAAGATTTGAGACTTTAAGAAACCCCACTTCATCTGGAGTTAACTTATTTATATTAACAGAAAATCTAGTATTAATATCATCTCCTGAATCTAATCTTTCAGCCATATCACTTCCTGGGTAGAAAGCATTAAAATATAGATGAAAAAAAACTTTATTAAGAGTATCAAGAGAATTGTTCGTATAAACAATTTCTTGATTTCCTATATATGTGTCTTTTTTAGTATTTACATCAACAAAAATTTTATAGTCAGCTTCTTGTTGCCAATAATTTTGTGAACAAACAGAAGACGTGAATATAATATATGATATAAGTATTAGTTTATTTCTCACTTATTTGAATTTTAAAATATAATTATAATGATTTTTATTTGTGTTTCCAAAATCTTTATATTTAATAAAAAACTATATACTATGAGATTAACCAATTATTTATTAGCATCCTTAATTATGCTTAGCTTTAACTTACATGCTCAGTCAGATAAGGATAAAGATGAAAAGAAGGAGACTAAGGAAAATAAAAACTTACCAATAAAACCAGATAGGTTTTTTGAACTTAATACTAATACTGGATCATGGATGTCCCTTGATGTTAGTCCAGATGGTCAAACAATAGTATTTGATTTATTAGGAGATATTTATTCAATCCCGATCACAGGTGGAAAAGCCAAAAGAATTACTAAAGGAATGCAATTTGATTCACATCCCAAATTTTCACCAGATGGAAAATCATTAGCCTATGTTAGTGATAAAAGTGGTGGGAATAACATTTGGATAAGAGATTTGGAGACTAATGATTCAACACAAATAACAAAAGATAAAGATAATTCAACTGCATTTGCAGATTGGACAAAAGATGGAGATTATTTAATTATAACAAAAGGAAGAAGAAACCTAAAACTTCATATGTACCATAAAGATGGTGGAAGTGGAGTTAAGCTTATTGGTGAACCATCTTCTTTAAAAATTATTCAGCCTGAGGTTAGTCATGATGATAGATATATATGGTATGCTAATAGAACAAACTCTTGGCAGTATAATGCGGGACTCCCACAATATCAAATTTCAACATATGATAGAGAAACAGGAGAAACAAAAAGAGAAACTTCAAGATTCGGCTCAGCTTTTACACCAACTTTATCTCCTGATGGTAAAAGTTTAGTCTATGGAACAAGATATGAAGATAAAACAGCACTGAGAATACTTGAATTTGAAACAGGAAATGAAAAGTGGTTAGCCTTTCCAATTCAAAAGGATGATCAAGAATCTCAAGCTTCAATGGGGGTTCTTCCTAATATGTCCTTTACACCAGATAGTAAGTATTTGTTACTATCATATGGTGGTAAAATAAATAAAATAGATGTAGAAGAAGGAATTTCATATGAAATTCCTTTTGAGGTTGATGAGACTCTTGCCATTGGTCCAGAACTTAAATTTGATTATGAAATTTCTGATGATAAAAAAATGATTGTAAATCAAATTAGAAATGTTTCTGTATCCCCTCAAAAAAATAAAATTGCATTTACAGCTCTAAACAAGTTGTATGTTATGGATAGAGAAACAAGCGAGATGCAAAGGTTAACTAATTTTGAAGATGAAACTACAGAAGCTATGCCAACTTGGAGTCCTGATGGAAAAGAAATAGCTTTTGTTACCTGGAGTGATAAAAATGGAGGAGCAATTTTCAAGGTTAGATCAGATGGAAAAAGAAAACCTATTCTTCTAACTCAACAAAATAATATAAGATCAACTGGGGTATATATGAATCCTGTATGGAATTACTCAGGTGATAGAATTGTTTTTACAATGGGAGATGAAAGAAGTTATAAAGAGAGTTATGGTCCATCTGCATTTAAATCCAATGAAAAACTTATGTGGATCTCTTCTAAGGGAGGGAAACTTAATTATATAGCTGAATCAAATGGAAGATCATATCCACACTTTGTAAAAGGTAAGGATAGAATTTATCTCTTCCACTACTCTAAAGGACTAGTTTCAATTAAATGGGATGGTACAGATGAAAAAAATATTGTAAAAGTTACTGGTTCTACTCCTTACGGTTCAGGGGATAAAACAAACCCATCAAATGCAAGTCTAATCCTAATATCACCTGATGGCAATAAAGGTTTAGCTAAAATTTCAAATAATATTTACAGCTTTACTATTCCATATTCTGGACTAAAGTCTCTAAAAATAGCTTTTTCAAAACCTAAATCTTCATCATTTCCAGCAAGAAAATTAACAAAAATTGGAGGAGAATTTCCTTCTTGGGATTTTGATTCAAATTCAATTTACTGGTCATTAGGAAAATCTTTTTTCGATTTTAATCTTAAAAGTGCAGATGAATTTGATGAGTTAAAAGAGGAAGAAGAAAAAGAGGAAGAAGAAAAAGAGGAAGAAAAAGAAGAAGATGAAGAAGAAGATGAAGAAGAAGATGAAGAAGAAGATGAAGAAGAGTTTTTAGCGGAAGAAATAGATGTTAAAGTCTACGTTGATAGAGATGTGCCTAATAGTTCAATCTTATTGAAAAATGCAAAAATCATAACTATGAATGGAGATGAAATTATTGAAAATGGTCAAATCTACATTAAAAATAATAGAATTATTGAAGTAAGTAATAGTGATATTCAGATTGATAATGAAGACATTTTAGAGATGGATATGCAAGGCAAAACTATCTTACCAGGATTTGTTGATACTCATGCGCATATGTGGCCAAGATGGGTTCTCCATAAATACCAACCTGCATCATATGCAGCTAATTTAGCATATGGAGTAACTACAACAAGAGATCCTCAAACTGCATATACTGATGTATTAACATATGCTGATATGGTAGATGCAGGAAAAATACTTGGTCCTAGAGTATATTCTACAGGACCTGGAGTAGGATATTGGGGCTATAATGTTAAAAGTCTTAATGATGCAAGGGATGTATTAAAGCAATATTCTAAATATTATAATACTAAAACTATTAAGATGTATGTAGCAGGAAATAGGCAGCAAAGACAATGGATTTTGATGGCAGCTAAAGAACAAAAGATTATGCCAACTACTGAGGGAAGTCTCAACTTTAGATTAAACCTAACAGAAACAATAGATGGATATCCAGGTCAAGAACATAATCATCCTGTTTATCCGGTTTATAAGGATATAGTTGAACTTACTGCTTTTACCAAAAAAGCATATACACCAACATTATTGGTTACATACGGAGGTCCATGGGCTGAGAATTATTACTTTGCAACTGAAGATATTCACAATGATCCAAAAGTTAAGTTTTATACTCCAAAGGATGAATTAGATTCTAAAAGAAGAATTAAATCTGGTTGGTTCCACGAAGATGAATATGCTTTTGAAGAATTTAGTGAATTTGTAAAAGATTTAGTTGAAGAAGGAGGAATTGCAGGTGTTGGATCTCATGGACAGTTTGAAGGTGTAGGTTATCATTGGGAATTATGGAGTATGGCAGCAGGAGGAATTAAAAACCATGATATGCTAAAAGTAGCAACCATTCAAGGTGCATATGCAATAGGTCTTGACAAAGAATTAGGTTCTATTGAAAAAGGCAAGCTAGCTGATCTAGTTATTCTTGGAGAAGACCCTATTGAAAATATTAGAAATACTAACTCTGTTGAAATGGTAATGAAAAATGGAAGATTATATGATGGAGACAATCTTAATCAAATCTATCCATTAAAAGAAAAATCAAAAAACTTTACTTGGCAAGAGGATGGTCCAAATTCTCTTCCTGGAATTAATCAATAACTACTATGAAGAAAATTATATTAATTAACCTTTTATTTTTAGGTTCACTTTACTCACAAGATTATTATTTCTCTAATTATGCTCCCTTTGATGATAGCATAATGTCACCTGAGCAATTTTTAGGATATCCGGTAGGTGAGATGCATACTCGTCATGATCTTATAGTGTCATACATGGAATATTTATCTGAAAGTTCTGAAAAGGCTCAAATCTATCATTATGGGAGAACTTATGAGGGAAGGAAACTTGTAATATTGGCGGTAAGTACTCCAGACAAAATTCTTGATATAGAGAATATTAGGGATACCCATTTATCTTATATACATACTGATCATCCAAATTATAAAAATGAATCAAAGCCAGATAATTTTCCTGTAATCATAAATTTAGCATATAATGTTCATGGGAATGAGCCCTCCAGTTCTGAAGCAGCTCTATTAACTGCATATACTTTGGTTAGTTCAGAATCAGATGAAGTAAATAAGTATTTAAATGAATCAGTTGTACTTATAGATCCAACGATAAATCCTGATGGGAGAGATAGGCATACTCACTGGGCAAATACGTATAAAGGAACCCCCTTAGTTGATGATCCTCAGGATGCTGAGCATAATGAATATTGGCCGGGAGGAAGAACTAATCATTACTGGTTTGATTTAAATAGAGATTGGCTATTAGCAATACACCCTGAGAGTAGAGGTAAACTTAATTGGTATCATACATGGTATCCAAATGTTACAACAGATTTCCATGAGATGGGTTCTAATAGTACCTATTTCTTTCCTCCATTTAAAATAAATGGCTCTATAGACCCTGTAATTCCAAAAGAGAACTATGACTATTTTAATTTTTTATTTGGATCATATTATGCAAAAGCATTAGATGAGATAGGAACTTTATATTTCACAAGAGAAGTTTTTGATAGAACTTATCCAGGATATGGATCTTCTTATCCAGATTATCTTGGTGGAATTGGAATTTTGTTTGAGCAAGCAAGTTCAAGAGGACATAAACAAAAAACTCAATTTGGTGAAATTACATTTCCTCATACTATAAGAAATCAATACATATCTGGTATAACAACTGTTAAAGCAGCAGTTGAAAATAAAGAATCAATAAAAGAATATCAGCAAAATTTCTTTAAATCTGCTTTGTCTGAGTCGTCAGATAGTAGAATAAAGGGCTATTCATTTAAAATAAATCAAGATAAAAATAAAACTAAAGCATTTCTTGACAAACTAATGATGCACAGAATTAAAGTTTTAAAAAATGGTGAGAATCTATTTGTTCCAACAGAACAAAAAAATTATAGATTGGTTAGATCATTTTTTGAAACCCAAGAAAAATATAGAGATAGTGTATTTTATGATGCATCTGCTTGGACTATTGCTAACTTCTACGATATAGACTATTCATCTAGTAATAGAAAATTTTCTGGAGAAAATTTGGTAAGTCTTGATGATCTCTTTGAAACAAATTCTATTGAAAAGTCTGATTATGCATATATTATTGACTCAAAAGATTATAATATTCCTGCAATTATTTATGAACTTTTAGATAATAAAATATTTACTTCAACATCTTTAAAACCATTTAAAATAAAAACTTTGAGTGGCGATGTAAACTTTGGTTATGGATCTCTTGTAATTCCAGTATCACTTCAGAAAACTAGTTCAGATAAGCTTTATGAAAAATTAAAAAAGGTCCAGGACAAGTATAATGTAGATATTCATTCTGTATCTAGTGGGTTAAGTTCTTCAGGTGTTGACCTTGGGAGTCGTTATGTTTCCCCTTTAACTATGCCAAAAGCAATGATGATTATTGGAACAGGTGTAAGATCATATGAAGCTGGTGAAGTTTGGCATCTTCTAGATCAAAGAGTAGGAATGCCTATAACTAAAATACCTATTAGAAATTTTGATAATATCTCTATGGATAGCTATAATACCCTGGTTATGGTTTCAGGTAATTACAAGTTTAATGACAATCAGCTTAACAAAATAAAGTCTTGGGTAGAGAAAGGAAATACAATTATTGGTATTGCAGGTGCATCTAAGTATTTAATTGATAAAAAATTAGTATCAGAAACATTGGTTAAAGATGAAAAAGAAAAAGATATTATTCATAAATCTTATGTTAATGCTCAAGAGAATAGGGGTAAGGAACAAATAGGAGGTGTAATTTTAAACTCTATAGTTGACTTAACTCATCCTTTAGGTTTCGGATATGAAGATTCTTCTGTCCCTGTTTATAAGAATAATTCAGTATGGTTAAGTCCTTCTAAAAATGAATACTCTTCTGTTGTTAGATATTCAAAAGATGCTTTGATTGATGGCTTTATGACAGAGAAAAATAAAGAAAAGTTAGAAAAATCTGTTTCTTTAGTAGTATCGAAAGTTGGAAGAGGTATTGCAATTTTATTTGCTGATAATCCAAATTTTAGAGGAAGCTGGTATGGAACAAATAGACTTTTTTTGAATGCAATATTTCTTCGTAATAAGATTTATGTTCCATAATGAATTGGATTAAAGATGTTGGTCCTGGGGTTTTAATAGCAGCTGCTTTTATTGGTCCCGGAACAGTTACTTTATGTACAATTGCAGGAGCCTCTTATGGGTATTCTCTACTCTGGGCTCTTTTACTCTCAATAATTGCTACAATAGTTCTGCAAGAAATGGCTCTTAGAATTGGGCTTATTACTAATAAAGGTTTAGCCGAGGTAATCCGAGTTTCAATAAAAAACAAATTCATTAATAGATTATTAATACTGCTTATATTATGCTCAATTTTAATTGGAAATGCAGCATATGAAGCTGGAAATATTACTGGAGCCTCTCTAGGTATAATAGCCATCATTGGCAGAGAAACATTAAATTATATACCTCTATTAATAGGGTTTATTGCTTTTATAATCCTATATATTGGTGACTATAAAGTTCTTGAAAGATCATTAATATTTCTTGTTATTACAATGAGTGTGTCCTTTATGATTACTGCTATAATGACTAAACCTGATCTATTCAGTTTATTGGATGGTTTATTTATGCCAAAAATTAATTCAGAAAGCCTATTAGTTGTTCTCGGTTTAATTGGAACCACAGTTGTTCCTTACAATCTTTTCCTTCACTCATCATTAGTAAAAGAGAAATGGAATGATATCTCTAAACTAAAAACAGCTAGAATAGAAAGCTTTATATCTATTATCATTGGGGGGATTGTTTCTATGGCTATAATTATTACTGCTGCTTCAGTTAGCAATGATAATGTTAAAAGTGTAATGGATTTAGCTAAAGGATTAGAACCTTTATATGGAAAATTTGCAATTTACTTTTTAGGAATTGGATTATTTGCATCAGGGATTACTTCCTCCATAACTGCACCTTTAGCTGCTGCTTATGTTGCTAAAAGCTGTTTCGGATGGAGTGGATCCCTTAAAAGTTTAAATTTTAGAATAGTCTGGTTTTTTGTTCTATTAATTGGAGTTATTGTCTCCCTTCTTAAATTAAACCCAATTGAAGTAATCAAATTTGCTCAATTTTCAAATAGCCTTCTATTACCTATAGTAGCAATTCTACTATTTTGGCTGATTAATAATAAAACTATTTTTAAAAATAGCTATAGTTATAAATCGCAAAATATTCTTGTTATTGTAATAATTTTAATAACTATAATTCTTGGTGCAAAGGGGGTTATAAGTCTGATATAATGATAAATATTAACTGTGACTTAGGAGAAGGACTTAATAATGAGCATATAATTATGCCTTTAATAAAATCAAGTAATATAGCTTGTGGAGGTCATGCTGGAGATATTAATTCAATGGAAAAATGTGTTAAACTATCAATAATTAATAATGTTGAAATTGGAGCTCACCCTTCATATCCAGACAAAGAAAATTTTGGAAGAATTCATTTAGATATTCCAGCATTGGCATTAAAGGAAAGTATTCTAAATCAAATAGAAAGTTTAATTTCAATTTGTAAGAATCATAATACTGATCTAAATCATATTAAAGCACACGGAGCTTTATATAATGAGATGATAAAGGATTCGGAATTGTCAAGTATTTACCTTGATATAATAGACATCTATAAAGACAAGTACTATTTATATATTCCATATAAATCAGAAATTGAAAAAATTGCTATAGATAGAGGCTTTAAAATAAAGTATGAAGCATTTGGTGATAGAAATTATAATGATGATTTAACTCTAGTTTCTAGAAAGGAAAAAGAAGCTTTGATAAATATTCCCGAGAAAGTAATTAAACATATTAGTGAAATCTATTATAATAATTGTGTTGTTTCAGTTAATGGAAACAAAAACCATATAAAAGCTGACACATATTGTATACATTCTGATACTGAAAATGTAGAAAATATTTTAAATTCTATAGAAGAACATTTTAGAAATGAAAAAAAATAATATTTTTTTTAAAGTATTTAATGAGGAGTCAATTCTTATTCAATGGAATGATAAGGTCAGTATTAAACTTATTGATTCAATTATATCCTACAAAAATTTAATTGAAAAAGAACTTAAAGAGACATTAATTGAATGTGTTCAATCAATTAATTCAATGATGGTTATATATAATCCAAATAAGATTAATTCAAAAGATTTGATTAACATTCTTAAAAAGCTTAGTACTTCTGCTTTTATAGTTACCAAGAAAAAGAAAAAAATATGGAGTATTCCAGTCTGTTACGATATAAGTTTTGGAATTGATTTAAAAGATCTATCAACTTTAAATAATATTTCTATAGATGAAATAATAAGCCTACATAGTTCGACAACCTACAATGTTCTCTCGATGGGTTTTCTTCCAGGTTTTCTATACTTAGGCATGAATCATAAAAAATTATATTGTGAGAGAAAGGATAAGCCAGAACTTAATATAAAAAGTGGTTCTATTGGAATTGCAAGAGACCAATCAGGTATATATCCTCAAGATAGTCCTGGAGGATGGAGGATTATAGGTCGATCCCCAATTAGTTTTTTTAATGTAGATGACAAGTCACCATGTTTTGCAGAACCTGGTGATAAAATAAAATTTCAAAGTATTTCTTTGTCTGACTTTAATAAGATTGAAAAAAATAGAAGTTCCTATGATATTAAATATAAGCTACTATGATAAAAGTTCTTAAAGAGGGTCTTTTTACAACAATCCAAGATATAGGGAGATTTGGCTACAAAAACATTGGGGTTCCAGTATCGGGTTCTATGGATCAGACTAGTGCTAAATTAGCAAATTTGCTTTTAGGAAATGATGAAAGTTCAGCTGTTTTAGAGATGACATTAGTTGGGCCAACATTAGAATTTATGAATGATACATATATTTCAATTACAGGTGCTGATATGAACCCATCTTTAAACAAACAAAAGGTATTGCAGAATAAACCATTATTTGTTAATAAAGGTGACATATTGTATCTATCTCATTCATCAAATGGAATGAGGTCTTATCTAGGAATTAAAGGTGGTTTTAATTCAGAGAAAAAATTAGGTAGCAAAAGCTTTTATAGGGGAATTACAAAAAGAGAAAAATTGATTAAAAATGATAAAATAAAGTTTGCTAAAGTAACTAGCTCACCAATGAAAATGAATAAAAGTATAAATGATTTTAAAATCAATAGAAAAAATAAAATTAATGTATTTAAAGGCCCAGAGTTTGATTTACTTGATTCTAACTCAAAAGATATAATCTTTAACACTGATTTTACAATTGGAGTAAATAATCGAATGGGATATAATCTAGTTGAACCGATAGAAAACTCAATATCTTCTATTATATCATCACCTGTTATGCCAGGAACTGTTCAATTAACACCATCAGGAAGATTAATAATCCTTTGTCGAGATTGTCAAACATCAGGAGGATATCCAAGAGTATTACAATTAGATAAGAGTTCTATGGATTCCTTATCTCAAAAAACAATTGGAGAGACTATTAAATTAAAGTTAGTTTAGTTAATGCTTACTACAAGAAGTGCAATAGACTCCATTTTTAATCTATTCCTTGTAACCTTCCTTTTCAAGCCCCTATAATTTTTTTGGAGTATTGACAACTTTTCTAGGCCTTCAATCTGTTTGAATTTTTTATCACTTAGTCTCTTAGATAAGACAACATCATCATAAACTTCTTTGTACTTATCTATGGAAACCTGTATATCCGATATTTCATTATTTAATTCAACCAGTTGATTCAAAAGAATTTTTCTCTGAGCTATACTTTCTTGAATACTATCAATCCTTACTTCTTTAATTGAGGAAATTAGTCTGGTAATATTCAAATCTGAATATGCAGCTCCATCTACAAAAAAAGAATTGTATTTATTATTTGTAGGTAGCTTTTTTGATTTAAGAAGGAGTTCAACTTTTCCCTTATGATTAAATCGAAAAACCCTGTTTGTATAAAACTCTTCTAGGTCTAATGAAATTGATAAGTCTTTCAAAAACCACTTAGACTTTAGAATACCTCTTATAAAATTATCTCTTTCCCTAAAAGTATATTGTTGGCCAAATAGAAAAATTGTAGGTAAAGCTTTAACTTGAACATTAACATTGTTAAGATCAATTTTTGTTCCTTCATCATCATTAGTTTGGGCATTTAAAAAATTATGACCAAAAACAATTAGCAAAATAATAATTTTATATAATCTCATATCTAAATTTAAAAACCCTAACATTTGCTAGGGTTTTTTGCGGAGAAAGAGGGATTCGAACCCCCGGAGGTATGACCCTCAACAGTTTTCAAGACTGCCGCATTCGACCACTCTGCCATTTCTCCAAATCATCTGCAAATATACATTGATTTATATGATAAAAAAATACTTATAATATCATCAACTTTCAAAAAAGAATTATATTGCTTCAGTATTATGTTATTAGATGTAAATTCAATTTTAATTCTTGTTGGAATTGGACTATTTGCTGGGGTAGTGAATACTTTAGCAGGTGGGGGATCTTTAGTCACATTACCAGTTTTAATTTTATTTTTAGGGCTTGATGAAGCTACAGCAAATGGAACAAATAGACTGATGGTAATTGTAGCTGCTCTCGTTGCAAGTTATGGTTATAAAAGTAAGGGAGTAAGCACACATCCCTATGGCTTGTATTTTGGTATTGCTGCTACTTTTGGAGCTATAATTGGAGCAAAAATAGCTATTGATATAGACGGTAATACATTTAAAAGATTCCTCGCAATTATAATGATTACCGTAGGTTTAATTATAGTGTTTAGATCTAAATCAATAGCATCACTTAATTTACCTGAGAGATTATCTGGAAAATATTTAGTAGCGGCATTAATAGGATTCTTTTTTATAGGAATCTATGGAGGATTCCTTCAAGCTGGAGTGGGAATTGTTATTATGCTTCTTCTTACTCAAGTTAGTAGATTAAGTCTAGTTAGGACAAATTCGGTAAAGGCATTCTCAGTTTTTTTCTACTCTATTGCTGCAGTAGCAATTTTCGCTTTAGATGGAAAAATTATATGGATGGTTGGTTTTTGGATGGTGCTGGGATCAATTGTAGGCGCATGGCTCTCCAGTAGGTGGTCTGTAGATAAGGGTGATAAAGTAATAAGGATTACACTTCTGATTATGGTTACATATATGGCTATTAAGTTGTGGTTAGATACATTTAATACCTAATATATTCATCTATGCTTAAGCCATAACCGGATAACCCTACTCTAGGTTTTTCCCCAGAGTTGCTTAATATTTTAATTTTTGAGATTCCAATATCATGAATTATTTGTGCTCCTATTCCAAAATCTTTGAAGTCTTGCTTTTGGTTAATTGAATTATTGATTTTTAACTTATTATTTGAATCTTTTAATTTATTAATTCTTTCAAGAATACTTTCAGGTTCTTGATTTTGATTAATAAAAATAATCGCACCTTTACCAGCATTATTTATTTTCTCAAAAATTTTAGAATAGTTTTTATCATTAGCTCCAGCAAGAATTTTCAAAATATCATTTTCAACAACTGAAGAGTTTATTCTGACTAAAACTGGTTCATCATGATTCCATTCTCCAAGAGTTAATGAAAGATGAATTTGGTTATTATTTGTTTGTCTATATCCTCTTAATCTATAACCTCCATATTCAGTAGAAATTTCTTCATCAAACATTAGAGATATTAGACTATCGTTTTTCATCCTATAAGCAATTAAATCTTCAATAGATACTATCTTTAGATTAAATTTTTCTGCTACCTTAAAAAGTTCTGGTAATCTTGACATTGATCCATCATCATTCATAATTTCACATAAAACGGCAGCAGATTTAAGACCAGCAAGTCTCGAAAAATCAATAGATGCTTCTGTGTGACCTGTTCTTCTTAAAACTCCCCCTTCTTTCGCGATAAGAGGAAAAATATGCCCAGGTCTTGTTAAGTCTCCAGGCTTAGTTTTATCATCAACTAATGCTTGAACTGTTTTTGCCCTATCAGATGCCGAAATTCCTGATGTCACTCCATTCCCTTTTAAATCAACAGAAACAGTAAATGCAGTCTCAAATGGATCAGTATTATTAGGAACCATTTTTTTTAATTTAAGCTTATTACATAGATTTTCGGACATAGGGACACAAATTAATCCTCGACCATACTTAGCCATAAAATTTATTATTGAAGAATTTATCATTTCAGCTGCAGCAATAAAGTCACCTTCATTTTCCCTTTTCTCATCATCTACAACGATAATAATCTCTCCATTTTTTATTGCCTCAATTGCATCTTTGATTTTATTTAATTTTATATCCTTCATTATCTCTTTTTATATATTCTCCTAAGAATATTAAAAACTCTATCTGTTAAAATAAAATTAAACCTTCCATCTTGAGAAACAATGCGGGTTAAATAAATCGCAAAAGGAGCTATTACTAATGTTGAAATCCAGCTTCCTAAATATGGGTTTATAGTACTATCCTCAGCAGCATTTTTTCCGAATACTCCAATATAGTGGTATGTTAGAAATATACAAATTGAAAGAACCAAAGGAAGCCCAATGCCACCCTTTCTTATTATAGCACCTATAGATGCTCCTATTAAAAATAAGAAAATACAAGAAAAAATCAATGTATACTTTTCGTTTATAGTTAGAGTGTGAAGATTAATTAGTTTTTTTTGAACAAAAAAGCTTTTCTTCTTATTATTTATTTGTCTTAACAATATATCAACTTCACTTTCAGAATTTTGTAAGACATTAATAAGTTTATATTTATCTTTCGATTCCATATAATCAAAAATAGGCTTGTTAATTTGAGACACTCCATTGTAATTAAGATTAGGAAGTCTTTTAAGAGGATGACTGCTAGCTAAGCTTTTTCCAAATATTTCCTTATCTCTCTCAAAATTATTCTTTAATGAATCAACACTAGTCTTAAGCTGACCAATTTTTTGCATTTTATATGTTGACCTGTAATTTTCTTCATTTAAATCAACATTATTGAATTCAGATATATCAATATTTAATAAGTATTCTTCAAAATACACTTTTGCATGAGGATATTTTTGTTTATCAGTTATATCTTTAGCAATAACTTCCTCATACCTGTTCCCATTCTTTAAAATTAACTGTAGGTAAGCCTCATTATTACTTGTAATTTCTCCCGACTCAGCTTTTATAACTATTCTGTTTATTTCATCATCTAAATTTATTTTGTGTAGAATTATATCTTCTAAATATTGCTCATTATCTCCATACTTTCTGTTAACCTTTATATTCATGTCACCTATATCATTGAAGATCCCTTCTCTTATAGCCAAGGTTGGTTTAAGTTTAGCAAGGTTCTTTCTAAGATTATAAGACTTTAGTTCACCATATGTTACAACATGGTTTGAAAAATAAAATGCTCCAACCCCAAGAAATAAATGGAAAACTAATAGTGCCACCATAGTCCTAATTATAGAGATTCCGTTTGACTTCATTGCAATAAATTCAGAATTTTCTGAAAGCGTTCCATAAGTCATTAAAGATGCTAATAGTATTGATAGAGGTAAAACTAAGGGAACTAATTTAGGAGAGAAGTAAACAAAGAATTTTCCAATAGTAAATATGTCTAGACCCTTGCCCGCTAACTCATCTACATAAAGCCAGAATGTTTGAATAATAAAAATTATAAAACATATTGCAAAAACCCCGATAAGTCTTGAAAAATAAGACTTTATAATATATTTATCTAGAATTTTCAATTTAATGTCCATAAATTTCTTTTTTCTAATTAAGTATATCTTCTAGTGAATTCAAATCTGACACAAATACTTGTCTAGCTTTACTTCCTTCAAACGGACCAACTATCCCTGCCTCTTCCATTTGGTCAATTATTCTTCCAGCCCTGTTATATCCGAGTTTTAATTTTCTCTGTAAAAGAGATGCTGAGCCTTGTTGATGAGAAACAATTACTCTTGCAGCGTCGTTAAACATAGGATCTCTTTCTCCAGATACAGATTCAGGGTTTGAACTTTCATCTTTTGAGAATTCAGGAAGCTCATAGGCGCTAGGGTATCCTATTTGAGAACCAATAAATTCAGACACTCTCTCTACTTCTGGGGTATCTATAAAACCACATTGAATTCTTGTTAGAGTATTTGACTGTGAGTAAAGTGAATCACCGCGTCCAATTAGCTGTTCAGCTCCACCTGTATCAAGTATTGTTCTAGAATCAATTTTTGAGGTTACCCTATAAGCAATCCTTGCTGGAAAGTTAGCTTTTATTAACCCAGTTATAACATTAACTGAAGGTCTTTGAGTAGCAATAACAAGATGAATCCCAACAGCTCTTGATAGTTGGGCTAATCTAGCCAATGGAGTTTCAATTTCTTTACCAGAGGTCATGATTAAATCTGCAAATTCATCAATTACCAATACTATATATGGTAAGAAAACATGTCCTTCTTCTGGATTTAAAGCTTTCGACACAAACTTTGAGTTATATTCCTTTATATTTCTAGTCATAGCATTTTTTAATAACTCATATCTTTTGTCCATCTCTCTACATAATGAATTTAGTGTATTAATAACCTTATCATTATTAATTATTATGGCATTGTCTGAATCAGGAAGCTTGGCTAGATAATGTTTTTCAATTTTATTATATATAGACAATTCAATTTTTTTAGGATCAACTAAAACAAATTTCACTTCAGCTGGATGCTTTTTATATAAAATAGAGCATAAAATAGCATTAATACCTACAGATTTTCCTTGACCTGTTGCTCCTGCAATTAACAGATGAGGCATTTTTGTTAGGTCAACAACAAATGATTCATTGCTAATTGTCTTTCCAATAGCAATTGGTAGTTCCATTTCAGCTTCAGTAAATCTCTTAGAAGAAAGCAAGGATTTCATAGATACAATAGACTTTTTTTGATTTGGGACCTCAATTCCAATTGTCCCTTTTCCAGGTATAGGAGCTATTATCCTAATTCCTAAAGCAGATAACGATAATGCAATGTCATCTTCAAGATTTTTTATTTTAGAAATTCTTACTCCAGCATCAGGTATAATTTCATATAATGTTACAGTTGGGCCAATGGTTGCCTTAATTTGTTTTATACCTATATTATAATTCTTTAAAGTATCAACTATCTTGTTTTTATTAGAGTCCAATTCATCTTGATCAATTTTAATTGTGCCATCTCCATAGTCATTTAATAAATCAAAATTTGGCTTTTTGTAATTACTTAAATCTAGCTTTGGATCAAAAAATATGTTATTAGTATCAGATTTAGTTTCTTCTATTTTATCTTGAACTTCAACTGCTACTTCATCTTGAATCTCTACTGGTATATCTTCATCAGAATTCTCAATAAAATTATTTTCTTGATTTTCAGATCCTAATATTTCCTCGTTTGGACCTATTTCTTTTGCTTTAAATAAATTTTTTATAAGATCAATTGACTTTTTCGGTGTAATGTTTAATTTAATTACTATGAAACTCAATCCTGAGAAAATTAGTAAAAGAGCTATTCCAATATCACCAATATAATCAATAAGGAACATGTTAATTTCATATCCTACAACTCCAGATGGAATATAGGAGATGTTTTGAATATATCCTGTAAATGTCGAGATCCATAGTATATATATTATAGCCCATGTCCAACTCCCAACTAATCTAAATAGCTTTTTTTCTAATAATAAATAATAAGATGTTATACATAGTATTATGGGGATAATAAAGCTTGCAACTCCAAATAATTGATAAATAAATAGGTGACTTAGTGTTGCTCCTATTTTACCTAGATAATTTTCTGTTTTAACGCTTCTATCTAAAATCTCTGAAATATTACTTTGATCAACTTTCCAATTAAGAAAGTATGAGATGAATGATATAATTAATATTAGAGAGATAAATAATAAAAGAAAACCTATTAAGACCTTGAGTTTGCTTTTATTATTCTTTTTTTTCTTAGCCATAAGAAGTTTGTTAAGTAAAAATACAAATATGTATTAAGAAAATTAATTTTTATCAGTTAAAGTCCTGATTTTTATTCTAAGACCAGCATATATTAAAGTCATAAATGGGCTAATCCAATTAAAAATTGCATAAATAAAGTATTCTCCTACACCTACACCTAAAACAGAAGAATGATATGCTCCACATGAGTTCCATGGTATCAGAGCAGATGTAACAGTTGCAGAGTCTTCTAGAGTTCTACTTAAGTTCTCAGGAGCAAGGTTTTTGTCCTTATATGCTTTATCAAACATCTTACCTGATACAACAATTGTTAAGTACTGGTCAGAAGCTGTCAAGTTTAATGCTAAACAAGATGCAACAGTACTAGCAAATAATTTAAATACACTATCCGCCCAGTTTAATAATGCTCTACTAATTGTCTTAATTGATCCTATTGCATCCATCGCCCCTCCAAACATCATAGTTGCCATTACAAGAAAAATAGTGTTTAGCATACCTATCATCCCACCAGTTGAAAATAAATCATTTAATATTTCACTATCTGTTGGGATGCTAACACTTCCAGTTATTGTATCTACAAGAACTTTATAAGAACCTATAATTGTCATATTTGAAGAGTTAGAAAGTTCTAAAATTATTTGTGGTTGAAAAATAACAGCAAACAATGCGCCTAAAAGTGTTCCAATTGTTAGAGCTCTTATTGGAGGTGTTTTTTTTACAATCATAATAATAACAATTATAGGGACTATAAAAAGAATTAATGAGATATTAAAAGTATTGTAAATTGTATCAATTAAAAAGGAATTATCAGTAACTCCATCGGATGATTGTAAAATCCCAAGAATAATAAAAACAATTAAAGTTATTGAAATACTTGGGACAGTAGTATATGTTAAATATCTTATATGTTTAAAAAGATCAACTTTAGTAACAGCTGCTGCTAGGTTTGTAGTATCACTAAGTGGAGATAGTTTATCTCCAAAATATGCTCCAGCAATTACAGCTCCTCCAACCATTCCAGCCGGTATTCCTAATGCCTTACCAATTCCAACAAGAGCTATTCCTACAGTAGCTGAAGTTGTCCAGCTACTTCCAGTTGCAATTGATATAATTGAACAAATAACTATACAGGCAGGAAGGAATATATTGGGATCAAGTAATTTTAATCCATAATAAACCATAGAAGGAATAATACCGCTTATCATCCAGGTTCCAGCTAATGCCCCTACCCATAAAAGTATTATTAAGGCAGGAGTAATTGATTTTATACTATTTGAAATACTATTTATTACTTCCTTATATGAAACATTGTATCTCATCCCTATCATTGTTGCAAAAGCACCACTTAGTATTAAAATAAACTGGCTAGATCCAGCAAGTGGATCTGCATCGTAAATAAATACATTTGCATATAAATTGAATGATAATAGTGTTACCAAAAATACAAGAGGTAAAATTGCTACTGATAATGGTAAGTTCTTTTTTATAGACTCTTTCAATTTTTTTTCTTTATACAAGTTTAGAACAAAAATACTTAAGTATGATATATGAATATAGTTATTTGACTAAAAGTTTCTTTAATTTTGTATAGTGTCAAAAACAATAGAACAATTATTTTTAGCTGAAATCAATCCTCATAAGGAATGTAATTTTGTACTTGCAATTAGTGGTGGTTTAGATAGTATGGTTTTAGCCAATTTATTTTTAATCAACAATTTAAATTTTTCTATTGCTCACTGTAATTTTCAACTAAGAGGAAAAGAGAGTGATGATGATGAACTGTTTATAAATAAATGGTGCTCAGAAAAAGATATCAAGCTTTATAATAAAAAGTTTAGTACTGAAGATTATTGTAAAAACAATAAATTAACTATTCAAATGGGAGCTAGAGAACTTAGATATGAGTGGTTTAGGGAATTAATTGATAAAGAGAAACATGATTTTATTGTAACAGCACACCATATTGATGATCAATTAGAAACATTTATAATTAATTCAATTAGAGGAACTGGAATTGATGGTTTGGTTGGTATTCCAGACAAGATTAATAAAATTATTAGACCACTATTAATGAGCTCTAAAGATCAAATTAAAGAGTATTCTAAAGTAAACAAAATAAACTATAGGGAAGATTCATCTAATGATAAAGAAGATTATTTAAGAAATAAGATAAGACATTCTGTTATACCATACCTGAAATCAGATGATGATAATATTTTGTTAAAATTTAAAACAACAATTGAAAACTTAAACTCAACTAAGATATTTGTTAAAAAGGTTATTTCTAAAGTAAGAGACAGAGTTTTTGTATACGAAGGAGAAAATATAATTACTAATATAGGTTTACTTAAAGATTTGGACCCAATAGAGTTTTATATACATGAGCTATATAAAGATTTTGAATTTAATTATAAAGAGGTTATGAAGCTGTTTGATTCAGATTCAGGAAAACAAATATCTTCAGCAAATTATAATATGACTAAACAGAAAAATAATTTAATTATTAGTAAAATTAAATGATGATAAAAATTCTAGCTTTTTTATTCTCTTTCCTTTCTTTTTCATTTCAATCTGAAGAACCTGTCAGCTGGAAATATGAACTAACTAAGATTGATAGTAATCAATATAATTTAACTTTAGATGCTGAGATAATTGAAGGTTGGAAGCTCTACTCTCAGTATTCTCCAGTTGAAGGTACTGCTACAGAATTTGTTTTTCTAACACCTAATTTAAGTTCTGATATAAAAGAAAAATTTGATGAGAGTAAACCTATTGTAGGCTATGATAACGTATTTGATATGGACCTTCCATATTTTAATAACAATGCAAGTTTTAGTAAGATAATAGATCTTCAGGATCTTAATTTAGAATCATTTAAACTTGAAATTATTTACTCATCATGTGATGATGAACTATGTGTTTTTAGAAATGAAACATTTAATATTCCAATTAATCCAAATAAAAAATTAAAATTTGACGATAATGTTACCCTTGAAGATATAGACAAGTATAACAAACTAAAGTTTAACTTCACTAGAACTGAATTTGTAAAAAGTAATTTTTCTAACTCAATAAATTATATTGAAATATTTATATTCGGATTAATTGCAGGGTTTTTAGCTCTATTAACCCCATGTGTTTTTCCAATGATACCTCTAACAGTTTCATACTTTTTAGATCATGAAAAATTAAAATATGGAAGTTTAAAATCTGCATCTTTATATGGCCTTTTTATTATCTTAATCTATCTAGGTTTAAGTCTTCCCTTTCATGTATTTGATAGTTTAAACCCTAATATTCTTAATGCAATTTCAACGAATATATATGTTAACATAATTTTCTTTATTTTATTTATAATTTTTGCAATCTCTTTCTTTGGTTATTTTGATATTACTTTACCAAATTCGATAATAAATAAATCTGATTCAAAATCTTCAAAGGGAGGTATAATAGGGATATTTTTCATGTCCCTGACTTTGGCATTGGTTTCATTTTCTTGTACTGGTCCAATATTAGGTTCATTACTGGTTGGTTCACTTTCTGGCTCTGAATCAGGAGCAATGCAGTTAAGTATTGGAATGCTTGGATTTGGAGTTTCTTTAGGACTACCTTTTACACTACTAGCTTTTTATCCTAGATACTTATCAGTAATACCAAATTCAGGATATTGGCTAACTAAGTTAAAAGTCACATTAGGTTTTTTAGAATTAGCACTTGCATTAAAATTCCTTTCAAATGCTGATTTAGTTGGGGGTTGGGGTATTATTAAAAGAGAAGTTTTTATTTTGATATGGGTATTAATATTTCTATCACTTGCTTTTTATCACTTTAAATCATCTATGAATAAATCTAAATTCAATTTTAAAAGCTTAACTGGATTAGTATCACTTATATTTTCAATATATCTAATTTCAGGGTTATATAATAACAGTAATGTAAGATTCTTAAGCGGAATTCTTCCTCCTGATTTTTATACAATTAAAAGTTCTGAAAACCAATGCCCTCTTGGATTAAATTGTTATAAGAGTTTTGAAGAGGGTAGAAGCTACGCATTAGAAAATCAAAAACTAGTTTTACTAGATTTTACTGGGTGGGCATGTGCTAATTGTAGAAGAATGGAAGAAAATGTCTGGTCTAAACCAAATATTTATAATCTATTAGATAATGAATTTGTAATTATATCTTTATACGTAGATGATAGATCAGAGCTAGATTATAATGATAAATTTAAATACATTAACACTCTTGGCAAAACCCAATATGTTAATACAATTGGGCAAAAATGGTCTGCCTTTCAATTATTAAATTTCGAAAATGCTTCTCAACCATATTATGTTGCAATGAAGCCAACAGGAGAAATTTTGAGCGAACCTATACAATACGTTTCAGAAAAAAAGTTTGAGAGTTGGTTAAATTCTTCTATTTCTGAGTCAATAAAATAGTTTACCAATTATCTTTTTTTATAAACTTTATCAAATGGGATTCTAAATCTTTTTCCATAAACCCCTTTAGATGTTCTTATACCACATCCAATTATCATATTTATCTCTGCAGATCTATTGAGCTTTAATATTTTTTTTACCCTTATAGAGTCAAAACCCTCCATAGGACAGGTATCATAATTAAAACCAGCCATGCTAATCATAAAGTTCTGAGATGCAAGCCCAGCAGTTTTATGGGCAACTATTCTCATGTCAGATGTTCTTAATTGTCTATACATAACTCTAAATAATCCTATAAACCAAGCGTATAGATATTTAATATAGCTTGATATCCCGAGAAAGTTTTTATAAGCTAAAGGAATTGCAGTCTTATAATATTTCATAACTAATTTATATTCACGCTCACTCATACTCTCTTTATTTGATTCTTGAAACTTTATATTGTCTTTAGCCCTGTCTCTCCATAAGTCTTTTCTTACAACTGTAATGACAATTTGCTTTGCAGTTCTAGCTGCTGGTTGATTAAAACAAGATTTAGAGATTTTTTTAAGTAAATCTTTATCTATAATATGATAAAATTCCCATAATTGAAGATTACTACTTGTTGGAGCAAGAACTGCATTTTCAATACATTTTTTTACAATGTTATCATCTATCTCTATGTTTTTATCAAATCTCCTTACAGATCTTCTATATTTTATAGCTTCAGATACAGTTTTTTCCATTTTTTAAAATTTGCGTAATAGTTTCTTTAACGTATTAAATGATTCTGGATGTGGCCCAAATCTGAGATTATCTAAAAAAAATGATTGTTTCTTTAGAACAGGTTTGTAATGAGAAAATGTATCAAAGCTATGCTTACCTCTATAAGCTCCCATTCCACTATTTCCAATTCCTCCAAATGGAAGATTTGAATTAATATAATGAATAAGAGTGTCATTTATAACACATCCTCCAAAAGAAAAATTATTAATTAAATGATTTATAAACTTCTTGTTATTTGAAAAAATATAAAATGCCAAGGGATTTGGGTTCTTTAATATTATCTTTTCAACTTCACTTAAATCATTATAAGATATTACGGGGAGAATAGGGCCAAATATTTCTTCTGACATAATTGCTGAGTTAATATCAGGATCCATAATTAATGTTGGTTCAATATACTTATCTTCTTTATTTGAATGACCACCAAAGACTATATTCTGACCAGCAATTATGTTAGTTAATCTATCTAAATGATTTCTACTAATTATTCTTCCATAATTATTTGATTGATTAGGTTTATTACCATATGTTTTAAGAATTTCTATTTTAAGATGCTTAATAAGCTTAGATTTTATTTTATCATTAACTAAGATATAATCTGGAGCTATACAAGTTTGTCCACAGTTAATAAATTTACCAGATACAATTCTTTTAGCTGCCTTTTCAATATTTACATCTTTATCAATTATACATGGGCTTTTCCCTCCTAGTTCAAGTGTTATAGGGGTTAAATTTTTTGCAGCTTCACTTGCTACAATTTTTCCAACTCTTGTGCTTCCAGTAAAAAAAATATAATTCCACTTTTTAGATAATAAGTTTTTTGATACTTCAGCATCTCCCTCAATAACTGAAACAATATTTTCTGGAAAAGTTTCTTTGATTAACTTACTTAAGACAGATGATGTATTGGGTGCCAATTCAGAAGGTTTAATTACAACAGTATTTCCTGAGCTAAAGGCGCCAATTAAAGGCGTTAAAGACAGTTGAAATGGGTAGTTCCATGGAGTTATAATAAGAACTCTTCCATATGGCTCTGGCTTAAGATAATTTCTTGAAGGAAAGTTTAATATCGATGCTTTTACTTTTTTGTCTTTTGACCATTTATTTATTTTTTTTATAAAAAGTTTAATTTCTTTTTCTACAAGAAGAATCTCTGTTAGAAAAGATTCAAATTTTGCTTTATTAAGATCTTTAGAAAGAGCTTCATAAATTTCTTCTTCAAATAATTTAATGTTAATTAGTAACTTTTTTAAAAGTAAGATTCTCGAATTGATACTATTAGAATTGGAATCTAAGAAATCTTTTTGAGAATTAATTATATCATTGATTTTTGATTCGTCCATAGAATGCAAATTTATAATTTATGTACCTTTAAAACTTTAGAAATTTAAAATATTTATTTGGCTATAAGAAATAAAACGATGTAAATGCTTATCATACAGATATTTAATAGCGCTAACTCACAATTGAATGTAATTAATATACCTTATTTGATTTTACAAGTAGTGTATTGATTTATAATTTAGAACTATATAAAGAAAGATGCTTAATAAATATAGTAAAAACGTAACTCAAGATCCTTCTCAACCAGCTGCTCAAGCTATGCTGCATGCTATTGGTTTGACAGATGACGATTTCACAAAACCCTTTGTTGGTATTGCAAGTACAGGGTATGAAGGAAATCCTTGTAATATGCATCTAAATGATTTGTCTAGCCATATAAAAACAAGTATAAATAACTCAGAAATAGTAGGATTAATTTTTAACACCATTGGTGTTAGTGACGGTATATCTATGGGTACTCTAGGGATGAGATATTCACTTCCTTCAAGAGATATAATAGCAGACTCTATTGAAACTGTTGTTCAAGGGATGTCATATGATGGGCTTGTGACTGTAGTTGGATGTGATAAGAACATGCCTGGCGCTTTAATGGCAATGTTAAGACTAAATAGGCCTAGTATTTTGGTATATGGTGGAACAATAGATCCAGGATGTTATAAAGATAAAGAACTAGATGTAGTATCTGCATTTGAAGCTTGGGGAGAAAAAGTAGCTGGACAAATAGATGAGGTTGAATTTAAAAATGTTATTAAGAATGCATGTCCAGGTCCTGGAGCTTGTGGAGGAATGTATACTGCAAATACTATGGCTTCAGCTATAGAAGCTCTTGGCATGTCATTGCCATATAATTCTTCTAATCCAGCTACAAGTCAGAATAAAATTGATGAATGCAAAGAGATAGGGGATTCAATAAAATCATTGATAGAGAATGACATTAAGCCCTTAGATATAGTTACACTTAAATCTCTTGAAAATGCTTTAAGGTTAGTTACAGTTCTTGGTGGGTCAACAAATGCAGTTTTACATTTTCTTGCAATTGCAAAAGCTGCTAATATAGATGTTTCAATTGATTATTTTCAAAAAATTAGTGACTCAACTCCTTTTCTTGCAAACTTAAAGCCAAGTGGAAAATATTTAATGAAAGATTTACATGAAATAGGTGGGATACCAAGTGTCTTAAAATATATGCTTGAAAATAAAATGATATATGGAGATTGTTTAACCGTAACAGGTAAAACTATTGAAGAGAACTTATCAGATGTTAAAAGTTTAGACTTCTCTAACGATGTTATTTTCCCTTTATCTAAACCTATTAAGGAAACCGGACACATTCAAATATTAAAAGGAAATCTTGCAAAAGAAGGTTCAGTTGCAAAAATTACTGGAAAGGAAGGATTAGTTTTTTCAGGTCCTGCAAAAGTATTTAATAGTGAATTTGAAACGATAGATGCAATCCAAAATTCAAAAGTTAACAAGGGTGAAGTAGTAGTTATCAGATACGAAGGACCTAAAGGTGGTCCTGGAATGCCTGAAATGCTCAAACCAACATCAGCTATAATGGGGGCAGGCTTAGGAAATGATGTTGCTTTAATTACAGATGGAAGATTCTCTGGAGGAACTCATGGTTTTGTAGTTGGACATATTGTTCCTGAAGCTTTTGAAGGAGGAACAATTGCATTAGTAGAAGATGGAGATATTATAACAATTGATTCAAAAAATAACGTTATTAGTGTTGATATTTCTGATAATGAGATAGGAGAAAGAAGAAAAAAATGGAAAAAACCAGATTTAAAAATAAATCAAGGAATTTTATATAAATATGTTAAATCAGTTTCAAATGCATCTAAGGGATGTGTAACAGATGGGTAAAATGAAAAAAAACAAAAAAATATCTGGTGCAGAGGCAGTAATTAAGTCATTAATTAAAGAGAATATTGATCTTGTTTATGGATACCCTGGTGGAGCTATAATGCCAGTATATGATGAATTCTTTAAATTTCAACATAAAGTTAATCATGTATTAACTAGACATGAGCAGGGAGCTGTCCATGCAGCCCAAGGGTATGCGAGATCTTCTGGAAGAGTTGGTGTAGCAATAGCTACTTCAGGTCCAGGAGCTACTAACTTGGTTACAGGAATTGCTGATGCTCAGATTGATTCAACACCAATAGTTTGTATTACTGGTCAGGTTCCAGCTCATTTACTAGGTTCTGATGCATTTCAAGAAACTGATATTATTGGTATCTCAATGCCTGTGACAAAATGGAGCTATCAGATTACTAAAGCTTCTGAAGTACCTGATGTAATTGCAAAAGCATTTTATATAGCTAAATCTGGAAGACCTGGGCCAGTATTAATTGATATTACGAAAAATGCTCAAATTGAAATGCTTGATTTTAAGTATAAGAAATGTGTTGGTATTAGAAGCTATAGTCCAGTGCCTAAGATTGATAAAAATAAAATATTAGAGGCAGCTGAACTTATTAATAATGCAAAAAACCCATTAATTGTTTGGGGTCAAGGTGTTATTCTTGGAAATGCAGAAAAAGAATTTAAGAATTTTGTTGAAAAAAGTGGAATTCCTGCAGCTTGGACAATATTAGGTGCTTCAGCTATTCCTACATCGCATGAATTAAATGTTGGAATGGTTGGTATGCATGGAAATTATGGACCTAATATTTTAACTAATAAATGTGATTTATTAATTGCAATTGGAATGAGATTTGATGATCGTGTTACTGGTGATACTTCAACATATGCTAAACAAGCAAAGATTATTCATTTGGAAATTGATCCAGCAGAAGTCAATAAAAATATTAAAGTAGATGTTCCTGTTGTTGGAAACTGTAAGGATTCATTAAGAATGCTTACAAGAAATATAAAAGAAAAATCATATAAAACATGGGTGAATAAATTCGATGAGTTAATGAAAAAAGAGTTTAAAAAAGTAATTAAAAGTGATCTTTCTCCAAAGAAAAAAGGGTTAACAATGGGCGAGTCTATAATTGCTATTAATAAGTTTACAAAAGGAAAAGCTATAATTGTTACTGATGTCGGTCAGCATCAAATGGTAGCTTGTAGATATGCTAACTTCATTGATTCTAAAAGTAATATTACTTCAGGAGGATTAGGTACAATGGGCTTTGCCCTTCCAGCTGCTATAGGAGCTAAGATGGGTGCACCTAAAAGGGAAGTAGTAGCTGTAATAGGTGACGGTGGATATCAGATGACTATTCAAGAATTAGGTACAATATTTCAACTTCAATTACCTGTTAAAATAGTAATTTTAAATAATGATTTTCTTGGAATGGTAAGACAATGGCAGCAATTATTTTTTGATAAACGATATGCTTCAACTGAGATGGTTAACCCAGACTTTGTTTCTATAGCTAAAGCTTATTTCTTAGATTCAGAAAGGGTTGAGAGCAGATCAGACCTTGAGCCTGCAGTTAAAAGGATGATAGAATCAAAGAAACCATTTGTTCTTGAAATATGTGTTGAAAAGGAAGATAATGTTTTTCCTATGATACCATCAGGAGCTTCAGTTTCTGACATAAGACTAGAATAAAATGGAGAAAAAGATACAATATACAGTTTCAATTTATACAGAGAATAATGTTGGATTATTAAACAGAATTTCTGCCATCTTTTTAAAAAGACATATAAATATTGAAAGTTTTACAACATCAGAATGTGAAATTGAAAATGTTTTTAGATTTATAATTGTTGTTGAAATGACTGAAAGTGGAATTGAAAAGGTTATTAAGCAGATTGAAAAACAGGTTGATGTAATTAAAGCATTTTATCATACTGATGAAGAAACTATATTTCAAGAAACTGCTCTTTATAAAGTTAAATCAAACTCTCTCTTTGAGGAAAGGCATATCCAGAAATCTATTAAAGAATCAAATGCTAGGATAATAACAGTAAATCCTAAATTTTTTGTAATCGAAAAAACAGGTTTTAGGCATGAAACAGATAAACTCTATAATGATCTGGCTCCATATGGTTTGCTACAATTTACAAGATCAGGGAGGATTGCTGTAACTAAATCTAAGATGGGTATATCAGAAATTTTAAATAAATTTAAAAATCAAAAAAAGAAAAAGAAATGACAAATTATTTTAACAAGTTATCACCGGAAGAAAAGAAAATTCAGTTAGGAAAATGTAGGTTTATGGATTCTTCAGAATTCAGTGATGGAGTCTCTTTTTTAAAAGAAAAAAAAATAGTCATTGTTGGTTGTGGAGCCCAAGGACTTCATCAAGGGCTAAATATGCGAGATTCAGGATTAGATATCTCTTATGCGTTAAGACAATCATCAATTGACTCTAAAAGACAATCCTTTCTTAACGCGACTCAAAATAATTTTAATGTTGGAAATTTTGATAATATGATTCCTATTGCTGACTTAGTTATAAACCTAACACCAGATAAAAATCATACTCCTGTTGTTAATAAATTGATGCCTTTAATGAAAAAAGATTCTATACTTTCTTATTCCCATGGATTTAATATAGTGGAAGAAGGGATGGAAGTTAGAGATGATATAACTGTAATAATGGTTGCGCCAAAATCTCCTGGTTCAGAGGTTAGAGAAGAATATTTGAGAGGATTTGGAGTGCCTACTTTGATTGCAGTGCATCCTGATAATGACTACAGAAATATTGGTTTATCTGCATCCAAAGCTTATGCAGTATCATTAGGATCTCACAAGGCAGGAGTTCTTGAATCTTCATTTGTAGCAGAAGTAAAATCTGACCTAATGGGTGAGCAGACTATTCTATGTGGAATGCTTCAAACCGGTTCAATACTATCGTTCAACAGAATGTTGGAATTAGGAATTGAACCAAAATATGCTTCAAAACTAGTCCAGAACGGATGGGAAACTATTACCGAAGCATTAAAACATGGTGGTATCACAAAAATGATGGATAGATTAACCAATATTGCTAAAATTAAAGCATATGATTTATCTGAAGAACTAAAAGAGATATTAACACCTCTATTTAAGAAGCATATGGAAAACATTCTTTCAGGAAGTTTCTCGACTACTATGATGAGAGATTGGGAGAATGATGATAATGAATTATTAAATTGGAGAGAAGAAACGAGTCAAACAGTATTTGAAAAAACATCTTCAACTGACCAAAACATTGAAGAACAAGAATACTTTGATAATGGTATTTTAATGATTGCTTTTATTAAAGCAGGTGTTGAATTAGCCTATGAAATTATGGTCAATAATGGAATTAAAGAGGAGTCTGCTTATTATGAGTCACTACATGAGCTCCCTCTAATCGCTAATCTAGTAGCAAGAAAAAAACTATATGAGATGAATAATATAATATCTGATACTGCAGAATATGGTTGTTATTTATTTAATAATGATGCAATTCCACTATTAAAAGACTTTTTTAGTAATGTTGATTCTGATATAATTGGAACAGATGCTTTAAGCAAGAGTAATAGTGCAGTTGATGATGAAAGATTAAAAGTCATAAGTGATAATATAAGAGAGCATTCAATTGAAAAAATTGGTTCAGAACTTAGACAGCATATGACTACTATGAAAAATATTTATTAAAATTTAGCCCCAAATAAAATGATACCAAACGAATTTAAAGTTGATAAAATAGATTTTTCTAAATATCTAGTTGATGGTGAGTTAAAGAACTGGGACGGTCCAAGATCTGATGTTTTTTCGTCAATTATGAATGAAAATAACGAACCAACATTACTTGGTTCTATACCTGATATGTCCTCTGAATCTGCGCTAGAGGCCTTAGAATCTGCAAAAAAAGCTTTTGGAAGAGGTCAAGGAAAATGGCCAACAATGAAGGTATATGATAGACTAAAATGCATGAAGAGATTTGCTGATAAAATGAGCAAACACAGAGATATTATAGTAAAATTATTAATGTGGGAGATAGGAAAAACCTTAGCTGATTCAGAAAAAGAATTTGACAGAACAGTTGATTATATTTATGATACGATTGAAGAATATAAAAAGATTGATAGATCTTCAGCTAAATTTGAAAAAGACTCTGGAATCCATGCTCATATAAGAAGAGGTCCCTTGGGTGTTGTTTTATGTCTTGGACCTTACAATTACCCGCTTAATGAAACATTTTGTTTGTTGATACCAGCTATTATAATGGGTAACGTAACTATTTTTAAACCAGCTAAACACGGTGTCCTTCTAATTACCCCATTGTTAAATGCATTTAAAGAATGTTTCCCTCCTGGAGTTGTAAATATTCTTTTTGGAAGAGGAAGAAAAATATGTCCTCCAATAATGCAAAGTGGTTTTGTTGATGTGCTTGCCCTTATAGGCCACAGTTCTTCAGCTGTTTCATTGCAGGATGAGCATCCAAATAAAAACAGATTAAGACTTGTTCTGGGACTAGAAGCAAAGAATCCTGCTATTGTTCTGCCAGGAGCAGATCTTAATTTAGCAATTAAAGAATGTATCTCAGGAACACTCTCGTATAATGGTCAAAGGTGTACTGCATTAAAAGTTTTATATGTTCATGAATCAATTGTGGACGACTTTAATAAACTCTTCTCTAAAGCTGTAGATGAATTAAAGTTTGGATTACCATGGGAGAAAGATGTTTTTCTAACTCCTTTACCAGAACCTGGAAAACCTAAATATATTCAGGAATTGATTGATGATGCGAAAAGCAAAGGTGCTGATGTTATCAACCAAAAGGGAGGTGAAATGTCAAATAATTATTGCTATCCTGCAGTTCTATATCCTGTAAATCAAGATATGAGAGTTTATGAAGAAGAGCAATTTGGTCCAGTAATTCCAATTATTCCTTTTAAGGAAATTTCTGAACCGTTAGACGATATGGCAAAATCAGAATATGGACAACAAGTGAGCTTATTTGGAAATGATACAAAAAAAATAGGTCCACTTATTGATACTCTTGTTAATCTTGTCTGTAGGGTAAATATTAATAGTGCATGTCAAAGAGGACCTGATATTTATCCTTTTACTGGTAGAAAGAATTCAGCAGTTATTACATTGAGTGTTCATGACGCACTTAGAGCATTTTCTATAAGAACTTTTGTAGCATCAAAAGATAATGTTGGAAACAATAAATTATTGAAAAATCTTTTAGATTCTAAAGATTCAAACTTTATTTCAACAGATTACTTGCTTTAATTAAGAATTAATATAGTCACTGATAAAATTACCTACATCAGTTGTAGTATGGGGTTTATTATTCCCTGAAATATCTTTTGTAGTTATCTTTTCTTTCAATGAATTATCTACAGCTTTCTTGATAATCTTTGATTCTTCCTCTAAACTAAATGAATGTTCAAACATCATAGCTAGAGAAAGAATGGACCCAAGAGGATTTGCAATATTTTTTCCAGCAGCTTCAGGATATGAACCATGAATTGGCTCATATAGAGCATTATTTGATCCGATTGATGCTGATGGCATTAATCCCATTGAGCCAGAGATTACCGATGCCTCATCTGTTAGAATATCACCAAATAAATTACTTGTAACTAGCACATCATATTCGCTAGGCCATTGGATTAATCTCATTGCAACTGCATCAACAAATTCGTAAGTTACTTCTACATTGGAATAACTTGATTCCATATTCTGAACTGTTTCTCTCCATAGTCTAGATGTTTCAAGAACATTTGCCTTATCAACACAACATAGTTTTCCTTTTCTTTTAAGGGCCATTTCAAATCCTAATTGAGCAATTCTCTCAACTTCATTTCTATTATATTCACATGTATCATATGCAGAGTTTCCATGATCCTTTCTTCCTCTTTCTCCAAAATAGATACCTCCAGTTAATTCTCTGACAAAAATTAGGTCTGTATCCACTATTCTGTCTTTTTTTAATGGTGAGTTGTCAATGAGTGATTCAAAAACAATAGTAGGACGTAAATTTGCATATAGCCCAAGTTTTTTACGCATTTGAAGTAAACCTTGCTCTGGTCTAACTTTTGCAGTAGGGTCATTGTCATATTTTGGATCTCCTATTGCTCCAAATAGGACTGCGTCAGATTTTTCGCAGATTTTATGTGTTTCATTAGGATAAGGATTACCTGTTTTGTCAATTGCAATTGCACCAACTAATCCTTCTGAAAGATTAACTTTATGATTAAACTTTTTAGATATAATGTCTAAAACTTTAATTGCTTCATTTGTTACTTCAGGTCCTATGCCATCTCCAGGTAAAACAGCTATATTTAATTCCATTTTATTATATGTTTAGCATTTTTTCTGTTGCCTTTATTGCAGCAACAGTCTGATCAGAGTCAAGACCTCTGGTTTTAAATTTCTTTTTTCCTGAATTCCAAGTAATTGTTGTTTCGCAAAGTGCGTCAGAATCACTTCCAGGAGGTATCCTTACAGAGTAATCAATTAATTTAGGAAGCTTTAAGCCAATACTTTTATATATGCTTTTTAATGCATTCATAAATGCATCAAATTGACCATCACCTGATGCAGTCTCTTGATATAATTTATTTTCAATTATCATTGATAGCGCAGTAGAAGGTTTTAGTGTTTTAGCACTAGTTAGAACATAAGAATCAATTATCACTTTTTTATTTTTTTCGGGATAGTCAAGAACATCATTAATTATATATGGAAGATCTTCGATTGTTACTCTTTCTTTCTTATCTCCAAGCTCTATTACTTTTGACGTAACCATTTTAAGCTCTTTATCTGAAAGTTTAATTCCCAACTCATCTAGATTATTTTTAATATTTGCTTTTCCAGAGGTTTTTCCTAAAGCATATTTTCTTTTTCTCCCAAACCTTTCAGGGCTTAAATTATGGTATAGGTCTTTTTTGTTATCTCCATCAGCATGTATTCCTGCAGTTTGAGTAAAAACATTCTCTCCTACTATAGGTTTATTTGAAGATACTGTTTGACCAGAAAAAGTTGAAACAATTTTACTTGCCTGATATAAATTACTTTCATTAACATTTGTATAATAATTAGGAAGAAAATCATTAATTGATGCTATAGTACTTGAAAGCGGAGTGTTACCAGCTCTTTCACCCATTCCATTAACAGTTAGATGTAACCCATCGCATCCAGCCCTTATAGCTTCTATAGCATTACTTACACTTAAATCATAATCATTGTGACCATGAAAGTCAATATGAAAGTCAGGAAACTTGTTTTTAATTTCATTAATAAATTGATAGACCTCATAATGAGTTAATATTCCAAGTGTATCAGGGAGTAATAATCTTTTGATATTTTGTTTATATAAGAATTCTAGGTATTCAAAAACATATTTCTTTGAGTTTTTCATACCATTGCTCCAGTCTTCTAGGTATACATTTGTAATAATCTTTTTAGCGCTAGCTTTTTTTAATACTTTAGAGATATCATTAAAGTGATCCTTTGGGGTTTTTTTTAATTGATACTTTAAGTGATTGAGAGAACCTTTAGTTAGTAGATTCTGAACTTTACAGTTAGCTCTTGATATCCAATCAATAGACAATCCATTATCTACAAAAGTTAAAACCTCTATACAATTAATTTTTTTATTTTTTTTTGCCCAATTAGTTATTTTTTTGACTGATTCAAGTTCCCCATCTGAAACTTTAGCAGAAGCGACCTCAATTCTATCAATATTTAACTTATCAATAAGGAACTTTGCAATAGTTAATTTTTCATTAGGAGTATAGGATACCCCAGATGTTTGTTCGCCATCCCTCAATGTTGTATCCATTATCTCTATAATTTTCCTAGCCATTATCGAGGAATTTTATTTGCAAAAGTAATGATATCTTCCTTTCTGTCAACTAAGTAATCAATATCATCAAATCCATTCATCATATTTTCCTTTTTGTATTTACTAATATTAAAATTTTCAGATTGACCATTTGATATAATACTAATAGATTGTTTCGGAAGGTTGATCTCAAATTGACTATTATTATCTCTTTCTACTTCACTGAATAGTTCATCTAGAAAATCTTCTGATATTTGAACAGGAAGGACACCTATATTTAAACAATTGTTTTTGAAAATATCAGCAAAGAAACTTGATACGACTGCTCTAAAACCATAATCATAGATAGCCCAAACTGCATGCTCTCTCGATGAACCACATCCAAAGTTTTTACCAGCAACTAAAATTCTTCCTGAATAATCTTCATTATTTAGAGGGAAATCCTTAATTATTTCATTATTACTGTTATATCTCCAATCTCTAAAAAGGTTATCTCCAAATCCTTTTCTTTCTGTTGCTTTAAGATATCTAGCGGGAATTATTTGATCAGTGTCAACATTATCTATATTTAAAGGAACAGCTGAGCTTTTAATTATATTAAACTTATCGTAAGCCATATTAAATAATTTCTCTAGGGTCAGTTATTTTTCCAGTAATTGCAGATGCTGCAGCAACTAAAGGGCTTGCAAGAAGTGTTCTTGCTCCTGGACCTTGTCTTCCCTCAAAGTTCCTATTGGTTGTACTAACTGCATATTTTCCAGCAGGTATTTTATCATCATTCATAGCTAGACATGCTGAACATCCTGGTTCTCTTAGTTTAAAACCTGAACTTTCCAAAATTTCAAGTATTCCTTCATCTTTTATGCTTTTTAGTACTTTATGAGATCCAGGAACTAGCCATGCGTCAATACTATCTGCTTTTCTTTTCCCTTTAATTAAACTTGCAAATGATCTAAAATCTTCAATTCTTCCATTAGTACAGCTTCCTAGAAATACATAATCAATTTTTTTACCTAGCATTACATCACCTTCTTTGAAATTCATATATTTTAGTGACTTAGAGAAGGAAGCTTCTGAACCCGAATTATCAAAATCAGGAATTTCTTTTGAAATAGGAACTGCCATACCAGGGTTTGTCCCATATGTTATCATAGGCTCAATGTCACTCGCATTAAATGAAATTTCTTTGTCAAAAACTGAATCGGAATCAGACTTTAAATTACTCCAGTTTTTTATAGCATTATCCCACTCTTTATCTTTTGGAGAAAATTCTCTACCCTTAAGGTATTCAAAAGTCTTTTCGTCAGGAGCAATCATTCCTCCTCGAGCACCCATTTCTATACTTAAATTACAAACAGTCATTCTTCCCTCCATACTCATTGATTTGAATACATCTCCAGCATATTCAACAAAATAACCAGTTGCTCCAGAAGAAGAAAGTTGGCTAATAATATATATAGCCACATCCTTTGGAGTTACAAAATCATTTAATTTTCCATCTATAGTAATCCTCATTTTTTTTGGCTTTTGCTGCATTATAGACTGACATGAAAGAACCATCTCAACTTCAGAAGTCCCAATTCCAAATGCAATAGCTCCAAAGGCTCCATGAGTTGAAGTATGTGAGTCACCACAGACTATAGTCAATCCTGGTTGAGTTATACCGTTTTCTGGTCCAATAACATGGACAATTCCGTTCATTTTATGTCCTAGTCCCCAAAAATCTATACCGTGTTCTTCGCAATTTTTTTCTAAAGTTTTTACTTGTTGAGCAGATAATACATCCTTAATTGGCAAGTGTTGATTTATAGTTGGAGTGTTATGGTCTGCTGTCGCAAAAGTTTTATCTGGAAATAAAACTTTTAAATTTCTGCTTTTAAGCCCAACAAATGCAACAGGACTTGTTACTTCATGAATAAAGTGACGATCAATAAATAATACATCTGGGCCATTTTCAATTTTACTTATAACATGATTATCCCAAACTTTGTCAAATAATGTCTTACCCATACTTAATATTTTGTTTTTCTAAAATAATTGGTAAATCTTTTTCTGAAACTTCTTTTTGAATGTCAGCTAAAGTAAGGAATTCTTGATAAACAGAGTCGAGTTGAACCTTAGTTAATTCTACACCAATCTCTCTCATCTTATATGCAAGGGCTGCTCTTCCACTTCTCGCAGTTAGTATAATAGAAGATTTATCAACACCAACATCTTTAGGATCAATAATTTCATATGTCTCCCTTTTCTTTATAACTCCATCTTGATGAATCCCAGAACTATGTGCAAAAGCATTAGAACCAACAACAGCCTTGTTAGGTTGAACAGGCATGCCCATTAATTCTGAAACTTTTTGACTTGTGTTATAAAGTAATTTTGAATTTATATTAGTATCCAGATTAAGATTAGGATGTTGTCTCATTATCATTACAACCTCTTCTAAAGAAGTATTACCCGCTCTTTCTCCAATACCATTAATTGTACACTCTATTTGTCGCGCACCATTGATTACTCCAGAGATTGAATTTGCAGTAGCCAGTCCAAGATCATTGTGACAATGACATGAAATGGTTACATCATTAATCCCTTCCACATTTTCTTTTAAAAAATTAATCTTTTCCCCATACTCACTTGGTAAACAGTAGCCAGTTGTATCAGGTATGTTAAGTACTGTTGCCCCTGATTTAATAACCTCTTCACAGACTTTTGCAAGAAATTCATTTTCAGTTCTACCTGCATCTTCAGCATAGAACTCTATATCTTCTACAAATCTTTTGGCATAAGAAACTGATTTTTTTGCTAATTCAATTATTGAATCTTTGTTTGAGTTAAATTTGTATTTTATATGAATATCAGAAGTCCCTATTCCTGTATGAATTCTAGGTTTTACTGCATGCCTAAGAGATTCAGCGGCTACTTCAATATCTTTTTCATTTGCTCTACTCAAAGCACACACTGATGCGTTTTTAATATTTTTTGAAATTTCTACAACAGATTCAAAATCACCAGGACTAGAGATTGGAAAACCTGCCTCAAGTATATCTACTCCAAGATTATCAAGATGTATAGCTAACTTTAATTTATCTTTAGTATCAAGTTTACAACCTGGTACTTGTTCTCCATCTCTTAATGTTGTATCAAATATTTTTACTAGATCTTTCATCTTGTACACGAATTTATTACATATCTATAGATTTGATGAAAAAAACCATTAATTATTACAATATTCGTTACATTTGTAATTGATTTAATAGATTAATAACCAGTATTTTAAATAAAAATTTAATACAATGACTAATGATGTAAAAGATAACTTATTTGTTTTGGTTAAGTCATTAACTAAATCAGAAAAGAGGCAATTCAAATTATTTGTTGGAAGAATGCACTCTAATGAGGATTCAAAGTTTTTAAACTTATTTAATCAATTAGAGAAAATGGATAATTATGATGAGAAAATAATCCTAGAGAAAGGTATAGTTTCTAAACAGCAATTATCTAATTTAAAGGCCCATTTATACAAGCAAATATTAATTAGTCTAAGGTTAAATCCAGTCCATAAAAATATTAGACTTAAAATCAGAAGTCAAATTGATTTTGCTACTATATTATATCAAAAAGGTCTCTATAAACAAAGTTTAAAGGCTCTTGAAAAGGCTAAAAATATTGCCTATAAGTATGATGAAAAGACTTCTGCATATGAAATTGTAGAGTTTGAAAAGCTTATAGAGTCTCAATATATTACTAGAAGTATGTCAAACAGAACTAAAGAATTGACAACTCAATCTGATTATTTGAGAAAACAGAATGATATTTCAAGTAGACTCTCAAATATCTCTCTAAAATTATATGAAAAGCTTATAAAAGTTGGTTATGTTAAAAGTGATGAGGATTATAAAAAATTAACCAAGTTCTTTTATTCTAGAATGCCTAAGATGAAAATTGATAATCTAGGATTTAAGGAGCAAATCCTTTATTATAAAGCTTGGGTTTGGTATAGTTTAATAACACAAGACTTTTTATCTAGTTATAAGTATGCCTCAAAATGGGTTGCTATGTTTGAAAAAAATCCTGAAATGATAAATATACACCCCGTTTTTTATTTAAAGGGAACTAATTATCTTTTAGAAGCTTTAACCCTTATAAAGTATCCTGTAAAATTTAAGAAGACACTTATCCAATTAATCAACAATATTGAAAGTAATGATTTCCAAAAAAATCAGAATACTTCTTCATTGAGTTTTTTGTATAAATACAATAATTTGTTTAATCTATATGCTTTGGAAGGTAACTTTGAAGAAAGCTTGAATATTATTCCTGATGTTTTAGAAGGTATCAAAAAAAATAAAGATCTAATTGATCCTACTCATATCATGCTTCTTTATTATAAAATAGGTTGCATGTACTTTGCTTTAGATGACTATGAAAAATGTATAGTTTACCTGGATAAGATCATTAAAGATAAAAATGTTAAGATGAGAGAAGACCTTCAATGTTTTACGAGGATATTAAATTTAATGGCACACTATGAAGCGGGATATGATTATCATTTAGATAAAATAATTAGAGATACATATAAATACCTTTTAAAAATGAACGATCTACATGAAGTGCAGAAGGCGTTATTAAAATATGTTAGAAGTCTTGAAAATATTTACCCTCATGATATAAAAGATAGCTTGAAGAACTTATATAAAGAGCTTAAAAAGTTTGAAGATGATCCTTATGAGAAAAGATCTTTTTTATACTTGGATGTTTTGTCTTATCTAGAAAGCAAAATTAAAGCAAAACCGCTTAGGCATATTATTAGAGAGAAAGCCATTAGTCTTAATCGAAAAGAGAAGCAGTCCATAAAGCATTCTTAGGAGGTTTAGCAATAAGGTCGATTTTAACTTTTTTTATCGGATGTTGAAATATAATCCTTCTTGAATGAAGATGTATACTTCCGTCTTTCAATGATCTTTTAGCACCATATTTTAAGTCACCAACAATTGGATAGCCAAGTTTTGAGAAGTGTGTTCTAATTTGATGATGTCTACCTGTTTCAAGGTTTACCTCAAATAGGCTATATCTTTTAAAATCTTTAATTTTTTTATATTTTAACGAACCTAACTTTGAATTGTTTACTTTTTTATCGTAAACAAAAGATTTATTTAGTTTTGAATTTTTTCTAAACCATCCAGTTAATGTCCCATGATCTTTAGGGAAGCTTTTGCTTATAATACACCAATATAACTTTTTAATTTCCCTGTTCTTAAAAATAGAGTTCATCCTTGAGAGTGCTTTGCTGGTTTTCGAAAGAATTACAATTCCAGATGTTGGCCTATCAATTCTATTGACTAATCCTAGGAACACATTTCCTTTCTTAGAATATTTAATTTTTAGATACTCTTTAACTAAATCAATTAAGCTTTTATCTCCTGTATTATCTCCTTGAACTAATAATCCAGCAGGCTTATTTATAATAATTAGATGATTATCCTCAAAGATGATATTATGGTCGTCTAGATGCAATTTAATATTGTTCTTTCTTATCAGGAAAGTTCCCGCTTTTTATATCTTTTGAGTATTTTTTAACAGCATTGCTAATTAACGAGTCTAGATCAAGGTATCTTCTAAGGAATCGAGGGCTGAAATCTTTGTTCATACCAAGCATGTCATGTGAGACAAGAACTTGGCCATCTAGACTTGATCCAGCACCAATACCTATAATTGGAATTTTTGTTTTGTTTAGCACCTCTTTAGAGAGTATGTTAGGTATTTTTTCAAGGACTAAAGAAAAACAACCAATTTCCTCAAGTAATAATGCATCATCTATTAAAACTTTTGCCTCTTTTTCTTCTTTTGCTCTAACATTATATGTTCCAAACTTATAGATTGATTGTGGAGTTAGTCCTAAATGGCCCATCACAGGAATACCAGCTTTTAGAATTCTTTCTATTGAATCTTTTACAAGTTTACCGCCTTCTAGTTTTACAGCGTGTGCTCCTGATTCTTTCATAATTCTTATTGCTGATTTTAATGCTACTTTAGAATCTGCTTGATAAGTTCCAAATGGCAGATCTACAACAACCAATGCTCTTTTTACAGCTCTAACAACTGAGCTTGCATGATAAATCATTTGATCTAAAGTAATTGGCAGCGTAGTTTCATGTCCAGCCATAACATTTGAAGCAGAATCGCCAACTAATATTATATCAATCCCTGCGCTATCAATTATCTTTGCAAAACTATAATCATATGAAGTAAGCATAGAAATTTTTTCATTGTTGCTTTTCATTTCTTCTAGCACCTTTATTGTAACCCTGTCATGTTTAGATTGGCTTATCATGAATTTTTTTGACAAAAGTAATGTAAATTAATTAATGACAAACATGACATAATGTCATCTATACATGCATTGGCATAATGCTTGTCATTAGTATTTAAAAAATATAAAATTATGAGTAAAATTATAGGAATCGATTTAGGAACTACGAATTCATGTGTCTCTGTAATGGAGGGTAGTGAGCCTGTAGTTATACCAAATGCTGAAGGAAAAAGAACAACACCATCTGTAGTTGCTTTTGTTGAAGATGGTGAAATCAAGGTTGGTGACCCAGCTAAAAGACAAGCTGTAACAAATCCAACAAAAACTATTTCCTCAATAAAGAGGTTTATGGGGAATAAGTATTCAGAATCTTCTAAAGAAGTTAAAACGGTTGCTTATAAAGTATCAAAAGGAGATAACAATACCCCAAGGGTTGATATAGATGGAAGGTTATATACTCCTCAGGAATTATCTGCAATGGTTCTTCAGAAAATGAAGAAAACTGCTGAAGATTATCTTGGGCAGACTGTTACTTCCGCTGTTGTTACAGTTCCTGCATATTTTAATGATTCACAAAGACAAGCAACAAAAGAAGCAGGAGAAATTGCAGGATTAAAGGTTGAAAGAATTATCAATGAGCCAACTGCAGCTGCTTTAGCCTATGGAATGGATAAAGGAGGAAAGGATAAAAAAATTGCAGTATATGATTTAGGAGGTGGTACTTTTGATATTTCAATTCTTGAACTAGGGGATGGAGTATTTGAAGTACTTGCAACCAATGGTGATACTCACTTAGGTGGTGATGATTTTGATCAAGTGATAATTGACCTTTTAGCTGAAGAATTTAAAAAATCAGAACAAATTGATCTAAGAGAAGATCCTATGGCTCTTCAAAGATTAAAAGAGGCTGCAGAAAAAGCAAAGATTGAATTATCTTCATCAACTCAGACTGAAATTAATTTACCATATGTTACTGCTACTTCATCTGGCCCTAAGCATATTGTTACTACTCTTACAAGGGCTAAGTTTGAAAAACTATCTGATGATTTAGTTAAAAGGTCTTTAGAGCCAGTTAAAAAAGCAATGAAGGATGCAGGTTTATCAAAATCAGATATAGATGAGGTAATTTTAGTAGGAGGGTCTACAAGAATTCCAATCATTCAGAAAGAAGTAGAAAAATTATTTGGAAAAAAGCCATCTAAAGGTGTTAATCCTGATGAGGTTGTTGCAGTAGGAGCTGCAATTCAAGGTGGAGTGCTTTCGGGAGATGTTGAGGATGTTTTATTGCTTGATGTTACTCCATTATCATTAGGAATTGCTACAATGGGTGATGTTATGACCAAGTTAATTGAAGCAAATACAACTATACCAACAAAAAAATCTCAAGTATTTTCAACTGCTGCGGATAATCAACCATCAGTGGAAATTCATGTATTACAAGGGGAAAGACCAATGGCAAAAGATAATAAAACCATAGGTAGGTTTCATCTTGATGGAATCCCTCCAGCGCCTAGGGGTGTTCCTCAAATTGAGGTAACATTTGATATTGATGCAAATGGTATTATAAAGGTTAGTGCATTAGATAAAGCAACTAATAAGTCTCAAGATATAAGGATTGAAGCTTCATCTGGTTTAACAGAAGAGGAAATAGAGAAGATGAAGAAAGATGCTGAGGCAAATGCTGAGGCTGATAAAAAAGCAAAAGATGAAGTAGATAAATATAATAGTGCAGACCAAATGATATTTCAAACTGAGAAACAGTTAAAAGAATTTGGAGATAAACTTTCAGACGATAAAAAGAAACCTATTGAATCAGCTCTAGAAGAATTAAAGAAGGCTCATGAATCTAAGGATCTTGAAAAAATAGAATCTTCATTAAATGAAATAAATGAAGCTTGGAAAAATGCGTCTGAAGAAATGTACAAAGCTCAAGCTGAAAATCCAGAATCTCAAACTGATGAAAAATCTTCTTCAGGCGGGGATAAAAAATCAGAAGGTGATGATGTACAAGATGTAGACTTTGAAGAGGTCAAAGAGTAGTCGTTAAATGGATAAAGAACTAGTATTAAGTAAAGTAAACTCCAGAAATCAAGGAACCTTAAGCACTAAACTTGGCATAGAATTTATTGAAGTAGGGGAGAACTATCTAGTTGCTAAAATGAATGTGACTCCAGATCTCCATCAGCCTGCTGGTGTTCTTCATGGCGGTGCTACAGCAGCTTTAGCTGAGACAGTTGGAAGTGCAGCCTCAGCAGTTTTTGCAAAAAAAGATAATCAGATGCTAAGGGGTATTGAATTATCTATTAACCATGTTAGGGGAATAGAATCAGGAGAAGTGTTTGCCAGAGCAGATGCAATAAAATTAGGAAGGACAATGCAGCTTTGGAAAATTTCTATTACAGACAAAGATGGAAAAGATATATCATTTGCTAAACTAACCACACTAACCCTTTAATATCTTTTTTATTAATTATTTCATTAAAAAAGATTACTCTATTATATTTGCGCTTTAATTAAAAATTAATTTATGAAAAGTGTTATTATATGCGATATGGAAGGTTTAATCACAAATCTTAATGATGGAGCTATTCAAATGTTTGGTTATGATTCTAAGGATTTAGTAGGTATTAAAAGAGTATCTATTTTTTCTCCAGGAGAGATTGTTCTTCAAAATGTTCTAGGTTGGCTTAAAAGTGCTAATCAAACTGGAGAACATACTACTAAAACAAATTTTATTAGAAAAGATGGTAGCCAATTTGCTGCTAAAATTCAGATAACTCCAAATTTTGCAAATGGAAAAAATAATCCTCAAACTGGATATTGTGGAATTACTGAAGAGATTTCTGAAGAAGTTAATATTAAAATAAATTTTCTTACAAAAATTATTAAAGGTGTTGCAATTACAAGAGTTGGTTTTGCTTCTGCTTCTTTATTTCCGATCTTTTCAGTTGCATCATATTATGCAGGTATAGGAGATAATCTATTTAGTCCAATATCATTGCTTCTAACTACATTTGGTATACTCTTTTTCCATTTGTTTTCTAATCTATATAATGATTATTACGATGTTTCTGATGGAACTGATGAAGCTAATACAGAGTATTTTAATGCGGGAATGAATTCTTCTGTTTTAAAAGGTGCTCAACTCTCAGGAGGGAGTAGGGCAATAGAACTTGGATTAATAACATTAAAGGGAACAAAAAGCTTGGCTAATACAATGTTTATTTTAGGGCTTATGACTGCTCTTGCGATTCTATATGCAAGTTATATGAATACTGGATCTAATTCAAATGCAATAAACTCAGTCATAATTGCAGCAATAGGAATTTTTATTGGATATTTCTATACAGCTAAACCAATTAAGCTATCATCACTATATGGTCTTGGTGAGTTGTCAATTTTTCTAGCATTTGGTCCTCTTCTTACATTGGGAACTGGATTTGCAATATCAAGTGATACTATTCTATTATATTCTCAAGAATTTTATAATTTAATCTTGATAGGAGTTCCACTAGGATTATTAACAACTAATATTTTATTTATAAATCAATATCCTGATTATACATCTGATAAAAAGGTTGGAAAAAACAATCTAGTTGTATTCCTAGGAAAGAAAAATTCAAGATGGATTTATGGTTTAAATTTATTAATAGCAACAGTATCTCTTTTTGAGATAGCTAACAGAACAACTGATAAAATTCTTTATTATCTAGTTCCAATAGTAATAATTAATGGCCTGTTTCTATTTTTTGGTTTAATGAAAAATTATGATAAACGAACTTTAGTGAAATATAATATCCAGACTATATACTTTCATATGTTATTCTCATTTATTTATATGATAATCTTAGGTAGCTTTCAATAATGTTTCTTGATAAATTAACATACAGAAAAAAAGCTTTTGGATACTATTTATTGGGATCTTTTATTATTATTGTTTTTAATCAGATAGGTCAGATTCCGCTTATTTTTGCAATTCCTACTGATATTATTCTTGAGCCTGATTCGAATCCTATGGATATTTTAAAATCCATCCCATCTAATCTTAGGTTATTTCTTATACTCTTATCTTCGCTTATCACTGTTCCTGGAATATGGTTAGTTGTAACGAAGCTTCATGAGTTATCTTTTAAGACTATTGTAACGATGAGGAAAAAGGTTGATTATAATCGAATAATCTTTTCTTTTTTACTTTGGGGATCAATAGTAACTACATTTGTTATTATAGGTTATTTTATTTCACCAGAAAACTATGAACTAAACTTTAAGCTAAAAGAATTTTTAATTCTATCTGTTATTGCAATTTTCCTTATACCAGTTCAAACTACTGTTGAGGAACTTGTATTTAGAGGATACCTAATGCAAGGTTTTGGAGGATTATTTAATAGTCGCTTGATGGGTCTGCTTTTTACTTCTATTATTTTTGGAGGACTGCATTTATTGAATCCTGAAGTTGAAGCACTGGGATACTTGATTATGGTTCAATATCTAGCCTATGGTTTTGTCCTTGGTATAATGACCCTAATGGATGAAGGACTTGAATTAGCTATAGGTTTTCATGCTGCTAACAATCTATTTATAGTACTCCTATTAACTTCAAGTTGGACGGTATTTGAAACTGAATCTATTTTGAGGGATATATCTGATCCAGCACTAACAGCACTTAATTTTATAGTTCCATTGATAGTTTATCCAATTTTACTCTTTGTGTACGCAAAAAAATATTCATGGAAAGGTTGGTATGACAAGTTAGTATCAAGAATAAACTAGCTGCATCTCCATTTTTATATCACTTCTCTTATATGGAGGATCTCCTTTAGATTTAATTTCTTTAAATCCATATTTTTTATATAGGTAAATAGAGTTATTAAGCACCGTATTTGAATATAAAATTATTGATTTGAATTTTTTTTCTTTGCAAAAGTCAATAGTAAATTGAATAAGTTTATTACCTATACCTTTTCCTCTTAATTCTTTTTTTACTGCCATTTTATTTAATTCATAAACACTATCATCTCTTGGAAGAAGAGCCATAGTACCAACTACTTCGTCTTGATATAAAGCAAAAAATATGAAGCCTCCTTTATCTATTATTTCTTCTTTGCAATTTTTAAGAACCTTTTCATCATAAGGCTCTACATAAAAATATTCATCTAACCAATCGTAATTTAACAAGTAAAAATGTTCTGCGTATTTTGATTCAAAAGGTATTATCTTAACCTCCATTATTAGTCATTTTTTTGGGATCGACTATTTTATCAAACTCTTTAGCGTTCAAATAATTTAAGGCTATTGCCGCCTCTTTTAATGTAGTGTCTTCATCATATGCTTTATTAGCAATTTCAGCAGCCTTGTAATATCCTATCTTTGTGTTTAATGCAGTAACAAGCATTAATGAGTTACTTACAAATTTTTTTATTTGTTTTTTGTTTGGCTTTATTCCATTTATACATTTTTCGGAGAAACTTAAACATGCATCTCCAAGAATTCTTGATGATTCAATAATATTATTTGCAATAAGAGGTTTAAAAACATTAAGTTCAAGATGACCACTAGCTCCAGCTATCGTAGTAGAAAAATCATTTCCCATTACTTCTACACAAACCATTGATATAGCTTCACATTGAGTAGGATTAACTTTACCAGGCATAATCGAGCTACCTGGTTCATTAGCTGGAAGTATTAATTCTCCAATACCTGATCTTGGTCCAGATCCTAAAAGCCTTATATCATTTGAGATTTTAAAAATTGACGAAGCAACAGTTTTAAGGGCTCCATGAGATTCAACTATACAGTCATGACTTGCAATTGCTTCAAATTTATTTTCAGCTTGATTAAATTTTAATCCACTAAATTTTGATATGTAGTTAATAATTTTTTTTGAGTATCCTTTAGGTGTGTTAAGCCCAGTTCCAACTGCGGTTCCACCTATAGCAAGCTCAGATAGATGTTTTAAAGAATTATTTATAGTTTCTATTCCATGATCGATTTGTGAAACATATCCTGAGAACTCTTGTCCTAATGTTATTGGAGTTGCATCCATCATATGTGTCCTGCCAATTTTAACTATATTTTTAAATTGCTTTGACTTTTTTTCTAAACTATTTCTTAATTTTCTTAAGTTAGGGAGTGTATTATTTTTTATAATGTTAAGAGCAGCAATATTGATGGCTGTGGGAAAAGTATCATTTGATGATTGAGATTTGTTTACATCATCATTAGGTGATAGTGTTTTTTTGTCCTTTACTAAACTCTTTTTCTCTATTATATGAGCTCTATTAGCAATAACCTCATTAACATTCATGTTAGTTTGTGTTCCTGATCCTGTTTGCCATATAACAAGAGGGAATTGATCATCATGCTCTCCATTTAATATTTCATTACATACTTTATTTATAAGATTTAATTTTTTCTTTGAGAGTATTCCTAAATCAAAATTTGAATGAGCTGCAGATTTTTTTATCAAAGCATAGGCATGAATTATTTCAATTGGCATAGAAGCTTCATTACCAATCTTGAAGTTTTGTCTAGATCTTTCAGTTTGAGCTCCCCATAATTTATCTTTTGGAACTTTAACTTCTCCTAAAGTATCTTTCTCAATTCTATAATTCATTATTTGTAATTTAATTAAAATAAATTAATTTTGTCTTTTATAGTACAAATATATGGAGTTTCAGCAATACCTTGGATTTTTAGCGTTTTTAGCAATATTTACACTAGGCTTCTGGCTCCTTATTTTCCTTGCAATTGTAGCACCTTATTGGGCATCTAGTTATGTCTATATGAAGATTAAAGAAATAATCTTAAAAAAACTTAAGGGTTAAAAATTTCACCCTCATCTTCGCCACCTCCAAAGTTTAAATCATTCGACCTTTGTCTTCTAGATTTTCTATTGTTTTTGTCATTAAATCTATATGAGAGTGTTAGAACATATGAAGGTTGGCGCCACTGCCCTTCACCTTCTCTAAAGAATGAATCAGTAAAGGACTCATATCTCCATTTTCCAGTATTAAATACATCATTAACTTTAAATGATATTGTTCCTTTTTTATTGAAAATCTCTTTTTGGAATGCAGAAGTAACAGTTCCAAACCCTTTATTCCTAGATTGAGCTGTTTCACTTGGTCCTCTAAAGTACCCAAATAATTGCCAGCTAATATCAAGAGGTAGCTTAACAAAACCTGAAAATCTCGCATTCCAACTATTGTTATCAGAATCAAAATTTTGATTTTTATATTCTCCTCTTATCTTATTATTATTTAAAGTAAAACTTCCATTTAATCTAACACTTCTAGATGGTGTATAGGTTAGATTCAATACGGCGCCAAATCTAGTATTCTCAGATAAGTTGATAGGGTAGGACTCTAAAACTGGAACTTGAAGAGTTGGATTTGTTTCATCACCTCTTCCACCTGTAACTGTAACAAGTTCTCCTGTTTCTTCTGTAATACTAACATTGTTCTTTTTTGAATTGCTGTAAAATACCTCTCCATTAATAGTAAACTTATCAAACCTCTTTAAGTAACCTATTTCTAAAGAATTAGTAAATGTTGGGTCTAAAAATGGATTTCCTCTTCTTACGCTAGTAACCGAATTTCTTCTTGGAAATGGATTAATATTCCAGCCTCTAGGTCGTCTAACTCTTTTACTGTATCCAAAAGTAATTGATTCCATCTTTGAGAATTCATATGCAAGATTTAGTGTTGGGAACCAATCAGAATATTTTTTTATCTCAAACTGATTAGTTGTTCTTTGATCTATTTCTTGTCTGGAGTCTTCAAATCTTAAACCAAGAAGATAAGAGAGTTTATCTACCTTTTTACCATATTGGCTATAAAATGCATTCACAGATTCTTCATAAGCAAAAATATTAGATAAATTAGGGTCTGAGTTATATCTTCCATCTATAAGATATGAAACATCATAATCAGTTTTTCTATCTACTTTTCTTCCTCTATATCCTAATTCAAATTGAGTATTTTCATCTACTGGATAAACGTAATCAATCTGAGCAAGGAATCTACTTTGCTCATCAAGATTGGTTATTTTTTCATATGATGAGTTAGATCTGTTTGGGAAAGAAGAAAAATCTTCAATATCTTCAACACCATCATCATCATTATTCTCAAATGAAATTCTGGCACTCAATGTATGCCCTTTTTTATCAAAATCTTTAAAAAAGTCTAGCGCATATTCGTTAGATAATTCCTCTTCTGCTTCATCTCTTAGCCTATCATTAATTGATCTCACAGAACCACTTGAAATATCCTTAACAATATTTGTAAGAAAACTATCATCATCACCTTCTTTATATACAGTGCTAAGTATTATAGATGTCTTATCATCAAAATAATATTCCACTCCAAATGTTGTAAAGAAATTATAGTCATCTGATTCCCAATCGTTTCTCTCATCAATTATCAGACTAGAGTATCTTGTCTCAGAAAATCCATATCCATTACCAGTAGAGTTTCTTATAGAAGTAGTATTAAAAAAGTTTACCTTATTATTTCTTAGGTTAAAGCTTCCGTTTGTACCAAATTGCTCAGGTATACCTAGATTAAAATTTATATTACCATTAAACCCTAATAGATCTTGTTTTTTTAGAATAATATTTAAAATACCTGCTGTACCTTCAGCTTCATATCTTGCAGATGGAGAGGTAACAACCTCAACCTGCTGAATTGATTCAGAGGGAATAGATCTCAAACCTTCAGGACCGGATAATCCTACTAGACCTGATGGCTTTCCATTTATTAATATTCTAACATTACTATTACCTCTTAATGATATATTTCCATCAATATCAACATCTAGAGATGGGATGTTAGCTAAAACATCACTTACACTTCCTCCTCGTACTGTAATATCTTGACCAATATTATATATCTTTTTATCTAACCTTATTTCAACTTCAGTTCTTTCAGCTCTTACCTCAACCTCTTCTAATAAATTAACATCAATGCTTAATTTAATTTCACCAAGAGATAGATCGCTTCTAACAACAACTTTTTCTTTTAAGAAAGGTTCAAATGATATATAATCTATTTTAATATTATACATCCCTGGTTTCACTTCAATTGAAAAGTTTCCGTTTTCATCAGAAATACCTCCAGTTATTTCATCTTTGTTTAATTGGTTAGATAGAGTTATAGTAGCATATTCTAGAGCCTCCCCCGTATCTACATCTATTACTTTTCCTGAAACATTAAAGTTCATGTTTTGGTATTGAGCCATCATAGCATCTCTGTCTCCTCCTTGTCTATTTTGACTATAAGTGTTTGTGAAAAGTAAAAGGGAAGTTAGAAAAATAATTTTGTTAAAATAATTCATTTTTAGTAGGGATAATTATTTAGTAACTATTCTAATTAAATGCAAAGGTAATCTAATTATCATTTAGACTGAAATTATCTTTCTTTAAAAATATATGGAATAATAACTATTTAACTAATTCGATCTATTATCTTTTTTATCCCGATTGAATCGTTTAGTAAACTTTATAATAGTCTTTGTGAGATCTATACCAGTAATAAATGAAAGAATAGTTATGATTAATAGAGTTGTCATTTAACAGCTTTTACTATTGCTTCAAATGCATTCTGGTTATTCATCGCAAGATCAGCAAGAACTTTTCTATTAAGAGTGATATTCTTTTTCTTTGCTTTATCCATAAATTCGCTATAAGAAAGACCATGTTCTTTACAAGCTGCATTTATTCTAACTATCCATAATGCTCTAAAGTTTCGTTTTTTATTTCTTCGGTCCCTGTATGCATAAACTAATCCTTTTTCAACTGCATTTTTTGCAACTGTCCAAACATTTTTCCTTCTGCCAAAGTACCCTTTAGCTTGTTTTAATATTTTCTTTCTCTTAGCTCTTGATGCTACCGAATTAACTGATCTAGGCATTTTACTTTAATCTTAATTGTCTTTTAATGTTTTCTTTATCACTATCATGAACAAGTCCAAAATGAGTTAGTCTTAGTTTTCTCTTTTTTGATTTTTTTGTCAAAATATGATTTTTGAAAGCATGCTTCCTTTTAATCTTTCCTGATCCAGTTACTTTAAATCTTTTCTTTGCACTGGATTTTGTTTTCATTTTTGGCATTATTCCTATTTCTTTTTTGGTGTTATAAACATTATCATTCTCTTTCCTTCTAATTCTGGCATTTGCTCTACAGTTCCAATTTCCTCTAGCTCTTGAGCTAATCTTAAAAGAAGAATCTGTCCTTGTTCTTTAAATATTATCGATCTTCCTTTAAAAAAAACAAATGCTTTTAATTTTGCACCTTCATTTAAAAATTTTTCTGCATGTTTCTTTTTAAATTGATAATCATGTTCATCTGTTTGAGGTCCAAATCTAATCTCCTTAACTACTATCTTAGTTGCTTTCGACTTAAGTGCTTTGTCCCTTTTCTTCTGCTCATATAAAAATTTCTTATAATCTAAAATTTTACATACAGGAGGAGATGCTTTTGGTGAAATTTCAACAAGATCTAATTCTTGTCCTCTTGCCATTCTAAGAGCATCGTTAACAGAATAAACACCTACATCTACATTATCACCAACAAGCCTTATTTCCTGGGCTGTTATTTTGGAGTTTATTTTGTGAGGATCCTCTCTAAATACTCTTCTTCCACCTCTCCTATTTTTTTTTCTTCTTATAGCTATAACAATCTGTTTTAGTTAATATTAAATTCTGGTATACTATCAGAAATTTCTTTTTTGAAAATATCCAAAAATTTATCAATTTTCATTTCACCTAAATCTCCTTCCTTATGTTTTCTAATTGAAACCGTCTCATTCTTCTCTTCATTCTCTCCTATTATAATCATATAAGGAATCTTATTTATTTCAGATTCCCTAATTTTTTTACCTACAGTTTCATTCCTATCATCTAGGTGGGCGCGAATTTCGTGATTTTCTAAGATATTTAAAACTTTTTGACCATAATTTTTATAGTTTTCACTTACAACTAATATTTCAATTTGAGTAGTGGATAACCATAATGGGAATAATCCACCTGTATGTTCAAGAAGTATAGCTACAAATCTTTCCATACTTCCAAATGGGGCTCTATGAATCATAACTGGTCTTAAATCCTCGTTTTTAGGGCCTTTATAGGAAAGTTCAAATCTTTCAGGAAGATTATAATCAACTTGAATTGTCCCTAGTTGCCAGCTCCTACCAAGAGCATCTTTTACCATAAAATCAAGTTTTGGTCCATAAAATGCTGCTTCTCCATATTCTATTTTATAGCTAAGACCTTTCTCCTTTGCAGCATCTATTATTGCATTTTCTGAAATTTCCCAATTTTTCTTAGATCCAATATATTTTTCTGGTTTGCTATCATCTCTTAAGGAAACTTGAGCAGAAAAGTTTTCAAAACCTAAAGACCTAAATACATATAGAACAAGGTCAATAGTGTTTTTAAACTCTGAGTCAACTTGCTCAGGAGTACAAAATATATGAGCATCATCTACTGTGAACCCTCTAACTCTACTTAAACCATGTAATTCTCCGCTTTGTTCATATCTATAAACAGTGCCGAACTCTGCAAGTCTGAGTGGTAAGTCCCTATAGCTTTGAGGTTTAGAGTTATATATTTCACAATGATGAGGGCAATTCATAGGTCTTAAAATAAAGGTCTCATTATCATTAGGAGTAAGTATAGGTTGAAAACTATCTGCACCATACTTTTCATAATGCCCAGATGTTTCATATAGTTCTTTTGAACCAATATGAGAAGTCATTACTTTTTTGTACCCAGCCTTTCTTTGGGCATCTTCAAGAAATCTTTGAAGCCTATCTCTAAGCTCAGTCCCATTTGGTAACCAAAGGGGAAGGCCATTTCCAACTCTACTTGAAAATGTGAATAATTCAAGTTCTTTTCCAAGCTTTCGATGGTCTCTTTCTTTTGCTTTTTCAACTAACTCAAGGTATTCAGTCAACATTTTTTGTTTTGGAAAAGAGATACCATATATACGCGTTAACTGATTGTTTTTTTCATCACCTCTCCAATATGCTCCAGCTATATTCAAAAGTTTTACAGATTTTACTATCCCAGTAGAGGGTATATGACCACCTTTACATAAATCAGAAAAATTAGAATGATCGCAAAATGTTATTGTGCCATCCTCTAAATCTTCAATTAACTCAATCTTATACTGATTCTTTTCTTTTTTGTAGAATTCTAATGCGTCTGATTTACTTAAATGGCGCATTTTAAACTCATTATCTTCTCTAGCAAATTCTAGAAATTTTTCTTCAATTTTTTTAAAATCATTCTCTGATGGATTATCTCCTCCAAAATCAACATCATAATAGAAACCACTTTCAATTGCTGGGCCAATAGTTAATTTTGACATTGGATAAATATCTTTTATTGTCTGAGCTAAAATATGAGCAGATGAATGCCAAAAAGCCTTTTTACCTTCATCATCATCCCATGTAAAAAGTTTAATATCTCCATCATCATTTAATCCTGTGCTTAATTCAATGACTTCTGAGTTATAAGATGCTGATATTACTTTTCTTGCTAGACCTTCACTAATACTTTTAGCAATATCAATAACCTTTGTTCCTTTCTCGAACTCTTTTGTATTACCATCTGGGAAACTAACTTTTATCATATAATTATTAGTGTTACCTACAAAATTAGTTTAATTTATTTTTTGGTCCTAGAGTTCCATTAAGGATATTTGAAATACCTCTGTAGCCATAATAAACTGCAAGGAAAGATATAATACAACCAATTACAAGAACTATTACAAAAAAAGGATGATCTTGATTCTTGAATGATTGTGAGATTACTACAGGACCTATAAAGCAAAGACTAATGCCGATGATTACTTGTTTAAACCCCTTTTTTAAATAATTATTCATTATTAAAATTATCAATTGCTGAACGAACGTTTTTATGTCTAATAATTAGTTCATCGGCCTTCTTCCTATCAACATTAAGTTCTTTCATTACAATTTCTCTAGCTCTTTTATTTAATTTTGAGTTTGTTAGTTGCATGTCAACCATTTTATTGTCTCTTACATGACCAAGAAGAATCATTGATATAGTTGACACCATATTTAGGATTAATTTTTGGGCTGTACCTGCTTTTAGTCTAGAGCTTCCAGTTACAAATTCAGGACCAACAATTACTTCAATCTTATGATCACTATGTTTAGATAGAGGAGTTCCTTGGTTGCACGTTATACATGCAGTTGGTATGTTATTTTCTTTACAATCCTTAAGTCCCCCAACAACATATGGTGTTGTTCCAGAAGCAGCAATACCAATAACAAAGTCATTAGAAGTTATATTATTAGACTTTAGATCATCCCATGCCTGGCTAGAGCTATCTTCAGCTATTTCAATAGAACTATATAAAGCAGGAATACCGCCAGCTATAAGTCCAACAACTTTTTCTGGAGGAGTACCGAATGTTGGAGGGCATTCTGATGCATCTAAGACTCCTAATCGACCACTAGTGCCTGCTCCAATGTAGAATAATCTCCCACCTTTGTTCATTTTTACAGCAATTTCTTCAATAAGCTTAGTTATTTCTGGAAGGACCTTTTGCACAGCATCTAATGCATTGTTATCCTCCTTATGCATAGACTCAACTAGATCTTTTACAGATTTTTTCTCTAAATCATTATGATTAGAATCTTGCTCTGTTATCTTGATAAAATCCATATTAGGCTCCTTTTATTTTTCTTTCTAGATTACTTTTTAATTCTTCAAAGAATTGTTCAGTTGTAAGGTAATTTGAACTTACCATATCATCTCTAAAGACTAACAATGCAAGGTCTTTTGTCATTTTTCCTTCTTCAATTGTTTCTATACAAACACTTTCTAGTAATTTACAGAAATCAATAAGTTCTTGATTATTGTCCAACTTACCTCTATGCATAAGGCCTCTTGTCCATGCAAAAGTAGAAGCGATTGGATTAGTAGAAGTCTCTTCCCCTTTTTCATGACGTCTAAAATGTCTTGTTACTGTACCATGAGCAGCTTCAGACTCCATAGTTTGCCCGTCAGGTGTAACTAATGTTGATGTCATTAGTCCTAGGGAACCAAATCCTTGTGCTACTATATCAGATTGTACATCTCCATCATAATTTTTACAAGCCCAAACAAAACCACCTTTCCATTTAATTGCTGCTGCAACCATATCATCTATTAGCCTATGTTCATAGGAAATATTTTCTTTCTCAAATTTATCTTTAAATTCATTATCATACACCTCTTGAAATATATCTTTAAACCTTCCGTCATAAGCTTTAAGAATTGTATTCTTTGTTGATAAATAAAGAGGCCACTTTTTATCCAACGCTCTATTCATACATGATCTTGCAAATCCATAGATAGAAGAATCTATATTATACATCGACATAGCTACACCATCCTCTTTAAAATTGTATACTTCCCATGATTCTGGTTTCCCTCCATCTTCTGGTGTAAATGTCATTGTTAATTTACCCTTGCCCTTAGTCACAATATCAGTTGCTCTGTATTGATCACCAAAAGCATGTCTTCCAATACAAATTGGTCTTGTCCAACCTTGAACATATCTAGGAATGGTCTTTACAATAATTGGTTCTCTAAAAACAGTTCCTCCTACGATGTTTCTTATTGTTCCATTGGGGGATTTATACATTCTTTTTAAAGAGAATTCTTTTACCCTATCCTCATCTGGAGTAATTGTAGCACACTTGATACCTATATTATATTTTTTAATTGCATTTGCTGCATCAACTGTAATCTGATCGTCTGTTTTATCTCTTGATTTTATACTAAGATCAAAGTATTTGATATCCAAATCTACATAGTCAAGGATTAAATCATTTTTAATATATTTCCAAATGATTCTTGCCATTTCATCACCATCAATTTCAACAATGGGGTTGGCTACTTTAATTTTTGACATAATAGTAAATTATCTTTCTTTAATTCTAGCTTTTTTACCTGTCAATTCTCTAAAATAATATATTCTGGATTGTCTGACTTTACCGCCTTTATTAACTTCAATCTTTTTTAAACCAGGCATGTTTAGAGGGAAAATTCTTTCGACACCAATAGTACCAGACATTTTTCTTATTGTAAATGTTTTTGATTGTCCTCTACCTTTTATTTGAATAACAACACCTTTGAAAAATTGGGTACGAACTTTATCTCCCTCTCTAATTTCATAGTATACTGTAATAGTGTCTCCTGATGAAAATGAAGGAAAATCATTTTTTTCAATTAATTTTTCGTTTACTTTGGTAACTATAGACTCCATCAAAATAGTTTTTTAAATGTTTGGTGAATTCCAATAAATTCAGTTGCAAAAGTAAACCTTTTTTAAAGATTATCAAAGAGTTTTGGGCGAAGTAATTTTGTCCTTTCAACAGACTCCTGGTCTTTCCATTTTTCTATTTCTTTCTGATTACCTGAAATAAGAATGTCAGGTACTTTTAACCCTTTGTAATTTGCTGGTCTGGTATATATTGGGGCAGAAACAATATTATCTTGAAAACTATCTGATAATGCTGATGATTCATCTCCTATAACACCTGGGATAAGTCTAATAATAGAATCACATAAAATGGCCGCTGGAAGTTCACCTCCTGATAAAACATAATTTCCAATTGAAATCTCTTTTGTTATTAGATGATCTCTCACTCTATGATCAATACCTTTATAGTGACCACATAAAAGGATAAGATTTTTCTTTAAAGATAAATTATTTGAAATTTTTTGATTTAGAATCTCACCATCAGGGGTAAGATAAATTATATCATCGTAATCATTTTTTTCTTTTAGCTTTTCTATACAGTTATCAATAGGTTCAATTTTTATAATCATTCCAGCCTCACCACCATAAGGACTATCATCAACATGTCTAGAGTTATCGGCATAGTCTCGGAGATTATGAGTTACTATATTTACCTTTTTTGATTTGATAGCTTTGTCAATGATCGAAAAAGAATTTAGGCTATCAAAAATTTCAGGGAATAGGGTTAAAATATCAATCCTCATTAGTTATCAACTTTTTTAAGAGTTACGGTTGTTCTATTTAATTTATTTTCTCTAGAGTAAATAACATTTACTTTATCACCAGGTCTTTTAGTTGAGAGATGACCGGATAAGTCTGAAAATTTATTAATTTTTATTCCATCAATCTCTTTAATTATATCACCCTTTTTTAGTCCTGCAAGATCTGCTCCAAATCCTGGCTCTATAATATCAATATAGAAACCCTCAGTATCAGTTAAATTAAGTTGCCTGGAATATGAGGACTTTAAAGCTATTCCTCTAACCCCTAATAATCCTTTTTGGACATCTCCATACTCAAGAATATCTTCAAATATTTTTCTTACTATATCACTTGGGATTGCAAAAGAATATCCAACAAATCCCCCTGTCATGGATTGAATAGCTGTATTTATACCAATTAATTCACCATTTATATTAACAAGTGCACCACCACTATTACCAACATTAACTGCAGCATCAGTTTGGATAAATGATTGATTTATCTGATCATACTCATTTAGATCTCTTGATTTGGAGCTAATAATTCCTGCTGTAACTGTAGAATTTAGATTGTATGGATTACCAACTGCAAGAACCCACTCCCCAATTTGAGTATTCTCAGAGTCACCAAATAAAATATATTCAAATTTTTCATTAGAATCTATCTTTAAAACTGCTACATCCGTAACCTCATCTGAACCAACTATTATTGCTTCATATTCTTTATTATCATTTGTTGTAACAATTACTTCACTTGAATTCTCTATAACATGATGATTTGTAATTATATATCCATCAGGAGATATAATAACTCCAGATCCTGTACCAACTCTTTTTCTTGACTCATCTCCATAAAAAAACTGCAAAGCCCAAGAGTCACTTTCGTTAACTATAGATGTATTTTTAACGTGAACAACAGCATTAATTGATTTTTTTGCTGCAAAAGTTAAATCAGGGGAACCAACATTACTAGAATATTGAATACTATTAATACCAGAAGTATTTATAAAGCTTTCTGAATAATCAATAAATGCTTGATCATTTTCATTTTCTTCTGTTGATATACTATTTGAAAAGATTGAATAGAATATAATTGAAATGATTGAACATGTTAATGAAACAATTATAATTTTTAATGTAGATTTCATTTTTTTATTTGTAAAAATAATATATTATGCCTTTGAATGATTTTTTTTTAACGATTGTTTAACATGGATAATATAAATCAATATATACTAAGAGCTCTTGAGCCAGATGATTTAGACTTATTATATGATATTGAGAATGACAAGTCCTTATGGAAATATTCAAATACATCTTCCCCATTCTCTAAACATAGTCTGAAAAAATTTATTGAGAATTCACATCTTGATATTGTTGAACATGGGCAGCTTAGACTAGTTTTAAGTAATAAAGATAATTTAGCATTTGGCTTTATTGACTTATTTAAATACGATATGGTAAATAGAAGAGTAGGAGTAGGGATAATTATTTTTGAAAAATACAGGGCTAAAGGCTTGGGTTCAAAATCATTAAATTTGATAGAAGACTATGTCGCAAAACATATCCCTATCCATCAGCTTTATGCTAATATTTCATCAGAAAATAATGAGAGTGTTAAGCTCTTTGAAAAACATGGTTATATGAAAGTTGGAAATAAAAAAGATTGGGTATTCTATAACAACAGATATTTTGATGAGCTACTTTATCAAAAAATTTTAGGTGAATGAAAAAGGCAATATTAATTTCTATTACAATCGCATCTATAATATTACTATTTGGATATTATAATCTAATGCATAGAGATAACACAAATTTTAAAGGAGATTCAACATTTATATATATAAACTCATCTGATAGTATAGTTAGTATTTTAGATACAATTAATAAAAAGATTAAATCACCGAAGACTTTTTTAAAGGCTGCTAAAAGAATGGATTATATTGAAAATATTAAATCAGGAAGATTTAACATATTAAAGGGTGCTGGGAATAAAGAAATTATTAATTCATTAAAATTTAATAATACTCCCTTAACGGTAACTTTCAATAATCAAGAAAGAATCCATGATCTAGCCGGAAGAGTTTCTAAACAGATATTAGCAGACAGTGTTTCTTTATTAAATGCTTTTCTTGAAAAAAGTTTTTTAGAAGATAATGGTTTTAATGAGATGAATTCTATGTCAATTTATATTCCTAACTCTTATGAGTTCTTCTGGAATGTGGAGCCAAATAATTTTAGAAATAGAATGCTGGAAGAGTATAATGATTTTTGGAATGAAGACAGGGCTAAAAAAGCAAAATCAATTGATTTGTCTAAAAAAGAAGTAATAGTTTTAGCATCAATAGTTCAGAAAGAGAGTATTAAATTGGATGAAAGACCAATTATAGCAGGTGTCTATCTTAATCGGCTTAGGAAAAAAATGAGACTTCAGGCTGACCCAACAGTAATCTATTCAATTAAAAGTTATTATAATAATTTTGATACAATAATAAGGAGGGTTCTGTATAGAGACTTAAAACTTGAATCTCCATATAATACATATAAGATTAAAGGATTACCGCCTGGCCCAATATCGATGCCTGATATCTCTTCTATTGATGCAGTTTTAAATTCTAGGAGTCATGATTATATATTTTTTGTTGCTGATCCTTATAACCCTGGATATCATCTATTTGCTTCAACTCTTAGACAACACAATAAGAATAGAAGAGTGTATACCAGATGGTTAAATAGTAAAAAAATATATAGGTAGAATTTTAGACAGTAAGTCTTTGATTTAAATCTTCAACATATTTTCTAAATTGCTTATCAGTAAAACTTAAATTGTCAACTGTTTTACAAGCATGAAGAACTGTTGCATGGTCTCTTCTTCCAATCTGAGTTCCTATACTTGCAAGAGATGCTTTTGTGAATTTCTTTGCAAAATACATTGCAATTTGTCTTGCTTGAACAATATGTCTTTTTCTAGTTTTTGATTGGAGAGTTTCTACATCCATTTGGAAATAATCTGATACAACTTTTTGTATGTAGTCTATTGAAACTTCTCTTCTATTATTTTTAACAAATTTATTTATAACATCTTTAGCTAAACTAAGAGTAATCTCTACCTTGTTAAATGAGGATTGAGCTATAAGGGAAATAATAGCACCTTCTAATTCTCTAATATTTGAATTTATATTTTTTGCAACATATTCAGTCACCTCATCATCAATCTCAACTCCATCCCTAAATAATTTATTTTTAAGAATTGAAATCCTAGTTTCAAAATTAGGTGTTTGAAGTTCAGCAGAAAGCCCCCATTTAAATCTAGAAAGAAGTCTTTGTTCAATATCTTGCATATCAATTGGAGCCTTATCTGATGTCAATATAACTTGTTTACCATTCTGGTGAAGATGATTAAATATATGGAAGAACACATCTTGAGTTCCAGATTTACCAGATAAAAACTGAACATCATCAACAATCAATATATCGATAACTTGGTAAAAGTGTATAAAATCATTTCTATTATTTTTTTTAACTGAATCAATATATTGTTGTGTAAATTTTTCTGCAGAAATATATAAAACAGTTTTGTCAGGATATCTCTTCTTAATACTCACCCCAATTGCATGAACAAGATGAGTCTTTCCAAGACCAACTCCTCCATATATCAACAAGGGATTGAATGAAGTTCCCCCTGGCTTACTAGCAACTGCTAATCCAGCTGATCTAGCTAGCCTGTTTGAGTCTCCTTCAAGAAAATTATCAAAGGTATAATTTGGATTAAGCTGTGACTCTATTTGAAGGTTCCTAATACCAGGTATTACAAAAGGATTTTTCAATTCACTGGTAAAGCTTGTAAATGGAGTTTCAACATTTTGAGATTTTACACTAGTGTTATTTGAGCTAGGTATTTTTTCAGTAAAAGGTGCTTTATTGCCAAATGTATTTTCCATTTTTATAATGTATACAAGCCTAGCATCTTTACCTAATTCTTTTGTCAATGCAAGTTTTAGTATCTTTATGTAATGCTCTTCTAACCATTCATAGAAAAACTTACTTGGGACTTGAATGCTTAATACTTTATCGGATACCTTTACAGGTATTATAGGCTTAAACCAAGTATTATATGCTTGAGGCTGAATATTATCTTCAATAAATGATAAACAGTTATTCCAAACTGATGAAGGACTTTGACTCATTTTTTATTAACTTGTTTTAATGACATTTATAAACTGAATTCTATGGGTTTTTAGATTGTTTGAACAAATATGAATTAAAAAAAAAGAAAAAAAAAGAAAAAAAAATCAATTAGACTATTGATTATTAATTTTTTTTTTCATAAAATAAGGTGAGATAGACGTGTAGGAATTTTTATAAAATCTTTCAATAAATTAAGAAGTTTATGAGGTACATAACGAAAATGAATAAGGTTAGATACTATGAAACAGATCAAATGGGTTTCGTTCATCATAGTAATTATTTAAAATATTTTGAAATGGCAAGGATAGAGTGGTTTGATTTTTTAGATATAAGATATGTTGAATTAGAAAAAAAAAATATTTGGTTGCCTGTTGTTGAATGCTCAATTTCATATATGAATCCTCTTTTTTTTGGAGATGAGTTTAAAGTTCAAGTAGAATGTGAGAAAGAGCCAATGTCGAAGATTGAATTTAGTTATCAGATTATAAATAACAAAAAAGTTGGGATATGTAAGGGAGTTACTAAGCTTGCATTCTATAATCCAAAAACAAAAAAACCCAGAAAGTGTCCATTAGAAATTAAAGAAAAATTTTTTAATTCTTAAACAGTTCGTATAGCTTGTCATCTCCTATCATTTTATAATCAGTATCTCTTATCTTAAAATTTGGTCTAGGCGTACCTTTTTTTAATTCTTTACTTGTCTTAAAAACTCTTATGCAATCCCAATAGTTATTATCTATGAAAAATTGTAGAGTCTTACTTCCTCCTTCAACAATAACTGACTGGATCCCTAGATTATAAATTGTATTAATTATAGACTCTTTATTATCAAAATCATTTGTAATAATGTTTACCCCATCAATTTTATTTTTTGAACTTGAGAGAACTATTGATTTAGATTCGTTGTTCAATACTTTTGATTTTAGAGGTATTCTCAATTTAGGATCAATTATTATCCTAATAGGGTTCTCGCCTTTATGGAACCTAGAGGTTAGCTGAGGATTATCATCAATTACTGTTTGCACTCCAACTAGAATAGATTGTTCTTCTGTTCTCCATTTATGAGATAGTGCTCTTGACTTTTCATTAGACAACCATTTAATCCTTCCTAAATTTAATTTATCTTTAACTGGGCCTATAAAGCCATCATTGCTCTCGGCCCACTTTAATGTTATATATGGTCTTTTATATTTACAGAACTTTATAAATCTTCTGTTTATAAAATTACATTCACCTTTTAAAATATTAACCTTAACATTACAGCCATTTCTTTTTAAATATTCAATACCGCTTCCAGTTACATTTTTATTTGGGTCTCTAATCCCAATTATTACTTTTTGTATTCCATATTTTAAAATTAAATCTGTACACGGAGGAGTTTTTCCATGATGATTACAAGGCTCGAGATTTACATATAATGAACAATTTTTTAATGTACTCTTATCTTTTACTTTATTAATTGCATCGGCTTCAGCATGGATCCCTCCGTATGATTTATGCCATCCCTCACTAATAATTTTATTATTCAAAACGATAACACATCCTACAAGTGGATTGGGATATGTTTTACCAATACCCTTTATTGCAAGATCCAAGCATCTTTGCATGAAAAAATTGTCGTTACTCATTTAATCTAAATATTTATTAAATCTATTGTAAATTTAGATTAAATTTATTTTGATAGTGAAGATTAGAGAAGTAAAAAAAACTGACAATTTTGAATTAGCAGCCTTATTAAGAAAAATACTTATTGAGATGGGTGTTCCAAAAAAAGGAACTGCATTTGAAGATCCTGAAATTGATTGTATTTATGAAACATATAATTCTCCAAGATCTAAATATTTTATTATTGAAGAAGATGCCGCAATTAAAGGTGGTGCAGGAATATCTCAATTAAAAAATGAGGCATATGAGATATGTGAGCTTCAGAAAATGTATTTTGACTCATCTATAAGAGGCAGGGGAATAGGTTCTTTAATGATTCAAAAGTGTTTGAATTTTGCAAAAGAAAATAAATTTAACTTATGCTATATAGAAACAATGCCAAATATGTTAGATGCTCAGATGTTATATTTAAAGTATGGTTTTGAATATATTAATTACCCCATGGGGAATACAGGACATTCTGCTTGTCCAATTTGGATGATAAAATCATTATAGATGAATCTTATTGAATTAAGGAATCTTTATAGAGAGAATCTAAATAATTTTAGTTTTAAAGAATCAGATTATATACTTAATATTCTTCTAAAAGAAAATTTTAATCTAGAGTCTACCTTCATAAATCTTAATCCAGGTTATAAATTAAAAGAATCTCAAATAAATAAAATTTTAGATAGTTTAGAGAAGTTAAAAAATCACTATCCAATAGATTATATAATTAATAAAAAATTTTTTTTAGATAATGAATTTTATGTTAATGAAGATGTTTTAATACCAAGACCAGAAACAGAAGAGCTAACAAATTGGATATTACAAGACAATCTTGAAATAAAAGAAAAGAAAAGAGTAATAGATATTGCAACAGGTTCAGGGTGTATAGCTATATCTTTATCTTATCATAATAAATATTTTGAAACTGTAGGTATAGACATTTCAAAAAAAGCATTAGATGTTTGTGAGATAAATAAAAAAAGAATTTCATCAGAAGTGACTTTTTTAGAACATGATATAAGGATAAAAAAGAATTTCTCTGAGAAGTTTGATATTGTTGTTTCAAATCCTCCATATCTCACAAAAAATGGAACATTAACTATAGGTCAAAATGTAAAATTTGAACCACAAATAGCTCTATTTGCTCCATCTAATAATCCACTTTTGTATTATAAAAAAATACTTGATTTCTCAATGGTCAACCTTAATAAAAATGGACAAATATATCTAGAAATCAATCCTGTATATATAAAAGAAATAAAGCAAATACTTGCTGAAAATAATCTAAATGATGTTAACTTTAGGGATGATTTTAGGGGTAAAAAAAGATTCTTAAAGATTGTATTAAATGAAAGAAATTAAATCTAGAATACTAGAATTACGAAGATTAATTATTGAACATAATCATAATTATTATGATTTGGATACAAACCTAATTTCTGATTTTGAATATGATAAATTATTTCATGAATTAGTTAAACTTGAAAAAGAATATCCTCAGTTTTTTGATCCTGAATCACCATCTCATAGAGTAGGAGGTGGACTTTCAAATAAATTTGATTCAGATGAACATATTTATCCTATGTATTCTTTGGATAATACATATTCTTATGAAGAACTTGATTCATGGTTCAAAAGAATTGTAAAAGTTCTACAAATATCTGATTTTGAATTCTGTTGTGAGTTAAAATATGATGGTGCATCTGTAAATCTTCTATACAAAGGAGGAACCTTAATAAGAGGCCTTACAAGAGGAGATGGGTTGCAAGGTGATGATATAACAACTAATCTAAAAACTTTAAATTCTATACCACTTAAATTATCTAAAGAATCTTTTCCTGATGAATTTGAAATTAGAGGTGAAATAATAATTGAAAAAGACTCATTTAAAGCTCTAAACAAGAAACGTGAATTATCTGGTGAATCTTTATTTATGAATCCTAGAAATACAGCTTCAGGGAGTATTAAACTTCTTGATTCTAAAGAAGTGGCTAGAAGACCTTTAGAGTGCTTTTTATACTCTATAGTTTCAGATAATTTAAATACAAATAAACATTCTGAATTATTAACTCTTGGAAGAGAGCTGGGATTTAATATCCCTGAACATGATAAGGTATATAATACTATAGATGGTGTAAAGGATTATATAGAATATTGGGATAAAGAAAGAGAAAATTTACCTTTTGAAATAGATGGCATTGTTATCAAAGTAAATAACATATCTTATCAAAAAAAATTAGGATTTACCTCTAAATTTCCAAGATGGGCAATCGCATATAAATTTAAAGCAGAAAATCTTCAAACTAAATTAAGTTCAATTTCATTTAATGTGGGAAGGACAGGTGCTATAACTCCAGTTGCAAATTTAGAACCTGTTTTAATTTCTGGATCAATAGTAAAAAGAGCTTCACTTCATAGTTATGATCAATTTATAAAGTATAAACTAAGAGTTAATGATTCTATTTTTGTTGAGAAGGGTGGTGAGATTATTCCAAAAATAACAGGTATTGATCATGAAAATAGAGGTTTAGAAGAGGATGAAATAGATTTCCCACATATATGCCCAGAATGTGATGCAACTCTAGAAAAACATAAATCTGAGGCAAACTATTTTTGTCCAAACAGTCTTAATTGCAGACCTCAAGCAATAGGAAGAATCCAGCATTTTGTTTCGAGAAAGGCTATGGATATTGATGGACTTGGTGATGAGACTATAAGGTTATTATATGATAAAGGTCTTCTTAATGATGTGTCAGACATATATAATTTAGATTATGATAAGATTTCTGAATTTGATGGATTTGCTAAGAAGTCTGTAGAGAATTTAAGTATGGGAATTGAGAATTCTAAAACTAAATCATTTCAAAAAGTTCTCTATGGAATAGGCATCAGATATGTTGGTGAGTCTGCTTCAAAAAAAATTACAAAACATATTGATTCTATATATGACTTAATTAACATGGACTACGAAACTTTATCCTCAATAGATGAGATAGGTGATAAAACAGCATATAGCATTGTCTCATATTTTAATAATGATGTAAATAATAAAATGCTTGAAAGGCTTAAAAATGCAGGCCTTATCTTTAGTAAGGATGAAGAGTCAAAAAACATATCAAATAAACTGAAAGGGAAGAAAATAGTTATTTCAGGAGTTTTCAGGAATTATTCAAGGGGAGAGTTGATAAATATAGTTGAAATAAATGGCGGAGAAATAAAGTCTTCAGTCTCATCAGCTATTTCCTTCATAATTGGAGGAGATAAAATAGGAGTCTCAAAGAAAGAAAAAGCTGAAAAGTTAAATATCCAGATTATAACAGAGGAGGATTTTACTAATTTAATTTCATAAACTTATTATAAATTTGTCAATTATATTTTATATAATTTATACATTCGCAAAATGATTAGGCTCTTTAGTATTTTAATATTATCTCTTATATGCATTTCCTGTAATGATTATCAAAAATTACTTAATAGCACAGAGAATGAAGTAGATAAATATACTGCTGCTGAAGAATATTATGATAATGGAGAGTTTAGGAGGGCTAATGCTCTATTTGAGCAAATCATGCCAAGCTACAGTGGAAAACCTCAAGGAGAGAGACTTCGATTCTTCTTCGCAAATTCATATTTTGAAACTAAATCATATTATTTAGCTGCTATTCAGTTTGAAAATTTTATAAAGTCATATCCAAACAGTCAAAGAATTGTTGATGCTTATTTTATGGAAGGTAAATCATATTTTATGTTATCTCCTGCCTATAGTTTAGATCAAGACGATACAAATACTGCAATTGAAAAACTTCAGGTTTTTGTTAATAGATATCCAAATTCTGAATATGTATCAGAGGCAATTGAATTAATTGAACAGCTTCAAAATAAAATTGAGAAAAAAGATTTTGAAGTCTCTAAGCAATATTATACTATTAGAGACTATAATTCTGCAATTAAATCTCTAGATAATTTTATGGCAGATAACCCAGGGACTATCTTTCGGGAAGAAGCTCTATATTACAGATGGTTATCTACATATGAAATTGCTATAAATAGTATAGAATCTAAAATATTGGAAAGAGTTACGGAACTTGAGAGATCTCTTGTTAATTTTTTAAAATATTACCCAGAGACTATATTTTTAGAGGACTTATCATATAAATTAAATAATGCAAAAAAAATAATTAACTAAATAAAGACTATGAATAAATACAGAAATTCTAATGCTTCTAGTACCACAAAGACTTATGATAGAAGTGAGATTGAGAAACCAACAGACAATATCTACGAAGCAATATCAATAATAGCAAAAAGGTCAAGTCAGATTAACAGTGAGATTAAAAAGGAACTTCATGATAAATTAGATGAATTTGCTACTCATAATGATAATCTTGAAGAGATCTTTGAAAACAAAGAACAAATAGAAGTTTCTAGGTTTTATGAAAGGCTCCCAAAGCCATATGCCATTGCTATTCAAGAATGGCTAGAGAGTAAAGTTTATTATAGAGATACTGCTGAGGAGTCTGAAGACAAATAAAACACTAGAGTATGAGTGTTTTAAGTGATAAAAATATATTAATAGGTATTTCTGGCGGAATAGCAGCATATAAGATCCCACTTTTAGTTCGACTTTTATTTAAATTAAAGTGCTCTATCAGAATTATAATGACTCCAAGTGCTAAGGATTTTGTCAGTCCGCTGACCCTTTCAACACTATCAAAAAACGAAGTTTTATCTTCATTTACCAAAGAAGACAAAGATAATCCCATATGGAATGATCATATAGAACTTGCTAAATGGTCAGATCTTATGATTATTGCTCCTGCTACTTCAAATACAATTTTTTCTATGGCAAATGCTAAGTGTGACAATCTTTTACTAGCAACCTTCTTATCATGTTCTAGTCCAGTGTTTATTGCTCCAGCAATGGATTTAGACATGTATAATAATAAATCAAACAAGGAGAATCTTAAAAAACTTAGTAAAAATGGATATCATGTTTTACCTGTAGGAATTGGATCTTTAGCTAGCGGACTAGAGGGGGAAGGAAGAATGCTTGAACCAGAACAAATTGTAAAATTTATTGAATCAGAGATTTTAAATACCCTTCCTCTAAATGGGAAAAGGGTCCTAATTACTGCTGGACCAACATATGAGAAAATTGATCCAGTTAGGTTTATTGGGAATAATTCTTCCGGTAAAATGGGTTATCATTTAGCAAAAAATGCTCAAAAACTTGGAGCTATTGTTAAATTAGTAATTGGTCCCACCAACATTCAGATGGAATTAGAGGGTATTGAATCTGTTAGAGTTGAATCTTCAGATGAGATGTTTGAGATTGTTAAAAAAAGTTATAAAAATTCAGATATTATTATATCTGCTGCTGCAATTTCAGATTTCAAGCCTAAATCTTATAAGGATAGTAAAATCAAGAAAAATGGTGAAATTGAAAGTATTGAGCTTGAGCCTACAATTGATATATTATCTTACCTTGGAAAGAATAAAACTAATCAATATCTAGTTGGATTTGCTCTTGAAACCGAAAATTTTATTAGAAATGCTAATAAAAAATTAAATGCTAAAAATTTAGATGCAATTATTCTAAACTGTATCTCTGATTTTTCTCCAATTTCTAGTGATGAAAATAAAATTACTTTTATTTCTAGAGGTGATAGAGTAGAATACAAAAAGAAGAGTAAGGATGATGTTTCAAAAGATATTTTTGAACAAATTATAAAAAGATGCTTAAAGAAATAAAGATAAATAACTATGCTTTAATTGATTCTATTGAAATGTCTTTTAAGCCTGGAATGACATCTATTACTGGCGAGACAGGTGCTGGGAAATCTATACTTTTAGGTGGCCTTTCACTAGTCTTAGGCTCAAGAGTTGATAATTCAAAAATAATAAACAAAAATATCAAATGTTTTGTTGAAGCCATATTTGATACAACCGAGTACAATCTTAAGTCATTTTTTGAACTTAATAGTTTAGATTATGAAAGAGAGACCATTCTGAGAAGAGAAGTTATTCCCTCAGGTAAATCTAGAGCTTTTATTAATGATACTCCTGTTAATCTTGATGTTCTTTCAAAACTTGGGAATACCTTAATAGACATTCATTCCCAGAATAATAATTTAAGTCTATTAGATAATAATTTTAAATATATGATTTTAGACTCTCTAGCAAATAATGAAAAGTTAGTACTAGATTACAAAAATGAATATAACGATTTAAAAGAAATTGAGAAAGAAATTGAAAAAATTGAACAGAATAAACTAAACCTTGATGAACAAAGTGATTATGATAAATATTTACTTAAGGAATTTGAAGGTCTTAATCTTGAAGGCATAAATATAGATGAACTTAAAGATCAGGTTAAAGAATTGGATAATCTTGAAGAAACCTTAACAATATCTGTAAATGTTATTAATGAAATAAATAATGATGAAATAGGAATAAATGATAAGCTTTCATTTTATATAAAAGAGATAAATAAGATCTCAGAAAATTCATCTAAACTTGAGAGTTTTAGAAAAAAATTTATTGAAATAAAGAATGATTTAACTGATCTCACAAGTGATTACGAATCATACATAGAAAATCTTGAATCTAAGGATACCAAATCAAATATTTTAAAGGAAAGTTTAGACTCAATCTACTCATTGCAAAACAAGCATAGGGTTAATTCAATTTATGAATTGATTGAAATAAAGAATGATTTATTAAAGAAAATTGATGATCATAAAAATTTCGACAACATAATATCAAAATTAAGTTTAAAAAGAGAGGGAATTATTAAAAGCCTCTATACAATTGCTAATAAACTTCACAATGGTAGAGAAAAAGCAATTCCAGTTTTTACAGAGAAAATGAATAATAATTTTAGCGATTTAGGAATGGAAAATTCAAAAATCAAAGTAGATATAACTAAATCTAAAGAATTACTAAATAATGGTAATTCTTTAATTGATTTACTTTTTAAAAGCAATAAAGGAACTGGTTTCAATGAGTTAAAAAATATTGCATCGGGAGGAGAAATATCAAGGATTATGTTGTCAATCAAGAGTATTCTATCAAAATACAAAAAGTTGTCAGCTATAATTTTTGATGAAATTGATAGTGGTGTATCTGGAATTGTTTCTTCGAAAGTGGCTAATCTAATGTATAATATGTCTAAAAATATGCAGGTTTTAACAATAACTCATATTCCGCAAGTTGCATCCAAGGGAGATAGTCATTTTAAAGTCTTTAAGCATGAAGATGAAACCAGAACAGTAACAAATATTAAACTCTTAAATAAGTCTGATAGAGTGGATGAAATTGCAGAAATGTTATCGGGTAAAAAGCTAAATAAATCTGCCAAAGAACTTGCTAATCAGTTACTGAATTAAGTGTATCTTTATAAAAAAAAGTAATGTCAAACTCTATTCTTAAAGGTAAAAAAGGTATAATTTTTGGAGCTCTTGATGAAACTTCAATTGCTTGGGTTACAGCTAATAAGATCTACAATGAAGGGGGTAGGTTTATCCTAACAAATGCTCCTGTTGCCATAAGAATGGGGGATATAGAAAAACTTGCTGAACAAACAGAATCAAAAGTTATTCCTGCTGATGCAACAAGTATAGAAGATCTTGAAAATCTTGTTGAGAAGGCAATGAATGATTTAGGCTCTAAATTAGATTTTGTTCTTCACTCAATTGGGATGTCAGTTAATGTAAGAAAAGGAAAAGAGTATACCGATTTGAACCATGATTGGATGACCAAAGGCTGGGATGTATCTGCAGTTTCCTTTCATAAGCTAATGCAGACACTTTTTAAATTAGATGCTATGAATGAATGGGGTAGTATTGTAGCTTTAACATATATAGCTTCTCAGAGAACTTTTCCAAATTATAATGATATGGCTGATAATAAAGCCTATTTAGAGTCTATAGCAAGGAGTTTTGGTTATTATTTTGGAAAGGAAAAAAAGGTTAGGGTTAACACTATATCTCAATCTCCAACTCTAACAACTGCTGGTAAGGGGGTTAAAGGTTTAGATGATTTCTTAAATTATGCTGAGTTAACTTCTCCACTTGGTAATGCAAGTGCGGAAGAGTGTGCTGACTATACTATTTCGTTATTTAGTGATTATACAAGGAAAGTTACACTGCAGAACCTCTTCAATGATGGTGGATTCTCAAATGTTGGGGTTAGTCAAGAAATAATTGATAAACTAAATAATAAATGATATTAGTAGGATTAACTGGGGGAATAGGTTCTGGTAAATCGACTGTTATTAATTATTTCAAAGAGTTAGGGATTACTTGTTATCAAGCTGACGATGAGGCTAAAAAATTAATGAATTCAGATAAGGGCCTAATAAAAAAAATAAAAAATTCTTTTGGAGATAGTATCTATATTAATTCAAAACTGGATAGAAAGAAATTATCAACTATTGTCTTTACAGATAAGCAAAAGTTAGAACTACTTAATTCGATTGTCCACCCCTATGTAAATAGGCATTTCGAGAATTACTGTAAAGGTTTAGAAGATATATATATCATAAAAGAAGTTGCAATAATTTTTGAAACAGGAACTCAAAATAAATTTGATAAAATAATATTAGTAAGAGCTCCAAAAGAGGATAGGGTTAAACGAATAATTAAAAGAGATAAGTGTAATCGACAAGATGCAATAAACAGAATAAATAATCAAATTGCAGATGATGATAAAATTGATCAATGTGATTTTATAATTGATAATATTAATTTAGAAGAAATTTCAAATAAAGTTCTTAAAATTCATAATAGTATATTAAATAGTATATAAATACATTAACATTGCATTAAGATTTTTTTAAATTTAAATTCCGAATTTTGTAAAAAAAAAAAGTGAGTAGAAAATTTTATATATCACTTGTTGCACTTATGTCCATATCTCTAATTGGAATAATTTTCCTTCAAGGTTATTGGATATATTCTTCTTGGGAAAACAAAGAGGAAGAATTTTCCCTTTCTGTCAATACATCCTTAAGAGAAGTTTCATTAGAGGTTAAAAATAGAGAGTTGAATGATTATGTTAATGCATACCAAATGTTAATAGACTCTGTAGGTGCGCCAAATGAATCAAATTTTACTGATGTTTTTCTTTTTCTAGATGAAGATCAATCTACAAACTTATCTACATTTTTTGCTTATGGGATTCTCGAAGAAGACTATAATATTAGTATTCCTGATAATCTTGTGAGTAATCCAGAAAATAATCAAAAGGTTAAAGATTATAAAGCTGTTAAAACAACAATTTTAAATAAAAATATTTTTGATAGAAGAGAAAACACATTAAACTCTTCAATTTCCAAAATCAAAAGTGTTCAAGATATAGATGTCTTTAAATTTGAAAAATATAAATCTGCATTTGAGGAGTATGCATCATCTCTTCCAATTCATAAAAGAACTACTTCTAGAGAAATTCAAGTATTATTAGAACAAAGCTTTCAGGAAAGAGATATTACCACTCCATATGAATTTGGTATTTATAGCAATGGGTTATCAACAAAGATTAAATCAAATAATTATCTTGAAGTTCAATCAGGACCAAAATATACAATACCTTTTTTTGACGATCAGCTAAGTAATATTAAATATGATCTTGTTGTCTCATTTCCAGAAAAAAGAGAATATGTTTTATCAGGTATAATAGGAATTGCATCATTATCATTCTTGTTAACACTAGTTATTATAATTTTATCCACGGGTGCTTTGTACCAAATACTAAGACAGAAAAAATTATCAGAAATTAAAAATGATTTTATCAATAATATATCTCATGAATTTAAAACACCAATAGCAACTATAAATCTTGCACTTGATTCAATTTCTAGTAATGAAAAAAATAATATAACTGAAAAAACAAATTCATATCTAGGAATGATTAGAGAAGAGAATTCTCGAATGCTTTCTCAGGTTGAAAATATTTTAAGAATATCTCAGCTTGAAAAAAGTTCTAACCCTCTTAAAATGGATAGTATTGATCTTCATGAAGTCATTGAGGATGCTACAGAACATGTAAAACTTTTGATAGGGAGTAAAAAAGGAAAGATTAATTTAAAATTAAATGCAATAAATAGATATATCAATGGAAATAAGAATCATCTTGAAAATATTATAATCAATATTCTTGATAATGCAATTAAGTACTCGAAAAATTCGCCGGTAATTAATTTTACATCAAATACTGTAGAAGATAAAATTCAGTTATGTATTGAAGATAAAGGTATAGGTATGGACAAATCAACTCAAAAAATGATTTTTGAAAAGTTTTTTAGAGAGCAAAATGGTGATATTCATAATATAAAAGGTCATGGACTTGGACTATCATACGTTAAAAAAATAGTTGACTTTCACAATGGTATTATTAAAGTAGATAGTGAAAAAGGCGTTGGAACAAAATTCTCTATAGAATTCAAAAATATTTAATTAAATGAAGACCAATAAAAAAATACTTTTAGTTGAGGACGATTCAAATTTTGGAAGAATTCTAAAAGAATACCTTTCTATCAATAAATATAATGTTGATTTAGCGTCAAATGGAATTGAAGGTTATGAAAAGTTTACTAGATCAGAATATGACCTATGTATCCTCGATGTAATGATGCCTTATAAAGATGGGTTTACATTAGCAAAAGAAATACGAGAAAAAAATGATCAGATACCTATAATTTTTTTAACAGCAAAAACTCTTAAAGAAGATGTATTAAAAGGTTATAAGATTGGAGCAGATGATTACCTTACTAAACCTTTTGATTCAGAAATATTATTGGCTAAAATAAAATCATTATTTAGCAGGAAAAACCTTCTAAAGTCCGATTCATCAAGTGTTTATGAGTTCAGCTTTGGTAAATTTAATTTTAATTCAAAGCTTAGGATGCTTAACTATGATGGTCATGAACCAATAAAGCTTTCACCAAAGGAGAATGAGTTATTAAAAATGCTTGTTTTAAATTTAAATGATCTACTCCCAAGAGATATTGCCCTTAATAAAATATGGCGAGATGACAACTATTTTACATCAAGAAGCATGGACGTATATATAGCTAAACTTAGAAAATATCTAGAAACTGATAAAAAAATTAAAATAATAAATATCCATGGAGAAGGCTTTAGGTTAACTGTTGATAACTAGCTACTTTCTTGGATGGTATTTTTTCATTATAGTTAATAAGTGCTTTGAGTCTAAGTGAGTATATATCTCTGTTGTAGTAATATTTTCATGTCCAAGAATTAATTGAATACTTCTAAGATCAGCACCATTTTTTAAAAGATGAGATGCAAATGAATGCCTAAATGTGTGTGGGCTGATTTTTTTATTTATACCACAATTTTTAGAAATATTTCTGATTAAAGTAAAAATCATATGTCTTGTCAATTTCTTACCATACTTACTTAATATAAGAATATCATTTGATGATTCATCTATCCTTTGAAGACTCCTTTTAGTATTTATATAATCATTAATACTTTTTTTAGCTTTAATCCCAAGTGGAACAAATCTCTCTTTTTCACCTTTACCTAATACTCTAATTATGTTTTCTTTAAAAAATATATTTGAAATCCTTAATTCAATTAATTCACTAACTCTAATACCTGTTCCGTATAGAATCTCTATTATTGTTTTATTTCGTTGACCGAAGTTTTCTTTTTCATCAATAGAATTAATCATTTTTGAAATTTCTTCAACATTTAAGATATCAGGAAGTTTTCTACCCAATTTAGGAGAATCAATATTTGACATCGGAGATGTTTTTAGATATCCCTCAAATACAAGAAATTTAAAAAAACTCTTAAGTCCTGATATCTTTCTTGCTTGTGATCTAGAGCTATTCTTCTTTGAGTAGCTATATATGAAAGAATTTATGGTTTCCGAACTACAATCTATTAGTGATTCTTTAACATGATTATTCAAGAGATAATCTTTTAATGATATAACATCATTCTCATAACTGGATATAGAATTAATGCTTAAGCCTCTTTCTATTTTTAAATATGATTTATATTCTTCTATAGCTTGATTCCAGTCCAAAACAGTATTATATTTTTAAAAATAATCTTTAATTACAAAACTTGGTGAAATATTATCTTAAAATATTAAATTTATAGTATATGAAGATTAGTATAATTAATGGGCCAAATTTAAATTTATTAGGTAAAAGAGAACCTGATGTTTATGGGTCAACTTCTTTTGAAGACTTTTTTGAAAAAATGATTTTAAGCTTTCCTGATATTGATTTTGATTATTATCAATCGAATATTGAGGGTGAGTTAATTAATCAAATTCAAGATATGGGTGACTCTTCAGATGGAATAATACTTAATGCAGCTGCATTTACTCATACATCGGTTGGTATTGCAGATGCTGTTAAATCCATTAAATCAAGGGTAATAGAAGTCCACATTTCAAATACTTTCTCTAGAGAATCATTTAGACACAAATCATTTTTATCTCCTGTAGTAGATGGGATTATTGTAGGATTTGGTCTTGATAGCTATAGACTTGCAGTTGAAAGTTTAATTAAGGATAATAAAATTAAAGGTGTATAACTTCATCATATGCATCAGCTACAGATTCCATTAATGCTTCACTCATTGTTGGATGGGGATGTACTGCCTTTAATATCTCTTTGCCAGTGGTTTCAAGCTTTCTGCCTAAAACTGCTTCAGCAATCATATCTGTAACACCATCACCAATCATATGACAGCCAAGCCATTCTCCATATTTTTCATCAAATATTACTTTAATAAAGCCATCTGGTTTACCACTAGCCTGAGCTTTACCTGATGCAGAAAAAGGAAACTTTCCAACTTTTATAGAATAACCTTTATCTATAGCTTCTTTTTCAGTATAGCCAACTGATGCTACCTCTGGAGAGCAGTATGTACAACCAGGAATATTCTTATAATCTATTGCCTCAACATCATGTCCAGCAATCTTTTCAACACATAAGATCCCTTCAGCAGAAGCTACATGAGCTAGTGCTTGACCACTAACGATATCCCCAATAGCATGATATCCAGGAATATTAGTCTTATAAAATTCATCAACAAGAATTTTATCATTATCAACTGCAATACCCGTTTCTTCAAGTCCTATATTTTCAATATTGCTTTTAATTCCAACTGCTGAAATGACAATATCAGCATCTAATTCTGAAATTTGACCTGAAGATTTAACTTGTACTTTTACTCCTTTTCCTTTTGTATCTGATGAGATAACTTCAGAACTGGTTAATAGATTAATACCAGATTTTTTAAAGCTTTTTGCAAGTTGGTTAGAAATATCAGTGTCTTCAACTGGTAAAATTCTATCAAGGTATTCTACAATTGTAACTTCACTTCCCATTGCATTATAAAAATATGCAAATTCAATTCCGATAGCGCCAGAGCCAACTATAATTATTTTTTTTGGTTGTTTGGAAAGGACCATTGCTTCTCTATAACCAATTATTTTTTTACCATCTTGTTTAATTGAATTAATTTCCCTTGACCTAGCACCAGTAGCAATTATTATGTTTTCTGCACTATAAGTACTTTTTTTGCCTTCAATTTCTACAGAAACTTTTTTTTCTGGAAGTAATTTCCCAAAACCATTAATTATATCAATTTTATTTTTTTTCATTAAAAAATTAACACCTTTGCTCATTCCATCAGCAACTGATCTACTTCTTTTAACAACAGATGTAAAATCCTTATCTATTTTACTAGCTGAAAGCCCATATTGATCTGCATTTTTGAGATATTCAAAAACTTGAGCAGACTTTAATAATGCTTTAGTTGGAATACATCCCCAGTTCAAACAAACTCCTCCTAGGCTTTCTTTTTCAATAATTGCAGTCTTTAAACCTAATTGACTTGCCCTTATTGCAGCAACATATCCACCAGGTCCACTACCTAGAACAATTATATCATAGCTTTTCTTCATTTTTTATTATTTATAAAATTTATACTTGCAGAATTAACACAATATCTTTTTCCAGTTTCAGTTGGACCATCATCAAACACATGGCCTTGATGACCTCCGCAATTTGAACAAATTATTTCAGTCCTTACCATCCCTAGACTTCTATCTTCTTTGTAAACTATAGCTCCAGGTATAGCACTTTCATAACTTGGCCAGCCACAATCAGAAACAAACTTATTATCACTCTTAAATAAAGCTTGACCACAACCTTTACACTCATAAATTCCTTTCTCAAAGTGCATATTATAAGCTCCTGTATAAGGTCTTTCAGTCCCTTTATTTCTAAGAATATCAAATTCTTGAGGTGTTAACTGTTCTTTCCACTCTTTTTCACTTTTTTTCACTTTAAACTCTATTTTTTCGTTATTGTTTTGATTAGTATTAAAAGTTTGACAATTTATAAAAAAAGTATTCATAAAGAATATTATTCCTAATACAATAAATTTTTTCATAAAGAATATTTTTTGACAAATATAAATATCTTTTATTTTATTTTATTACTTTGGGTAATCAATTAGTCATATGTTTAATAGAAAAAATCCATTGCCTAAAGGAAGTAAAAAGTTAATTGGTGCGTGGACTTTATATGATTGGGCTAATTCAGTATATTCTCTTGTAATCTCTACCGCAATTTTTCCAATCTACTATTCTGAATATATTTTTGCAAATACAGACTCTATTATTTTATTTAATATTGATCTTAATAAAGACACAATAATTAGTTTAGTCTCTGCTGCTTCTTTTATGATTGTTGCATTTTTATCTCCTTTTCTTAGTGGTATTGCTGATTACCTTGGTAACAAAAAGACATTTATGAAGTTTTTTGTTTTTCTCGGATCCTTTTCTTGTATAGGGCTATATTGGTTTGAATTGGAAACTATTCAGTTTGGATTATTGTTATATGTTTTAGCATTAATCGGTTTATGGGGGAGTCTAGTATTTTATAACTCATATTTACCTGATATAACTTATCCAGATCAAACAAATATGGTTAGTGCAAAAGGTTTTACAATGGGGTATATAGGAAGTGTTATACTTCTAATTATTAATCTTATAATGATTACATATTATGAGCAGCTTAACTTAAGCTCGGAAGTTCAAGCAATGAAATACTCATTTGTTTTAGTTGGTCTTTGGTGGTTATTATTCAGTCAATATTCATTTTATCATTTACCTAAAGGAAATAAAGGAGTTAAGCTTCCAAAAAATGTAATATGGAATGGATTTAGAGAGTTAAAAGGAGTTTATAAAGTAATTAGGTCAAGTAAAAAATTTACAAGATTTCTTACAGCTTTCTTTGTATTTTCTTTTTCTCTCCAGACAGTATTGTTTATTGCATCATATTTCGGAGTTACTGAAATAGAATGGTCATCATCAGCTGAGCAAACTACAGGATTAATAATCAGTATAATACTAATACAAATAATTGCAATTTTTGGTGCTATCCTATTTACTAAGGCTGCAGAAAAGTTTGGAAATATAATTGTATTAACAATAGCAATCGCTTCTTGGTCACTTGTATGTGGGTATGCCTATTTTATTAATACTCCAAATGAATTTTATCTAATTGCTGGATTTGTTGGATTATTAATGGGGGGTACACAGACAATAGCAAGAGCTACATATTCTTTGTTTATTCCTGAGTCAAAAGACACAACCTCATTTTTTAGTTTTTATGATGTAACTGAAAAAATTGGCATAGTGATAGGGATGATTCTTTATGCAGTGGCAGCTCAAATCACAGGTAATGTTAGATTTTCAGTTTTAATCTTTATGTTTTTCTTCCTTTTAGGAGCTATCTTACTACTCAGAGTTCCTAAAGTTAAGGTATAGTTTTATTGGCATACCTTTTGACTTTATATATATGGCATTTTTATATATAGTTTATATATCTAACAAACAAGGTATATAAACTTTTATAATGACAAAATGTCTTAATAAATTAAAGTATGAGTTTAAAATTCAATAATTTGGACAATGTGTCACTTGATGATTTAGAAGCTGATTCTGAATTTATTCCATTAATGACATCTGAAGATGAAGAGGCTCTTGAAAAAGAAAAACTACCTGAGGTACTTCCTATTTTACCTCTTATTAATACAGTTCTATTTCCAGGGGTAGTAATACCAATTAATGCTGGTAGAGATAAGTCAATAAAACTTATTCAGGATGCTAATAAGTCAAACAAACTTATTGGTGTTGTCGCTCAAAAGAAAAAATCTACTGAGAACCCTGGAATTGATGATATATATCATCTAGGGACTGTTGCAAAGATCCTTAGGGTTCTCAAAATGCCTGATGGAAACACAACAATAATTATTCAAGGGAAAAAAAGATTTAAAATTAAAACAGTTGTTAAAGAAGAGCCATATATTCAAGCTACTGTTGTTGATATAATTGATAAATTGCCAAAGAAATTATCAAACAAATTCACTGCAACTATTGATGCAATTAAAGATGTAGCCTTAAAAATTATAAAAGAAAACCCTAATATTCCATCTGAGGCTTCTTTTGCAATTAAAAACATAAATAGTTCATCGTTTCTAATAAATTTTGTTTCATCAAATATGAATATTGGGATTATGGATAAGCAAGAACTCCTTTCGATGACTAATGTTCAAGATAGAGCAACAGAATGTTTAAAAAAACTGAACTTAGAATATGAGAAACTTGCACTAAAAAATGATATCCAATCTAAAGTTAGAAGTGATATAGATCAGCAGCAGAGAGAATACTATCTTCATCAACAAATGAAAACTATTCAAGAAGAACTAGGAGAGACATCATATCAAGAAGAAATAGAAGAACTAGTTGAAAAAGCAGAATCAAAAAAATGGTCAAAAGAGATTAAAGATCACTTTGATAAAGAATTATTTAAGTTAAAGAGAATGAACCCTCAATTAGCTGAGTATTCAGTTCAAAGAAACTATATTGACTTATTAGTAGATTTACCTTGGGATGAATTCTCATTAGATAATTTTGACTTAGAGAATGCAAGAAAGATTCTCGATAAGGATCATTTTGGATTAGACGAGGTTAAAAAAAGAATAATTGAATATCTGGCTGTTCTTAAACTTAGAAATGATATGAAATCTCCTATTTTATGTCTTTATGGGCCTCCTGGGGTTGGGAAGACATCTCTTGGGAAATCTATAGCAAGATCTATAAACAGAAAATATGTGAGAGTTTCGTTAGGAGGGATGAGAGATGAAGCTGAAATAAGGGGTCATAGAAAAACTTATGTAGGAGCTATGCCAGGAAGAATAATTCAAAGTATTAAGAAAGCAGGAACTTCAAATCCTGTATTTGTTTTAGATGAAATTGATAAACTTTCATCTAGTTCACAAGGTGATCCAGCATCTGCATTATTAGAACTATTGGATCCAGAACAGAATAATTCATTCCATGACAACTTCCTAGAGGTTGGATATGATTTATCCAAGGTTATGTTTATAGCGACTGCAAATAGCCTATCTAACCTACACCCAGCTTTAATTGATAGAATGGAGTTAATAAATGTAACTGGTTATACAACCGAGGAAAAAACTTCAATTGCCCAAAAGTTCTTAATTAATAAACAATTAAAAGAGCATGGTTTAAAAGTCAGTGATTTTAAACTAAATCAAACTATAATCAAACAAATTATTTCTAATTATACAAGAGAATCTGGTGTTAGAAATCTAGAGAAGCAAATAGCTAAGCTAATAAGGTCTAAAGCAAAAAACATAGTATCTAAAGAGAAAGCGGTCAGCATAAATGATAAAAATTATCTAACAAATACATTGGGGCCCAAAAAATATTTCAAAGATACGTATGAAGATAATCTAGTTGCAGGTGTTGTAACAGGTCTTGCTTGGACCTCTGTTGGAGGAGAAATCCTTTTCATTGAATCTTCAGTCTCTCCTGGGAAGGGTGATCTAAATATTACTGGAAACTTGGGTAAAATAATGAAAGAATCAGCGATTATTGCTATGGAATACATAAAGTCAAATGCTAAAGAATTAGGAATAGATAATATTGATTTTAGTAAGTTTAATATTCATATACATGTACCAGAGGGTGCAACCCCAAAAGATGGTCCGAGTGCTGGTATAACAATGTTAACATCTCTAGTGTCCTTATTTACCCAAAAAAAAGTTAAGAAAAATATTGCGATGACTGGTGAAATCACCTTAAGAGGAAAAGTGCTTCCTGTTGGGGGTATAAAAGAGAAAATACTTGCTGCAAAAAGAGCTAATATTAAAGAAATAATTTTAAGTATTGAAAATAAAAAAGATATAGAAGAGATTAAAAAAGTTTATCTGAGGGGGATTAAGTTTATATATGTGAAGAATATGTTTGAGGTTATTGACTATTCTATTACTAATAGAAAGGTTCCAAACTCAAAATTTTTTAAATTGTAACTCTTTTCAAAGAAAATGTTGAAAAATATGATTATTGCAATAGATGGAGAAGCGTCTAGTGGAAAAAGTACACAAGCCAAAAAAGTTGCTGATTATTTTGGATATTCCTATCTAGATAGCGGAGCTTTTTATAGAGCAATAACCTTATTTTTTAAAAAAAAGGGAATTTCTACTGCTAATAGAATTAATAAAAACGATTTAAACAAAATATCTCTTAATTCTAAATATAATGATGGAAAAAATTCAATCTATTTAAATGATGAAGATGTTTCAAATGATATCAGATCTATTGGTATTTCTGAAATTGTAAGTGATTTTGCTAAGGAAAAAACTGTTAGAGAACATGTATACAAGCATCTAAGAGAGTTCTCAAAAAACCAATCTACTGTTATTGATGGAAGAGACATAGGAACTGTTGTTTTTCCCAATGCAGATTTTAAGTTTTTTTTATATGCTAAACCTGAAATTAGAGCAAAAAGAAGATTTTCTGAAATAAATAAAGATGATATTAATTATGACTCTGTTCTTGATAACCTTAATTATAGGGACACCACTGATTCAACAAGAAAGATTGCCCCTCTTAAAAAGGCTTACGACGCACATTCTATTGATGTATCAGATCTTTCAATAGATCAGGTATTTGAAAAAGTTCTCAGTATAATTGAAAAATAGTTTACTAAAATTTCTCTGTAATCTTTGTCAATACGCTAATTAATTATATTTTTGCCGTCTATGACTGAAAAAAATAAATCTGAAACAGATGAAAATGTTAAATCTTCTAAAAAACCTGTTTCAAAAAAAGCAACATTAGTTGATGATAATGGTGATGAATTCTTAAATAGTTTTAACTGGCATCAATATCAAGAAGGAATTGATAAGATTGATGAAAAGCAGATTAAAGAATTTGAAAAACTTGTTCAAGCTAATTTTGTTGATACCTCAGATGACAATATAATTTCAGGAGAGGTAATCCATTTAACAGAAAGAGATGTTATTATTGATATAAATGCTAAATCAGAAGGTGTTATATCCAGAAATGAGTTTAGGTATAACCCGGACTTAAAAGTTGGTGATAAAGTTGAAGTTATTGTTGATATTAGAGAAGATAAAACGGGACAATTAATTTTGTCTCATAAAAAAGCAAGAACAATCAAAGCATGGGATAAAGTTAATGATGCCCATGATAAAAGTGAAATTGTTCAAGGTTATGTTAAATGCAGAACAAAGGGAGGTATGATTGTTGACGTATTTGGAATTGAAGCATTTTTACCTGGATCTCAAATTGACATTAAACCTATTAGAGATTATGATCAATACACTAATAAAAATATGGATTTCAAAGTTGTTAAGATTAATCATGAATTTAAAAATGTTGTAGTTTCTCATAAAGCTTTAATTGAAGCTGATTTAGAAAAACAAAAGAAAGGGATAATAGGTCAGCTTGAAAAGGGCCAGGTTCTAGAAGGAAGTGTAAAAAATATGACATCTTACGGAGTTTTTATTGACCTTGGTGGAGTTGATGGATTAATCCATATTACTGATTTATCGTGGACTAGAATTAATCACCCTAATGAAGTTCTTGAACTTGATCAAACTATTAAAGTTGTGATTTTAGATTTTGATGATGATAAATCCAAAATTCAGCTTGGTTTAAAACAATTAACTGATCATCCTTGGGAAAACCTAGGGGATGATATTCAAGAAGGTTCTAAAGTTATAGGAAAAGTAGTAGTTATTGCTGATTATGGTGCTTTTGTTGAAATAAAAGATGGAATAGAAGGTTTGATTCATGTCTCAGAAATGTCTTGGTCTACTCATCTGAGGTCCGCTCAAGATTTTGTTAATGTTGGTGACTCAATTGAAGCCGTTGTATTGACTTTAGATAGAGATTCAAGAAAAATGTCATTAGGAATCAAGCAATTAACTCAGGATCCTTGGACTGATATAACTAAAAAGTTCCCTGTTGGTTCAAAACACTCAGGTAAAGTTAGAAACTTTACAAATTTTGGAGTTTTTATTGAGTTAGAAGAAGGAATAGATGGATTAATTTATATTTCTGATCTTTCTTGGTCTAAAAAAATAAAACATCCTTCAGAATTTTTATCCATAGATGATATGATTGATGTAATTGTTCTTGACCTAGATATAGAAGGTAGGAAATTAAGTCTTGGTCATAAACAAACAAAGGATAACCCTTGGGATATATATGAAAAAGATTTTGCTGTTGACAGTCTTCATAATTCAAAAATTGCTGAAATTGTTGAAAAAGGTGCAATAATAAATTTTAATGAAGATCTTTCAGCCTTTGTTCCATATAGGCATCTAGAAAAGTCTGATGGTTCTAAGCTAACAGAAGGTGAATCAGCGGATTTTGTTATAATAGAGTTTAATAGAGAATTTAAAAGAGTTCTAGCATCTCATCTATTAACTCATAACAGTTCAGTAAAAAGTAAAGATGATAAAGAAGAGGTAAAGAAGACTAAAGCTACAAAGTCAAAAAGTAAAGATGATAAGGAAGAGGTAAAAGAGGCTAAAGCTACAAAGTCAAAAAAGAAAGACAAATAATAAACTTTTTACTCCCTTCAAATTTTGAAGGGTTTTTTTTTACCTGAATTTAAAATTTATACTTTTGTATTTATACAAAAATCATGCAAAAAAAAGTTCTTTTAAATGCTAATCAGATTGATATAATTATTAATAGACTTGTATGTCAATTGATTGAAAACCATCATGATTTTAGCAATACTGTATTAATTGGCCTTCAACCTAGGGGAATATATTTATTACAAAAGCTATTAAATGTTTTCAGTAAAAATCACCCAGATAAAAAAATCACTTCAGGAAATCTTGATTACTCTTTTTTCAGAGATGATTTTAGAAGAAATGAAAAATTAATTAATATTAATCCATCTAAAATTGAAATTTCAATAGAAAGTAAAAAGGTAGTATTAATTGATGACGTTCTTTTTACAGGAAGAAGCATCAGGGCAGCAATGTCATCAATTGATAGTTATGGCAGACCAGAATCTATTGAATTAATGGTGCTTATAGATCGAAGATTTAAAAGAGAACTTCCTATAGAGGCAAACTATTTTGGAGCAAAAATTGATACTATAGATGATGATAAAGTAAATGTTGTTTGGGGAAATAATAAAGCTAATAATGTTGTATATATTGAAAAATAAAAATGGGACAATTAAGTGTAAATAATTTATTAGGAATAAAATATATAAAAAAACAAGACATTGATTTAATATTTGATACAGCAGATCATTTTAAAGAAGTTCTTAATAGACCAATTAAGAAGGTTCCAAGTCTAAGGGATATAACTATTGCCAATCTTTTCTTTGAGAATAGTACTAGAACAAAATTATCATTTGAGTTAGCAGAGAAAAGACTTAGTGCAGATGTAATTAATTTCTCAAGCTCATCCTCATCAATTAAAAAAGGTGAGACATTAATAGATACAGTAAATAATATTTTAGCAATGAAGGTAGATATGATAGTTATTAGACATCCTAACCCAGGTGCTGCTTTATTGCTATCCAAGAATGTTGATTCATGTATTGTAAATGCTGGTGATGGAACTAATGAGCACCCAACACAAGCGCTGCTTGATGTATATTCATTAAAAGAAAGATTAGGAGATTTAGATGGTAGGAAAATACTTATAGTTGGTGATATACTTCACTCTAGAGTTGCTTTATCAAATATATATGCTTTGAAGCTACTAAATGCTAAAATAAAAATATGTAGTCCTTTAAGTCTAATTCCAAGGGAAATAGAGTCTTTGGGTTTATCCGTTGAAACTAATTTGGATAAAGCCTTGTCCTGGTGTGATGCAGTTAATGTGTTGCGAGTCCAACATGAAAGAATGGAAAAATCTTATTTTCCTAATGATAGAGAATATTCTCTTCTCTATGGCCTTGATAAAAAAAGGATAAATAAGTTAAAAAAAGATATTTTAATTCTTCATCCTGGACCAATTAATAGGGGTGTTGAGATTAAATCTGATATTGTGGAATCAAATAATTCGATTATTTTAGACCAGGTAGAGAATGGAGTTGCCGTTAGAATGGCAATTATCTACTTATTAGCATCAAAAATGAATATTTCAAAAAGTCATGAAACTGTTTAAACATAGAAGATTATACGATAAAGATTCATTAAGTATAGATGAGATTGGAAATAAACCGATGAAGTTTTTTATTAAATGGTTTAAAGAAGCTGATAAATTTGATAAAATAATTGAAGCAAATGCTATGACAGTATCTACTGTTGATAAAAATGATTTTCCTTCATCAAGAGTAGTTCTCTTGAAGGAAATTAAAGACAGAAGTTTAATCTTCTTCACAAATTATAAAAGTAAAAAAGGAGAAGCAATAAAAGATAACCCAAATATTTGCGCATCATTTTATTGGCCCGCTTTAGAAAGACAGGTAATTTTTAAAGGTATTGCAAAAAAATGCTCATCAAATTACTCTGATGCATATTTTAGATCAAGACCGTTTAACAGTCAAGTTGCAGCTATAATTTCAAATCAAAGTCAAATAATCTCAAGTTATAATGAATTACTAAGAAGGTATAATGAATTTTTAAAAGAAAATAAAAATTCTGAATTAAAAAGGCCAGTGCATTGGGGTGGAATAGAAATATTAATTGATGAAATAGAATTTTGGCAAGGTAGGGAAAACAGACTACACAATAGAGTTATATGCAGTTTGATTAAGAATAAATGGGTGACTAAAATTTTATCTCCATAGATGAAGACTATTACCTTTTTAAGACACTCAAAATCTTCATGGGATTATAATGTGTCTGATATTGATAGGCCATTAAAGCAGTTTGGAATTGATAAAATAGAAAAAATTGCGGACCAATCAAAAGATCAGTTTATTTCAACAGAAAAATTCTTTACAAGTCCTGCAAATAGAGCTATTCATACCTGTTTGATTTTATTACGCCGTTTGTCTATAGACACTGATAGGATTAGTGTTTGTGAAGATTTATATACATTTAGCTATAGTGAAGTATTTGAGTTTATAAGACATATAGATAATAGTTATTCAAATGTTACTTTAGTTGGTCATAATCCTGCATATACAGAAATTTCAAATTACTTTTGTAAAAATAAAATTCTAAATTTGCCAACTGCAAGATGGTTTTCAATGAAATTTGATTCTAAGAAATGGTCAGATATTCATGGTCTAAAACCAATTTTTTACTCAAACAATATAAAAAAGTGAAAAATAAATATTTAAATAGAGAGATTAGCTGGTTAGATTTCAATGCAAGAGTACTACAAGAAGCATCTGATAAAAAAGTTCCTATAATTGAAAGATTAAGGTTTCTTGGGATTTTTTCAAATAATTTAGATGAATTTTTCCAAGTTAGATATGCAACTGTTAAAAGAATTGCTGAGTCAGAAGTTGATAAAGGTAATGGTATAAACAAAAATGCAATAAATCTTTTAGATCAGATCACAAGTAAGGTTATCAAGTTACAGACTAAGAGCTCTAAGATATTAGACTCAATTCAGTTATCATTAAAAAACGAGGGTATTCATTTTATTAATGAAAATGAAGTAAAACAATCCCAAAAAGAATTTTTAAAAGATTTTTTCTTAAGAGAAATTAGTCCAGCTTTGGTAACAATTATACTCTCCAAAAGAAAGAAATATGATTTTACCGATAATAAAGCATTCTTAATTACCAAAATGAGTTTTAAGAAACATGAGGATATCCATGCTATTGTTGAAATACCAAAAAACATAAGTAGATTTGTTGTTCTTCCTAAAGAATCTAAAAAACAATATATAATGCTTATAGATGATATAATTAGGTATCATTTAAAAATAATTTTTAGTTACTACAATTATGATAGTATTGATACCCATATGGTTAAAATTACAAGGGATGCAGAAATGGATATTGATGACATTGACATGTCAAAAAGTTATATAAAAAAAATATCTGAATACGTTAGAAAAAGAAAATACAGTAATCCAGTTAGGTTAGTTTATGATAAAGATATCTCAGAATCTACTCTAGATTTTATTATAAAAAAATTAAAAATTACTTCAAATGATAGTTTAATACCAGGTGCTAGGTATCACCAAAGAAGAGACTATATGGGTTTCCCAGATTTATCAAGGGATGATTTGTTATATAAAAAAAAGAAACCATTAAATATTTCAAAGCTGAATATTGAAGCTAACCTGCTGACACAAATCTCCAAAAAAGATTTTCTTATGTATACTCCTTATCACTCATTTTCATATTTAGTTGCTTTCCTAAGGCAATCTGCTATTGATCCAAATGTTAAATCAATAAAAATAACTTTGTATAGACTGTCTAAAAACTCTAATGTTATTAGTTCATTAATTAATGCAGCAAAAAATGGAAAAAAAGTTCTAGTTCAAATAGAGCTTCAAGCGAGATTTGATGAAGAAAATAATATTAGGATTGCTGAAATGTTGAAATTAGCTGGAGTTGAATTAATTTTTGGTGTTAAAGGTTTAAAAGTTCATTCTAAAATATGTCTAATTGAGAGAAGGGATAATAATAAAAAGAAATTTTATGGATTTATAAGTACAGGAAATTTTAATGAATCTACCGCAGAAGTATATACAGACTATACTCTATTTACTTCAGATCAAGGAATCCTTAAAGATGTGAGTAAGGTTTTTGAATTCTTAAAGGTTAATTATAAGATACAAAAATACAAACACTTAATCGTCTCACCTCACTATACATCATCATTACTTTTTTCATTAATTGATAAAGAAATAGATAATGCTGTCAATGGTAAAAAGTCACAGATAATTTTAAAATTAAACAGCTTGACAAGCCATAGATTTGTCGATAAATTATATGAAGCAAGTAATTCTGGAGTTAAAATAAAATTAATTGTTCGTGGGATATGCTGTTTAATTCCTAATATTAAAAATTTAAGTAAAAATATAGAGGTTATAAGTATAGTTGATAAATATTTAGAACACCCAAGAGTTTATATTTTTGAAAATGGTGGGAATAAAAAAGTTTATATATCTTCTGCTGATCTTATGACAAGAAATCTAGATAATAGAGTTGAGGTTGCCTGCCCTATATATCAAGAAGATCTAAAAAAACAAATACTGGATACCATCCAAATAAGTTTAAATGATAATGTTAAGTCTAGACTTATTAATCTTAATAAACAGAATGAATTTGTTGAAAACAAAAATAAAAAGGTTAGATCTCAATGGGATACTTATGATTATTTTTATAGGATTAATACATAGGTTTGGATTTAAATAAAATTGCTGCTATAGATATTGGTTCAAATGCCGTAAGAATGTTGATCTCTTATGTTATAAAAAGTAATAATAGAGAACTGCATTTTCAAAAAAACAGCTATTTAAGGCTTCCTCTCAGACTTGGGGAAGATTCATTTAAAAATAAGTCTATTTCAGAAAATAAAATTCAAACTCTAATTAATGCAATTAATTCAATGAAGTATATAATGAAGGTTCATAATGTAAAATATTATCTTGCATACGCGACTTCTGCGCTAAGAGAAGCTAAAAACTCTGATATTATTATATCTAAGATTAAGAATGATACAGGAATTGAAATTGAAATAATTGATGGTCTAAAGGAAGCAAGAATTATTTCAAATGCAAAACCTATTGAAAAAAATAATCCTTTTAGAAAAAATTTATATGTTGATGTTGGTGGTGGAAGCACTGAATTAAGTTTTGTTCAAAATGGAGAAAAGACTATATCAAAGTCTTTCAATATTGGTACTGTTAGAGACTTAAATAAAGGAAATACAGATGATGTATGGGATGAAATAAAAACTTGGATGAAAGATCACTTGGATCCTGATTTTAAACTAAGACTATATGCAACAGGAGGAAATATTAATAAGATTCAGTATTTAACTAAAACTAAAACAGGAAAACCAATTTCATATTTTTCAATGATAACATTATTAAATAATCTGTCAAAAATAAATTTTGAAGAGAGGATATTAGAGTATAATCTTAATCCAGATAGAGCAGATGTTATAGTTCCAGCATTAAAAATATTCTTAAAAACTATGGAATGGTCTGGCTCTAACAAGGTATATGTCCCAAAAGTTGGATTAGTTGATGGAATGATTAAAGAGGTCTATTATAAGAGTGTGGGTGTTAAATTAGAATTTTAGGTTAAACTCTTCAATTAACGATTTAATCTTTGGATTTGACTCTATCATGGACTTTATTTTTTCTTCATTATTTAAAGATTTAATGCCATTTTTTTTAGTACTCTTCTCTATTATAACTTTTAAATTTATAGAGTGATTCTCCAACTCTTTCTTAAGGTAACTCAGTATATCATCTCTAATACTTTCAATTTCCTTTTTATTAATTTGATTAACTGTTTTAATAATTATATTTTCCTTCTCTAATGATGGTTCATTCATTTTTAGAACAGAAGATATATTAACATTCCCATTCTCTTCTTGGATTTCACAAAAGTTTTTCCAGCTTTTTAGTAGATCATATCTTGAAAAACTTTTATTTGGAAGAATAACTTCTTCAATTTCTTTATCATTTGAAATTGAATTTTTAAAATCAATACTTGCTAATGAAAATGTAGAAATAGTTTTTTGGTTATTTGGTAGATCGAAAAGCTTGTTATCTTTTTTTTCAGTAAAAACTTCAGTTTTGTTCTTTGCAGTATCAACAATAGATATAAAATCTTTAGTTGATATTAGAAAGTTTTTTTTTTTGTCCTCTTTATAGGAGGCAAGTCTTAATAAACATAATTCAACATGGATTCTCTCATCAGTTATCTTTTTATAATTTATCTCACAATCATTAATTATATCTATAATTCCAATTATTTCGTCAATTTCTATTTTTTTGCCAAATTCTTCATATTTTAATTTTATAGAATCACTGTAAATTGAAATTTTTTGACTATCTGCGAATTTTGAAATAAGTATTTCTCTATAATGTCTTGATAATCCACTGATAAAACTTAATCCGTCAAAACCTTTATTAACAATTTCATTATATTTTGATAATATATCAGGTATAGAGCTTAATGAAATTAAATCTGAAAAATTAAAATAAGTATCTAAATCTAATGTATTAAGATTAATAGATACTTCATTTAGTAATAGCTTTCCATTAGTAAATGTTACCAATCTATCAAACATAACTAAAGCATCCCTCATTGCTCCATCAGATTTACTAGCTATTAGGTTTAATGCCTCATCTTCAAAATCAATTTTATTTTCCTTACATATCTTTTTTAACGATTCCTCTATTTGTATTTGATCAATTTTTTTAAATTCAAAAATTTGACATCTAGATAAAATTGTTGGAATTATTTTATTTTTTTCTGTTGTTGCTAGAATAAATATTACATGATTAGGTGGCTCTTCAAGAGATTTTAAAAATGCATTGAATGCTTGTTTAGATAACATATGTACTTCATCAATTATATATACTTTATACTTTCCTATTTGAGGAGGAATTCTAAATTGATCAATAAGTGTTCTTATATCTTCTACTCCAGCATTATTTGCTGCATCTAGTTCAAAAATATTATAGTCATAATCTGCTTCTACTTTGTTTATTTCTTTTGCAAGGATTCTTGCACATGTAGTCTTTCCAACACCTCTTGGACCACAAAAAAGTAGTGCTTGAGCAATACTATCATTTTTTATTGCATTTAAAAGAGTCTTAACAATAGCATCCTGACCTATAACTTCTTGAAATTTCTGTGGCCTATATCTTAATGCTGATGCTGAAAAGTCTTTATTCATAGTTTAACAAATATAGAAATTGAGTAAAACTAATTAAAGGTCATTATATGATTTTAGTATTTAATTATTAACAAATATTTATATTTGTACTTGCAAGCCGTCTTATCGCTGTCTTTTATACAGAGGAAAGTCCGGACACCATAGAGCAATGCATCGGGTAACTCCCGACATCGTTAGATAGGAATAGTGCAACAGAAAGTATGTACAGTTAGGCTGTAGTGGAATCTTGTAAACTCTGCATGGTGAAACACCAAGTATATCTGTAAATTAAGGTTGCTCGCCTTATACAGAAGGGTAGGTGGATTGAGCATTTTAGTAATAAAATGCCTAGATAAATGATAAGACTAGACAGAATCCGGCTTATAGGCTTGCTTTTTTAAAGAAACTTAGCATTGTTCCCCCGTACTTCTTATTAAAATAAAACATATCATGTTTACTAAATTGAATTTTTTTCTCATGTTCAATAACTAGAAGACCTTCACTACTTAAACTAGCTAAATCAAATATTGAATCTATTAAATCTGTATACTCTTCTATAGTAAATTGATATGGAGGATCTGCAAATATTATATCATATTTTGACTGACTTTTATTTAGAAATCTACTTGCACTAAGATTTAAAACATTTATTTTTAGACCTAATTCTAAAGATTTTTTCCTTATAAAACGGGTGCATCTTGAATTAATATCAACTGAATCAACACTTTTACATCCTCTTGATACAAATTCATAAGAGATATTCCCGGTCCCTGCAAAAAGATCTAAAACTTTAACCTTATTGAAATTAAAATAATTGCTAAGTATATTAAACAATGATTCTTTAACTAATCCAGAAGTAGGTCTTACAGGAAGATTCTTTGGTGCAGAAATTATATAACTTTTTTTAGAACCTGAAATTATTTTCAAATTATAGAATTTAAGAAAAAAGGAGACTGATGTTTAATGTTATTTATTATTTGAGTATTATTTTTAATAAAGATTAATTCTGCATAAAGCCCAGTATATTCATAATACTCATTAAACTCTTCAAATTTACCCAGGAAATTGATTTTTGTAGAATTTACATCTGCTTGAAAATTCTTTAGAACATATAACAAGTAATAGAGGAACTCTTCTTTGTTTTTTTTGTTAAATGTGTTAAAATAAAGGAATTCATCTTTATTATATATTATTATATCAAATAGACTATTTCTAAGATTTATATATATCGACATTTCATCATTTTTCTTTAGAGCTGTTAAGTATTCATATAAAACTGTAAAATAGTTAATAGATATATATTCGATACCATTTTTATCTAACAGACTCTCTAAGTTTTTTTTCTTTTCATAAACTATATAAAGTAATTTATTATACGTCTCATCATAACTAACACTTAAATTATTTGATAATTCATAGTTTGTAGATAGGTATTTATTAAGATTATCTTTGATAAATAATTTATTTGGAACAATTACAGGAGGTCTATTGAAATGAATTATAATGACACTTTCATTGTTTAAGTCAGCTTTAGAAAATGACTTTAGATTTAATATTTTAAAATTATTATCATCTCCAATAAAAAAATTAGATTTGAATTGATGAACTTCTATCTTTTTAGAAGAGTTATTTTTATTTCTTTTTTGCATCAAAAATTGTAGGCCAGTTTCCGCTTGTGCTAACCTCAGTCATTGACCCAAGTACTAATTCAGATCCATTAACTCCGTCTACAGATACTACTTTATTTTCTTGCTTTAGAAGATCTTTATTTTGATCATGGAGAATAATATCCTTTTTTACTTTTACTTCAAAAACATGTGCTTCATATCCATTCTTATCAATAACATCTGCGGTAATTGAAAACTTTTTATCTTCTACTCCTTTAATTGGAACATAAGCCATTTCCTTGTAAGAATTATTATCCTTAAATAACGAGTCTTTTACAGAAACTTTTCCTAGTTCACGAACAATTTTTACTTCTCTAAGCATATCAATTCTGTAGATTCTATCATATGCTAAATAAGAGGAATCTTTTTCTTCAATAAGTGTAAATTGACCATTATCAATGAAACTAACAAGACTATCAAAATTATTAGCATAGTATCCATTAACGTCTTTATGTGCAATTTGAGCATTACGAATATCTTTTAGCCTATCAATAACTAAAGCATACCTTTCATTTTTTACTTTATTAAATTTTATAGGTCCATTAATTGAGCTATATATTTGAGAAGCAAAGAAGATACTTAGTATCCATAAGAATAGTTCAAGTCCACGTTTTTTATCCATCTTGTTTTTTTTTTGATAATAACAAATCTACAATTTTTTTTTATTCGTAAAACTATTAATAAATGAATTATATTAGAAAAAGATTTTAAATGAAAAAGATTGCATTAATTCCAGCTAGAGTTGAATCAAAGAGATTTCATGGAAAATTGTTAGAAAAGCTATCAGGAGTCCCTGTTATTATTAGGACCTACCAATCAGCCATTAGAGCTAATCTTTTTGATGATGTTTTTGTTGTAACTCACAATAATCAAATAATAGATTTAATGAAATCTATTAATGGAAAATATCTGAAATCTTCTTCAAATCATGAGTCTGGAACAGATAGAATAGCTGAAGTAGCTATTGATCTTAAACATGATATTATTGTAAATCTGCAAGGTGATGAACCCTTTATAGATAGATTGTCAATTGAAGTGTTATTAAATGGTTTTAATAATAAAGAAGTTCAAATGGCTTCTTTAATGAGAGACTTTAAAGATAAGAATGAGTTAAATGACTCAAATAATGTAAAAGTTATTGTTGATAAAGATAATTATTCAATCAATTTCTCAAGAGTTCCTATGAATTCTCATTTAAATAACTATAAGCATATAGGAGTATACGCTTTTAGAAAAGAAACTCTAATAGAGTTTTCAAAAATGGAAAAAACTTTAATGGAAAAGAAGGAAAAAATTGAATGCCTAAGGTATATAGAAAATGGAAAAAAAATTAAGATGTTTAAAACAGATTTTTCTGCTATATCTATTGACACTCCTGAAGACTTAATTAGAGCAGAAGAATACCTAAAAAGACAATGAAAAAGCCTTTAGCTCGTGTAATTTTTTTTAAACTTATGGGTTGGACTATAAAAGGTGAATATCCAGATACTCCAAAGTTAATTGTAGCTGTTGTCCCTCACTCTAGCTATTTTGATTTTATTGTAGCTGTCCTAACTAGAACTATCCTTAATAAAAGAATTAAATTTCTTGGAAAAAAAGAGTTGTTTAATCCTTTTACAGGCATAATATTTAAATTTTGGGGGGGAATACCTATTGATAGGGGAATTAATAATAATTATGTCGAAACTGTTGTAGAATTGATTAATAACAATAAAATCAATCATTTATCAATTGCTCCAGAAGGTACTAGAAGGAAAGTTGAGAAATGGAAGACAGGTTTTTATTACATTGCCCATCAATCAAAAACTCCTATAATGATGACATCTTTTAATTATAAAAATAAAACTGTGATTTTAAATAAAGCGTTTTATACTTCTGGAGATATAGAGAAAGATTTTAGATTCTTAAAAGATCAAGTTTCAGGTATTGATTCAAGAAAATAACTATTTATTCAAGATCAGTGTAAACATTCTGAACATCATCATCTTCATCAATTAAATCTATTAACTTATCTATTTTAAGTTTTTGTTCTTCGTTTAGGCTTTTTCTTATTTTTGGCAATCTTTCAAATTCACTTGAAATTATTTCTATATTTCTTTTCTCCAATTCCTTTTGAATTAAACCAAAATCTTCAAATTTTGAAATTAGAGTTATTAAATCATCTGATTTAGTTACCTCTAATAGCCCATAGTCTATGAATTCTAATTCTAGTTCCTCTATATCAATACTATTATTACTAATCTCTATATAACAATTTCGATCAAATAGAAATTCGACAGAACCAGAAGTAGCTAGATTTCCATCACATTTATTAAAATAACTTCTAATATTTGCAACAGTCCTATTATTATTATTTGTTGCTGCCTCAATTAATACAGCAATTCCATGAGCACCATAACCTTCAAGTAGAATCTCTTTGAAATCATCATTACTGTTTTCACTAGCCCTTTTGATTGCTCTCTCAATATTATCTTTGGGCATATTAGCATTTTTTGCATTCTGAATAACTGCCCTTAGTCTAGAATTCGAAGATGGGTCTGGGCCAGCTTCTTTAACTGTTATTACAATTTCCCTTCCAATTCGAGTGAATGTTTTGGCCATATTTGACCATCTTTTTAATTTCCTGGCTTTTCTAAATTCAAATGCTCTTCCCATATTTATATTTCAATGAATGGGGGTTTTATAATTTCTAATTCAATAAATTCATCTCTAATTTTAATATGGATATCCTTAACAGTTCCTAATGATTCAAAGTTTATATATCCTAAACCAATTCCTATTTTTAAAACAGGGGAAAAAGTTCCCGAAGTGGTAATTCCAATCTCTTTATCCCTAGAATCATAAATTTTATATCCCGATCTAGGAATACCTCTGTTTTTAAGTTTGAATCCAACTAACTTTTTTTTAACTCCATTATTAATTTGTTTTTTAAAAATTTCAGAGCCAATACATTCAGTTTCAGGTTTAGTTATCCAGTTTAATCCAGCCTCAATAGGAGATATGTTCTCATTAATCTCATTACCATATAGACAGTATCCCATTTCGATTCTTAATGTATCTCTGGCTGCTAAACCTATTGGCATTAAAGTTTCATTTTTATTGAATTTGAAAAGATGGTCCCATATATCCACTACACATTCATTAGGAATATATATTTCTAATCCTCCAGAACCAGTATATCCAGTTTTAGATAAAAGAATATTATTACAGTTAGCAAATGTTGATATTGAATGTGAAAAGTTCTTCATACTATTTAAATCCACATTTGTAAAGTTTTGACAATAATCAATTGCCTTGGGACCTTGGATTGCAAGAAGTGAATAATTATTAGACTCATCAATTATAGTTGCATTAAACTCTTTATTTTGCGATAAAACCCACTCATAATCTTTTTGAATATTTGAGGCATTTACCACTAGCATATATTTATCTATTTCAATTTTATAAACAATCAGATCATCAATAATTCCTCCTTTAAAATTTGTCATACAGTTATATTGAGCCATTCCTGGAATTAGCTTTGAAATATCATTACTGCAAATTCTTTGTAAAAGATTTTCAGAGTTTTTCCCATAAATAAAAATCTCCCCCATATGAGATACATCGAATATTCCAAGACTTTCCCTAACATGTAAGTGTTCTTTATTAACAGAAGAATAACTAATTGGCATTTGAAATCCAGCAAAATCAGAGATTTTTGCGCCTAATTGGGAGTGTTTATTAAAAAGAAGTGTTTGTTTCATATATTTAATTAACCTTGCTTAGTAGTTGATCTTTTAAATCATTATAGCTTTTAATCTCAATACTTCTCTTACTTTTCTCCATAATACCCTTCAATCTTGATGGCATAGGAATTTCCTTTCCTATGCTCTTTTCTACTTGTTCTTTAAATTTTATTGGATGAGCAGTTGATAAGAAAATGCCACTTGAATTTGTTGAATTATTTGACAGATAACTCTTAATACCAAGATAACCAATAGCACTATGAGGATCCATTAAATAATTATTTCTATTGTAAACATCTTTAATAGCCTCCCTTGTTTGATTATCATTAAAGCTAAAAGCTTTTATGATCTTCTTTATTTTTTGGATATCATTGTTATATATTTTTTGAATTCTAACAAAATTGCTTGGGTCTGATACATCCATAGCATTTGAAATTGTTGGCTTTGTTTTTTCAGGACTATATATACCTGATTCTAAATATTCAGGAACTGTTTTATTAATATTTGTAGAGGCTAGAAATAACTTTATATTTAACCCTATTTCTTTACTTAGAATACCTGCGCATATATTACCAAAATTTCCACTTGGGACAGAAAAAATATTATCATTTTCATTATCCATTTTTTTTATTGCTAAAAAATAATAAAACATTTGGGGTAGCCATCTTGCAATATTTATTGAATTAGCTGATGTCAATGTAATTTTACTTTTTATTTCAAGATCATTAAATGCATCTTTTACCATTTTTTGGCAATCATCAAAATCCCCATTAACTTCAAAAGCAATTATATTTTTATCATTTGTAGTTATTTGCTTTTCTTGAACTTCACTTATTCTTCCTTTAGGGTAAAGAATACATACATTAATTCCATCTAAACCTTCAAACCCTTTTGCAACAGCTCCACCTGTATCTCCTGAAGTGGCAACTAAAACGGTGATTCCTTTTGATTTAAAATCATTTTTTATTTTATCCATACATAATGCCAGAAATTTTGCGCCAATATCTTTAAAAGCAAGAGTTGGACCATGAAATAGTTCTAAAGAATATATTTGATTATCTCCAATCTTATTTAACGGAATCTTAAAATCTATTGTTTTTTTAATAATTTGAATTAATTCTTCTTTAGAGAAATCCTCGCCTATATATCCTTTAATAACTTCGTAACACAATTCATGATCATCTATTGATTTAATATTATCAGTAATTTTTTTTGGAAGACTAATTACTTCTTCTGGAAAATATAGTCCCTTATCAGGAGCTAAGCCATTCATTACAGCTGTTTTGAAGTCTACAGGCTGTGAATTATGATTTAAGCTAATGTATCTCATCAATCAATAACTTTAACACCCTCTGAATTTATTTTTGAAACAAAGCCATTATAATTAATATTAACATTATCAAAGTGAGATGACATTTTATCTAGAATATCATTAGCTACTTTATCACTTTTTGAAAGAGAAAATATTGCAGGTCCTGAACCAGAGATACCACATGCTATTGCTCCAGCTTTCAAACTAATTTGTTTAATATTATAATATTCAGGAATTAAAAGAGCTCTATCTGGTTCAATTATCTCATCAACTATAGAATTTGACATTAAGTTATAATCTTCAGTATATAAACTTGATATAAATGCAGCCAAATTAGCAGATTGTCTAACCATTTTATCAATTGTAACTTTTGATTTGACAACCTTCCTTGAATCTGATGTTTTAATTTCAATTTCTGGCCTAATTATAGTTGCAATAAGATCTTTTGGATTTGGTAACTTGATTATATCTAAATCTTTCACTGATCTAACTAATGTTATACCTCCCAATAAAATTGGTGAAACATTATCTGCATGGTAGGAGCCACTAACATATTTCTCACCTTCCATTGCAAACCTGATTAATTCTCTATTAGAAAAGGGTGAGCCAATAATCTTATTAATTGCAAATACTGTACCCGCTGAACTTGCAGCACTACTTCCAATACCACTTCCAGGTTTAATTCCTTTTTCAATTTTTATATCTAATCCATGACTTATTTTCACCTCACTTATCATAGCTTTTGCAGCAATTCCAGCAACATTTTCATCAATACTCAAGGGAAGGTCATACTTATCAATTGATGAGATTCTTAAACCTTGTTCAGGTATCTTTTTAACTATTATAGTATCACCAACTTTATCAAGACAAAACCCAAGAATATCATATCCACATGATAGGTTTGTTACACTCCCAGGAGAAAAAACTTTTATAGTGTCCATCATTTTTTACTAGCTTTAATTATATCAGCAAAAACTCCTGATGCTGTAAATTCACCTCCAGCTCCTGCACCTCTAACTACAAGAGGAGATTCTTTGTAGCGATCTGTATGAAAAACTGTTATATTATCACTACCCTGAAGATTATAGAAAGGATGATCTTCATTTATTTCTTTTAGACTAACAGAAGCCTTCCCGTCAATTAGACTAGCAACATATTTTAATCTTGATTTATTTTTTAAAGCTTTATCTAGCATTTTATTAAAGTGATCATTATTATTTTTTATTGATTCAAGAAACTCCTCTTTAGACTCTGTATTAATTGATTCATCAGGAAGGAATGATATATTTTGCACATCACTAAACTCAATCTTTTTTCCACTCTCTCTAGCAAGAATTAATATTTTTCTAGATACATCAATTCCGCATAAATCAATTTTTGGATCTGGCTCTGTATAGCCAAGATCAACAGCTTTCTTAACAACTTCATAAAAAGAATTTTCTTTATTAAAAGTATTAAAAATATAATTCAACGTGCCAGATAATACAGCTTCAATCTTTGTAATTTGATCTCCTGAATTGATTAGATTATTTAAAGTATTTATTATAGGTAATGCTGCTCCAACATTAGTCTCATAAAGGAATGGGGCATTATGTGTTCTTGATAATGATTTTAGATTAAGGTATTTTTCTAATTCACTTGAACAAGCAATTTTATTACATGTTACAATACCTATTCCGTTTTTCAAATACTTATTATAGTTAACTGTTATATCAGAATTAGCAGTGTTATCAATGAATAGGCTGTTTCTTAGGTTTTGTTTTATTGAAAATTCTAAAAACCTATCATTATCAGATTTTATATTACTAGAATCTAATTTAGACTTCCAATCAGTGAGATCTATTTCAGTATCACTCAGTAGCATTTTCTTTGAATTGGATAATGCCATAACCTTTATTTTTAAACCCAGACTCTCTTCTAGAGATTTTTTTTGATCAGATATTTGTCTAATTAGATTTGATCCCACATTTCCTACCCCTGTTATAAATAAGTGTAAATTTTTACAGTTATTCTCAAAGAATGCCTCATGTAATGAATTTAAAGCTTTTGTATTATCTTTCTCATCTATGATTATTGATATGTTCCTTTCTGATGCTCCTTGAGCAATTGCTCTAATATTGATATTATTATTTCCTAAAGTACTAAATAACTTTCCGCTAACTCCCTTTTTATTCTTCATGTTATCTCCAACTATAGCAATATTTGATAAAGAATTTTCTATTTGACACTCATTAATTTTTCTTTGTGAGATTTCATACTCAAACTCTTTATCAATCGAAATTTTTGCATTATTTGCATCAGACTCTTTAACTGCAACACATATCGAGAATTCAGATGAAGCCTGTGTTATCATTATAACATTTATACCCCTTTCAGAAAGGGCTCCAAAAAATCTTTTTGAAAAGCCCGGAACTCCAACCATACCAGAACCTTCAAAGTTAATAAGAGAAATTTTCTCAATATGACTAATTCCCTTAATTGTACTTTCTTCATTATTTTCACCTTTA
>CACIHJ010000001.1 GCA_902586435.1 uncultured Bacteroidota bacterium | reverse complement strand
TCTAGCAGAAATAAGAAAAAAGGAAAAAGAATCAAAGCTTATTGATAATGAAATTCAAAAATTAATTAGATTGGCTATATCAGAATCGAATAACAATGATTCAAGTGTTAATAATTTTGCCCTTACACCAGAGGGTAGAATTATTTCTTCAAACTTTTTATCTAATAAAGGGCAATTACCTTGGCCATTGAAAGAGGGAGTTGTTACTAGAAAGTTTGGAACTCAGCCTCATCCAGTTGTTCGAACAACAACAATAAATAGTACAGGACTTATGATTACAACATCCCCCAACTCAGTAATCAAATCTATCTTTGAAGGAGAAGTTTTATCTGTTTATGGTTTTAAAGGAGGAAATCCGGGAATATTAATAAGACATGGAAAGTATATTTCTAACTATCAAAATCTCTCACAGGTTTTTGTGAAGAAAGGAGATAAAATTAAAGCAGGAGAAGAAATAGGAATAATATTTACAAATAGCAGATCAGGAAAAGCTGTGTTGAAGTTTAGTATTTTCAATGAGTTAAAGCCAGTGAATCCCCAGAATTGGTTAAGTAAATTTTAACTTACTTTTCAATTAATAACCAAGCATCGTTGCCTTTGTCTTTCTTTATTCTGGAAATTAAATTAACAGCTTCGTTTCTGTTCTTAAGCCTAGCATATGCAACACGATGTAATCCTTTAGGATTAACAGAAGTAAATGAAGCCTGATATCCTAAGGTAATTAATGATTTTAATTTTTTATTGGCATTCTCCATTGAACGAAAAGATCCAGCTATAACACTATAATATATTGAGCTTGACTTAACAGGTATTATATTTTGCTTAATCGGAATACTGATTTTAGCATATTCTCCAAGATCAAATGTTGCAGTTTGCACATTCTCTAAAATCTTTTTTTGTGCATTAGCTAATGATTCGGCCTTTTGCAAGTATCTAAATTCATCGAATGAATTATAACTAATTGAACCTATTCCAATTAGTAATATTATTATTGCAGCATACCTTATTGCATAGTCGGGAATGCTTAACTTTTTAACTTTTTCTTCAGAACTTGAAGTTTTTCTTGGAGTTCTTATGAAGCTTTCCAGACCATATGATTTAGAGTCAAAATTTATATTCGGATTTGGCTGAAATTGAATTTTCTTTTCATCATTTAATCTAAGGATACCAATATTATCAATTTCTACTTCACCAACATTTAATGAGGAAGCTAAAGTTTTAATATCCTTTTTAATCTTCTTCAAAGCAGCTTTATATGATATGCCATCAGTTGCGCTAATCTTGTTTGCAAGTAGCCCATCATTCTCTTTCAGCATACTATTAAATGCAATGGTTTTTTTTGGAGGTGAAAAGACATCATTATTTCTCGATGCAGCGATATTTTTTGTTAAAAAAGCACCAAATCCTGGAACAATAACACAATTGTGATTATATAAAAGCTCAGTTATATGCTTGGAAATAGACATTAATCAAATTTAAAAAAAAACAATTAAAATCCAACCTTACTTCTAACTCTTTTAAGAACAATTTGTGCCTGTTTTCTTGCTTTTTTCGCACCGTCCTGTAAAACACCTTCTACTTTATTCTTGTTACTATGGTAAGTGTTATATAAATCTCGTTCTTTTTGAAATCTCTCAAGGATCTCATTAAATAAGATTTCCTTTGCTTCTCCATATCCTAGACCACCAGCCGTATATCTTTTTTTAAGCGCTTCTTTTTTTTCTTTAGAAGCAATTAATGAATAAATCCTATAGACATTACACTCATTAGGATTTTTTTTGTCTTCAATAGAAAGGCTTTGAGTTTGTATTTTCATAATTTGTTTCTTTAGCTTTTCATCTGAAAGAAATATATCTATAGTATTGCCTTTAGACTTGCTCATTTTCTCTCCATCTGTACCAATAACATATTTTGAATCTTCCTGTAATTTTGGTTCTGGGATTACCAATGTTTCCCCCATTTGATTATTAAATCGAGAAGCCACATCTCTAGTAATCTCCAGATGCTGAAGTTGGTCTTTACCAACAGGAACGATATTTGCATCATACATTAGGATATCTGCTGCCATAAGCATAGGATATGAAAATAAACCTGAATTTACATCTTTTAGATTATCTGACTTATCTTTAAATGAGTGTGCCAATGTTAATCTTTGATATGGGAAAAAACAACTTAAATACCAAGCTAATTCAGTTACTTCAGAGACATCGCTTTGTTTGAAAAAACAAGCTTTATTTGTATCTAAACCAAATGAAAGCCAAGCAGCTGCAGTAGAAAATGTATTATCTTGTAATGCTTTTGGATCTTTAATCTGTGTTAATGAATGAAGGTTTGCAATAAAGAAATACGACTCTTCACTAGACTTATTTGCCATTTCAATTGAGGGGATTATTGCACCAAGCAAATTTCCTAAATGAGGTGTTCCCGTTGATTGAACTCCTGTGAGAATTTTAGCCATAAAATGACAATTATTTAAACAAAGATATTTTTTTTTCATCTTGAATCAAAATACATCTTACCTTTGAGCTTAATTATAGTTTATAATCATGTTTCAATCATTACATAGATTAATAATTAAAATATGGTGGGCTTGGTTCTATACTTTAGCTGCGATACAAACAATTCTTTATTTCCCTGTTTTAGCTTTAATTCTCCTGTTGCCAAGAGGCTATGCTAAATTATTTTGGATTGCGCGAAATATTTGGTCTAGGGTTATTCTGCATGGAAGTGGCTTTTATCTTTCGTTTGAGGATACGCATAAACTTAAAACCGAAACAAACTGCTTATTGATTGCCAACCATTCCAGCTATATGGATGTTTTTCTAATGTTTATATTAAATAAAACTCCATTCACATTTGTAGGTAAAAAAGAACTGTATAGTATTCCAATTTTTGGTTATATATATAAAAGGGCTGCTATAATGGTAGACAGATCTGATTCAAAAAGTAGATATGGGGTTTATGGTAGAGCCAATTCACTACTTAAAGAGGGTTATAACATATGTATTTTTCCTGAAACAAATTATCTTGATGAAACTGAAGTATTAGCAGATTTTAAACATGGTGCCTTTAAAATTGCTCTTGAAAATAACCTTCCTATTATTCCTATTGTTATGTTTGATTGTAAGCTAAAATTTCCTTGGTATCCAATTTTTGGTCAACCAGGACAGTTGCGGGCAAAAGTTTTAGATAGAATTGAAGTAAACGGTTTAACCGAAGAAGATATCCCAGATTTAATAGCTAAAACTCGAAAAATTATGAGAGATGAATTACTTGCTGATCCTAAAGGAGTTCCATTAAAAGCAGCTAATAAATATAGGGAGCTAAAAAATAAATAATCTATTTATTATTGTTGATAATCTGAAATATTTTCCCTTCCAATTCTTCCATAAGTTCAGGATTGTCTTTTAAAATGACCTTAACAGAATCTCTTCCTTGTCCTAGTTTAGTCCCACCATAACTAAACCAAGATCCACTTTTTTCAATAATCTCATGTTCTACACCAAGGTCTATAATTTCTCCAGTTTTAGAGATCCCTTCTCCATACATAATATCAAATTCAGCTGTTTTAAAAGGAGGGGCTACTTTATTTTTCACAACTTTGACTCTTGTTTTATTACCTAATACAGCCCCTTCGGTATCTTTGATTTGTGTTGATCTTCTGATATCCAATCTAACAGATGCATAAAATTTCAATGCGTTACCCCCTGTTGTAGTTTCGGGGTTACCAAACATGACACCTATTTTCTCTCTTAGTTGATTTAGGAAAAAAACTGTACAATTTGTTTTACTTATTGATGCTGTTAGTTTTCTCATTGCTTGAGACATTAACCTTGCATGTAAACCCATTTTAGAATCTCCCATTTCCCCTTCGATTTCACTTTTTGGAGTTAATGCAGCGACAGAATCAATTACTAAAGCATCAACTGCTCCTGACCTAATTAGGTTATCTGCAATTTCTAAAGCTTGTTCACCATTATCAGGCTGAGAAATCACTAATTCAGCTAAGTCAACACCAAGCTTTTCAGCATAAAATCGATCAAATGCATGTTCAGCGTCAATAAATGCCGCAATACCCCCACCTTTTTGACATTCAGCTATAGCATGAAGTGAAAGTGTTGTTTTCCCTGAAGATTCAGGCCCGTATATTTCAACTACTCTCCCTTTAGGATAGCCTCCTATACCCATTGCAAGATTTAATCCTATAGAACCAGATGGGATTGCATCTACTTTTTCTACAGTTTGATCCCCAAGTTTCATTACAGAGCCTTTACCATAGGCCTTGTCTAATTTGTCTAAAGTTAATTTAAGTGCTTTGAGTTTTGAATCTTTTTCTGCCATATCTTCCGTTTATCACTAAAGTAATATTTTTTATATTTATATTTTATGAAACTATGAGAAAGATATTAATAATTACTTCGATTCTATTTATAACAAATATTAACTGTCAAGATATATTGCCGTTAAAGGAAAGAGCAGCTTTTATCAATAAGCTTCAAAAAGACAGGCTTAATAACTTGCTCCCTAAACTGATGGAGAATACAGGTATTGATATGTGGGTATTAATTGCCAGAGAGTATAATGAAGACCCAATCATTAAAACCATGCTTCCCCCAACTTGGCTAAATGCAAGACGAACAACTATAGTTGTTTTTTCTTTAGACTCTAAAACTAAAGAATTTAATTCAGTTGCAATAGCTAGATATGCTTTTGGAGATAACATTCCTTCAATATGGAATAAAGAGGAACAACCCAATCAATGGGAAGCACTAAAAGATTACATTGTTAGTAAAAATCCAGAGAAAATAGGCATAAACACATCCAGTTACGAGTCTCTAGCAGACGGATTAAGTAAATACCATTATGATCAACTTTATAATATACTCCCCTCAAAATATAAAAAAAAGGTTGTGTCTGCTCAAGAACTAGCAATTGCTTGGATAGAAACGAGAACAGAATTAGAGATGACAGTTTATTCTCAATTAGTAGAGATAAGTAGCGCAATAATTAGAGAGGCGTTTTCAACACAAGTAATTACACCCGGAATTACTACTACAGATGATGTTGTATGGTGGATGAGAGAAAAAGTTTTATCGTTAGGCCTTGATACATGGTTTCACCCAAGTGTAGATGTTCAGAGACAAGACAATAGTGATCTATATGCATTTGATGGCCTTTCGAAATTTGATATAATTCAACCTGGAGATTTAATTCATTGTGATTTTGGCATTTCATATTTGACATTAAATACAGACACACAAGAGTTAGGGTATATACTAAAACCAGGAGAAACTAAAGCTCCAGAGTATCTAATAAATGCTCTTAAAGAGGGAAATAGAGTTCAGGATATTTTTACAAATAATTTTGTGGTTGGCGTTTCAGGAAATGAGATTTTAAAAAAATCATTAGAAGAAGGTAAGGATGAAGGGCTAAGACCTTCAATTTATACTCATCCTTTAGGAACATACGGACATTCAGCTGGAACAACAATTGGAATGTGGGACTCCCAAGGAGGAGTTCCTTTTACAGGAGATTACCCCTTACAATATAATACTGCATATGCTATTGAATTAAATACTACTGTATATATAGAGGAATGGAAAAAAGATATTAGAATAATGCTTGAGGTGCCGGGATTTTTTGGTAAAGACGGTTTCAGGTATATTAAAGGAAGGCAAACAGAGTATATATTAATAGGCCCTAACCAAGAAGGTTTAACATACTAAAATATAAGCTTATTAAAAAGTTGTAATTTTGCAGTCTATATTAGTATAGCATGCAACTGTACAATAAACATAGTGCGGAAGAACGCGCCAAAATAATTGATGAAAATTCTCAAGAAAGGATAACATTATCCTTTTATAAGTATTTTAAGCTTGGGAATCCAACTCTTTTTAGAGATTACCTTTTTATTATTTGGTCTAAGTTAGATGTCCTCGGGAGAATATACGTTGCAAATGAGGGTATAAATGCTCAACTATCTGTTCCTAATGAGAACTATAATGAATTTAAAGAGTCATTCAAAAAGGTGCTTCCACTTAAAGGTATAAGATTAAATATTGCTATTGAACAATACAGCAAATCATTTCTTAAGCTTACTATTAAAGTCAGAGAAAAAATTGTAGCTGACGGACTTGATGATAAATCATTTGATGTTACAAAAATTGGGGATCACCTAAATGCTAAAGAATTTAACAAAATGTTAAATGACAAAAACACAGTATGCATTGATATGAGAAATCATTATGAAAGTGAGATAGGTTTTTTTAAAGACGCAATTAGACCTGATGTTGACACCTTTAGAGAATCACTTGAAGCTATCGACCAACAATTAGAAAAAAATGGTAAAGACAAGAATTATCTTATGTATTGTACTGGAGGTATTAGATGTGAAAAAGCAAGTGCATATTTAAAACATAAAGGAGTAGACAATGTATTTCAGCTTGAAGGGGGGATTATAGAATACACTAGACAAGTAAACCAAAATAATTTAAATAATAATTTTATAGGGAAAAATTTTGTTTTTGATGAAAGGAAAAGTGAGAGAATATCTGAAGAAGTTGTATCAAGTTGTCACCAATGTGGAGAGCCTGCAGACACACATGTTAATTGTGCAAATGTAGCTTGCCATCTGTTATTTATCCAATGCAAAAAATGTCAAGAAAAAATGAACACTTGTTGTTCAGATAATTGTAAAAAGACAATTAAGCTTTCTTATGAAGAGCAGAAGACTCTTAGAAAAGGAAAACAAAATAGTAACAAAATTTTTAAGAAAGGTCGAGCAGGCCATCTTAAGCTTAACCAACCTCAGTAAGAATGAAAAATAGACGTTTAATAAGAATTTACTGGATGCTATTAATATTAGGAATAGCTTCATTTTTCTCTTTATTTATTTTAACTGGAACTGGTTATTTTGGAGAAATGCCTGAATTTGAACAGTTAGAAAATCCAAATACAAATTTAGCAACTCAAATTATTTCATCAGATGGAGAGATTTTAGGGAAATACTATTTTAATGATAATCGAACCCCAATTACTTACCAGGAGCTTCCCACAAATCTAGTAAATGCTCTTATTGCAACTGAAGATGAAAGATTCTATTCCCATCCAGGTATAGATATCAGATCTACTATTCGAGCAATTGTTTTTTTAAACAGAAGAGGGGGGGCAAGCACAATTTCTCAACAACTAGCAAGACAGCTGTTTGTTGGTGTTAGGTCTAGGAATTTTGTGCAAGCAATATTGCAAAAAGCAAAAGAATGGGTTTTAGCACTACAAATTGAAAAGAGATATACAAAGAATGAGATTATAGCAATGTATCTTAATATATATGATTTTGGAAATAATGCCGATGGCGTACGGTCAGCATCTAAGATATATTTGAATAAAACTCCAGATAGTTTGCTTATAGAAGACGCAGCAATGTTAGTTGGAATGCTAAAAAATTCCTCTTTGTATAATCCACGTAGGAGACCTGAATTAGTTTTAGAGAGAAGAAATGTTGTTTTTCAACAAATGTTTAGAAATGAGATGATTTCAAAAAATCAACTAGACTCATTAACTCAATTACCACTAAACATAGATTATTCTCCTGAGTCTCATCGTGAAGGTTTAGCAACATATTTTAGAGCATATCTACAAGAGTTTATGAATCAATGGCTCCGGGACAATACAAAAGAGGATGGGTCAAAATATAATTTATATCGAGACGGTTTAAGAATCTATACTACGATTGATTCTAGGCTGCAAGAGATTGCAGAACAATCTATGGATGACCATATGAAAAACTTACAGTCTGAGTTCTTTGCTCAGAATAAAGAACCTGATTCTTTAAATCCAACTCCTCCCTTTCGCGACTTAAGAGAAGGTCAGGTTGACACTTTAATTAAACTATCTGCAATGAGATCTGAAAGATGGCGAAAGATGAGATTAACCGGAAATAGTGATGATGAAATTTGGGAATCTTTCCAGGTCCCAACACCGATGAAAGTTTTTTCATGGAATGGAGAAATTGACACTGTTATGAAACCAGTTGATTCAATAAGATATTATAAGTTTTTCTTGAGGTCATCTTTAATGTCTATGGAACCCCAAACGGGACATGTTAAAGCTTGGGTCGGAGGCTTTGATTTTAAACACTTTCAATATGACCAAGTTAAACAAGGGAGAAGACAAATTGGATCCACATTTAAACCTTTTTTATATGCTACAGCTATTGATCAGCTGAAATTATCTCCCTGTCATACATTGCCTGATGCTCTTTATTGTATTGAGCCAATGAAACATGGTAACATGGATGCTTGGTGCCCAAAGAATTCAAGTGACAAGTACGGTCAAACTAGGAATTTGAAAAATGCATTGGCAAATTCAATCAATACAATTAGTGCAAGGCTTATGGATCAGGTTGGGCCAAAACCCGTTGTAACCTTAATGAAAAAAATGGGTATTGATTCTTATTTGCCAGAGGTGCCTTCAATTGCCCTAGGAACTCCAGATATTAGTTTATATGAATTAGTGGGAGCTTACAGCACATTTGTAAATAAGGGGATTTTTATTGAACCTATTTTTATTACTAGAATTGAAGATAAGAATGGAGTTCCTTTATTTGAAGTAATACCTAAAACTACAGATGTATTAAGTGAAGAGGTTGCATATGTAACTCTAAATTTAATGGAAGGGGTAACGCAGTATGGGTCTGGAGGGAGATTAAGGCATGCTGGTCTTGAAGAAAACAATTACATATACAAAAATATTATAACTGGCTATCCATATGTTTTCGAAAATGCAATTGCAGGAAAAACAGGAACTACTCAAAATCAAAGTGATGGTTGGTTTATGGGGATGGTTCCAAATTTAGTTACTGGAGTTTGGGTTGGAGGAGAAGACCGTTCTGTTCACTTTGAAGATATAGCTTTTGGTCAAGGAGCAACAATGGCATTGCCAATATGGGCTCAATATATGAAAAATGCTTATTTAAATGAAGAGCTAAATATCTCATCTGAAAGTTTTCCAGTACCAGATCTTGTCTCTATTCCTCTTGACTGTGCAAGCTTAAGAATTGATATTTCAGATGAAAATAAGGATCTTAAAAAACTAGGATTTTAAGGTAAGATTTTTTCATAACAATGAAATGGAAACTCACTTTGCATAGGGAAAAAAACATCTTCTAACCGGGTATAACCTCTTGATTTATAAAATTTATTATTTCGATGATTTAAACTGAAGGTGTCTAACCTAATAGACACAAAATTATTCTCAACTGCAAAGGATTCAGCAAAATCCATCAATTTTCTCCCATTGCCATTTTTTTGGAAGGATGGGTCTACGGCGAGTCGATGTATATACAAGTTTTTAGAATCTTCCGTTAACCATTTTACATCTTTATATACGTCATCTTTAAAATCACTGAGCACAATACAACCTATAACATTTTTTTTAATTTCTATAACATATAATGAGCCAGATTCAATGTCTTTTTTAAATACTTCTCTGGAAGGATACTTTTCATTCCATTGAAAAATGCTATAGCTGGCCATATCAATAGCACATGCTTCTGCTATTCCTTTTATTATATCAAGGTCTGAAGTTATTGCCTGTCTAATCATCATATTATATGATCAATAATATATAGTTAACTTTGACATAAATTTAAGCCAATTGCCTTTAAAAAATATTTTATTAAATAAAAAAGTTTGGGTTTCTTTTCTTCTTGCAAATTTCTTATATAGTCAAAATTCAATTAACCTTGATGTAGATAACGATTTGTATTTTGATAAGGATTATTATTATTCAAGCGGGATTTTTTTAACATATTCAAAATTTAATGAACTAACTAATGGAAAAACTCAAATAAATCATTTTACTCTAGGTCAGGAAATCTATACACCTTCTAAAAGGTATGAAACAGAACCTAGACTATATGATTATCCTTATAGTGGACTACTGTTTTTTCAATATAATAATCAAAGATCTTTAACTAATAGTAGCAGCTTATCTTTAGGTGGAAAGCTAGGAATTACTGGATCAGCATCTTTAGCAAAAGGAATGCAAAATCTTTATCATCGGCTAATACTTAAACTCCCAGATCTTTCCTGGAATGCTCAAATGCCTCAAGAGCCTCAACTTAATTTTTTAATCAATTACTTTAAGGGGCTTCATATTGAAAAAAATGCTAATCTAGAGACAAAATTGTTTGCGGAAGTAGGAACATATCAAATAAAAACAGGCATAGATATAGGGATTATGATAGGATCTCTGGATCCTTTTCACTTTTTTGATAATATTATTAACACGAATGAGAATAAGTTGTCTTTCTACTTGGGGACAAGACAAGAATATTACTTTCATGACTATAATATTGAGGGAAGTCTTTTTAATGATGATGCAGAACTCGTTTTGGAATCAAAAAAATATAGAAATATTATCCAAGTAGGGCTCTTAAAGAGATTAAATAAACTTCAAATATTAGCAACGTATAACTCAATGTCTCAAGACAATCACAAACAAAGATTCAAGAGACACCCTTATTTAAAAATAAGTATTACCTATCTTTTAAATTAATTTCAAATTTTAACTTTTCTTTAAATAAATGGTTGGGCTATAAAATGTACTTTTATTTTGGTGATAATAAAAACGCTTCTAAATTTTTTAGTCCTTTTTTAGCTAGGTTAATTTTGAATTTTTGTTAATTGGTTTTATTAGAGGCGTTTTTATCTCACCACAATTTTAAAAAGAGTAGGATGTCCTCTACCCTCATCTTCTGATGTGATCCAAAATTCATTTTTATTAATAATCTTTATAGATTCCATTTGAGACTTGTCGATTGGTATTTGAAACTTTTTAAAACTGTTTTTCCCCTTAGGTTTGAAGTTTGGAAATAAGATTATATATTGATTGCCATCAGAGTCATAACTTATAAGTGCTAATAGCCCAATATTCTTATCATAATCAGCGCCTGTGATTAATGCATTCACTTTAAATGTATTAATTGAGCTAAGAGGTCCCCCATCTAGAGGAATAAAATAAATATCTGTATTTAAAGAGTCTCTATCTTTTGAAAAAAGAGCTATTTGATCATCAATTATTGCTAATCCTTCAGCATCAAATTTATGACGCAATTTAGGTAAGAATGATTCTTGGTCTTTATATGAAATGTTTATCTCATTAACAGCTTGAAAATTATTTGATGGATCAACTTTAATTAGTTTGAGATCTTTTCTGGTACCGAAATTATTCCCAGTATCAGCGATATAAAGATATTCGCCATCTCCTCCTAAATCTTCCCAATCTACATTCTCAAAATTATAACCCGAACCCTCGTTAATATTAAATCTACTAATTATTGCCCCTTCTTGATTAAATTCATATAAAACAGGATTCCCTCCTGAATCATTATGAGTGATAAAGTTATTATTAATAATTTCTAATCCGGATGTTTCGTTGATCTCTTTTGGAAGTTTTATAGTACTTGTAATTTCAGCTTCGATATAGTTTTCTATTGATTCTTCATTACATGAAAAACAAACTATTAATAATATAAAGGGTAATTTTCTCATCATATTTTATTTTTTATTCTTTTTTCTTTTTTTATTACGTTGATTGAGCCTGTTCAATTCATTCTTTCTACTCTTTAATTCTTTATTGGTAACAATTGTTTTTACAATTAAATTACACCTACAGTTACTTGCCTGAACAAAGCTAGTTACTCGTTCAATATATTTTACTTGACTTGCATAAATTACAGGAGGACTCTGATATGTAATTCCATCCACTTCCCAATCCCCAGCTCTACTTGCGCCAGGAACTTTTCTAAGAACATCCTTGAGCTCAAGATGCATTTCATGAGGTTCTAGCCACGAAGTATTAACAGGGTCCATATTAAGTTCATTGTCATTGCTTTGAGAAAAACAAAGACTTGAATAGATTATACAAATTGCTAAAAACTTCTTCTTCATTAGAAAGATTTATAAATATCTTTAGAATTTAATCTTACTGTCTTTAACTGATTATTTTCATTCTCAAAAACAGTCCAAACAATAAATATCTCGTTATCAAGTATTTCTAATTGTGGGACTCCTGTATTCCTTCCACTATCAATTTTAGAAATTGTAATTGGCTCTGAAACTTTTCCATTTATTGAAACTTTTTTTATTCTTAAATATGTTCCAAAATCATCACCTTCCATATAACTAATCAGTACTTCCTCGTCGTTTAAGAAAGCAATATCTACCCTTCCAATAGCACTATGATCATTAATTTTTATTGGGTCACCGAAAGAAGACCCATAAAATTCTGAAAATGCAAGATTAACTGCTGGCTTTCCTTCAGAGACAGTAAACCAACTTACAGCGACATCATTTGAATTAGAGACAACTTTAGGACCATTTACTGGACATCCATAGATTACCCATCCATCATTATGAACTGGAATTGGAGTTTCCCAAACATCATCTACATTTCGTGTTACATATATATCTCGAACTTCTTTCTCGCTTCTATCTCTATAGACAACTAAAGGTCCTTTATCAGTATGTGTTATTGATGTCTGACAACAATCACAAACAGATGAATCTAGTTCAATCTCATTTATAATATCTCCAGCATTTGTTATTTCTGCAAACCTAATGGTCATTGGTTTGTGATTTCCATCTACTTCTTTTTCTAGTGTATTCCTTCCGTCTAACCAAGTAATAAAAAACCCATCATTATTGTTTGCAACTATACTCACAAAACCATGTTCTGCTTTGAAGCCATCAGTATTTAATATAAAATCTTCTTTTATTTTCTCTCCAGATAATTTCTGTAGATTTAAAAAAACATCATAAGTATATGTTCCAGAAGCAGATTTTTTTAGGTAGCTTGTTAGAACTTGATCCCCACTGATTGCATGAGTTGGAAAATCAGCCCAATTAACAAACCAGTCAGAACCAATTGCCAATGTTTGGGGATTGGTCCATTCTTCATCCTCGAATTGTCTGAAATTTAAACTAGCATTCATGTCCTTGTCAGTAGAAATCCAAGTCAATGATAGGGAGCCATTACTTGAAACTAAACTAGGCTGTGCATTACTGTTATCATATAAAAAAGATATTTCTTCTATCATGATATCTTTAGATGTACAAGAAAAAATAATTAATAAAGACAAAATTATAACAAACCTTCTCATGTTAAAGCATCTTTAATTTATTTATCATTTCTTCAGAATCCCACTCAATTGCTCCAACAATAGTTTCAATTATTTTTCCATTTTCATCAAAAATATATGATGTAGGCATAGAATAAACCCCAAGTGTTTCAAAGGATTTAATAGATTTCAAAAAATTGAAGTCAAAATTCCTTTCGTTTTTAAACTTAGATATTTTAGAAATTGTTTCATCAGAAACTAAGAAGAAAGTGTAGCCGTAATCTTCTAATATTTCTTCAGCTTTCTTAAGACTGGGCATTTCCTTTATACATGGTCTGCACCATGTAGCCCAGTAATTAATTACAATTTTCCCTTCTTTATAGGCTGAGAGATCTAGATTATTCTCAGATAAATCTACAAATGAAGTTTTAAGTTGTAATGATTCTAAATCAGAAACGTTTTTGTTATTTCTAATATCCGGGTTACAGCCTAATAATAGAAAACAATATAATGTGTAAAAAATAATCTTTTTCAATTTTAAAAAATTTAGGACTTTTTTCTTTTCTTTTTCTTTTCCTTCTTCTTTTTCTTAACCTTAGCCTTTTTTGGTCTTAGGATATTTTTCCCACTATTAATTTGATCTGGATTTACATTTGTTTTAACGACAATTACTCCTCCAGCACCTTCGCTACCATATTTGTTTGTTGCAGCCAACCCTTTTAAAACCTCCACATATCTAACTTGATTTATATTTAAGACGGGAGGATTTGAATATCGAATACCGTCAATATCCCAGAGGACTTCATCCCCTGCTGTCTTAAAAGACTGTCTACCTCTGAGCATAAGATTTTTATTACCATATCTATCGGTAATTTTCCTTGCACCAGGGATTCTATTTTGAAGAGCATCAACAAGTGACTGTGAAGCAATTATATCAGTATTTTTAATTCCTAATTCTTGGACATCATCTTGTGAATGCACTGATGATATTCCTATAAAAAAGATTAAAAGTGTAGTTAAATAAATTCTCATAAATTATTTTTTAGTTGATTTCTTTTTTGTTGTTGCTGTTCTCCACAAATTTTTAGGAGAATTAATAAGATCGTCATTATCTGATGCAACAGCGGTTTTTACAATAATTACTCCAGCAGCTCCATCACTACCATATTTGTTTGTTGCAGCAATACCTTTAACAATTTCCACATATTTTACTTGATGAATTCCAATCATAGGAGGGGTAACATATCTAACCCCATCAATATCCCAAAGGACTTCATCTCCAGCTGCTTGTACTGAATTCCTTCCTCTTAACGCAATACTAGGGTTACCATATCTATCACTAACTTTTCTTGCACTTGGAACTTTTCTAACAATTGATGCTACTAGGCCAACTGGTGATCCTGTTGCATCTTGATTTGATCCTATTATTCCATATTCAAAAGAATTCAATCCAGCAGCATAATTTCTTGTGCCCTGGTTGGAAGGTTCATATCCTTTTTTTGCTTGAGCATAAGAATTAAATGGCAATAGCGCAATCAATAAAGTGTATAGATATACTTTCATAGTGTAATAGATTAATTACTAAGCAAATATAACCTAATAATTGATTTTTTTTTCATAAATTAGCAGGCTATGTCAAAAAAATGGATAGATCTTGATCAAGTGTTTTTTCCAGTCGGAGTAAGTTCAGTTTACTTTGAAGGAAGAAGGGTTTCTAAACAAGATATTCAAATTGATAGAAATTTTAGAGAAGTGATGTCATCAGACTATGATGTTAACGATCTTCCAGATCATATAAATTATCTTCCTAGAAAAAAAGCAGCTCAATATTTAAAAGTTAGCGAAAGCACATTGGTTAGATATCATCTTGATGGTAAACTGAAATGGATAACAAGAAGAAATCGAACTCCTATATATAAAAGAGAAGAACTCGATGCTTTTAAGGCAAAAGGGACTCCAATAAAATAGTTATCTTAGAGAATTCTCTATTACATGATAATTAAGTTTCACAAAGTTAATTTAAAGAAAAAGTTCCCGCTACAGATTAGTAGAGGAACACATTCTGAATCACAAAATGTTTTTATTGAAATCATTGAAGATGGGATTACAGCATGGGGTGAATCTGCTCCAGGTAAAACTGAAGGGGCAACCTCAGCAATTGAAGTAGAAGAGTCTTTAGTTAATTTAATTGAAGCAGGAATTGAGGGACTTTCTATTCATGAGGTATATGAAAAAGGGAAAGAACTGAAAACCCCACCTTGTGCTCTTGCAGGACTAGATATTGCTTTATGGGATTTAAAAGCCAAGAAAGCCAATCTTCCGCTAAATGATTTGCTAGGTATACCTATACCTTCAACTCCTACGTCAATAACAGTTGGAATCAATCCTCCTGAAATTGTTAAAGAGAGAGTGGAGCTAATTCTAAAAAACAAAGAAGTACAAGCTCTAAAGATTAAATTAGGATCACCTAATGGTATTGAATATGATAAAGAAATTTATTCCCAAGTTTTTGAGTCCACGAAATCTTCCAATGTTGCAATTAGAGTAGATGCAAATGGTGGCTGGACTCTGGACGATTCAAAAGAAATGATCAAATGGCTATCTGAAAGAAAAGCTGAATACATTGAACAACCTCTTGCTGAGGGCAATGAAGATCAATTACAATTTTTGTTTAAAGGTAGAAATTTGCCAATATTTGTAGATGAGTCATTAAGGTTTGCAGAAGATATCCCTAGGGTGGCAAATTTTGTGGATGGGATTAATTTAAAATTAATGAAATGTGGAGGTATTACAGAAGCTTTAAGAATTTTAAATACGGCTAGGGCATTTGGATTAAAGACTATGATCGGATGTATGAGTGAATCGTCAGTTAGTATTTCGGCAGGAGCTTCATTAACTGGAATAATTGATTATGTTGATTTAGATTCTCATTATAATCTGTCTCCAGATCCAAGCTCAGGAGCTAAAATGGTTAACGGAATAACAATGGCTAACAATAGTAATGGTCATGGAGCAAAACTTAATCTTGAAAATTATGCTGAATAGTAAAGATAAGGTAGCAGTTTGGATGGAGGGTAGTCTTGATGATGATTATGGTAAGATGGGAATTAGTGCTATGAGATACCTTGACAATGAAATTGTTTGTGTAATAGACAGCACTCATTCTGGGAAAGTTGTTTCAGATGTTTCCCCTATAATAAAAAAGGACATCCTAATAGTAGATTCCCTAGAAAAAGCTAAACAAATGGGGGCCTCAGTCCTTTTGATGGGTGTTTTAACTTCAGGGGGAATCCTGCCAGATCACTGGGAGGAAATGATAATCAGGGCTCTAAAACTAGAACTTTCATTAGTTAATGGGTTACATGTAAATTTAAATGATAAGTATTCAAGCTATATAGTTGATAAGGAAAACCAATGGATATGGGATACAAGAATACCTCAGTTTATCCCTAAAATTGGTTCAGGAGAAGCTATGCAATTAAATAACAAAAGGGTATTAATGATTGGTACTGATATGGCAGCAGGAAAAATGACTGTTGGATTAGAGCTATATTCCTATTTAAAAGATAAAAATATTAATGTAGGATTTGTTGCAACTGGACAAGTCGGAATAACAGTTACAGGAAGGGGAATACCCCTTGATGCGTATAAGTTAGATTATGCTTGTGGAGCCGTACAGCAGGCAGTTATGCAAGAAAAAGAAAAAGATATTGTGATAGTAGAAGGACAAGGCTCAATCTTACACCCTGGAAGTACAGCTACCCTGCCTCTTATGAGAGGAACTTGCCCTACTCATATGATCTTATGTCACTTAGCTCATAAAGACACATTAAGATCACCGGATTGGGTAAAAGTCCCCAACCTTTTAAGCTTTATAAAACTAAACGAAGAACTTGCAAATGTTCTAGGAACATACGCTAACTCTAAAGTTGTAGGGATTGCTTTAAATACATCTAGACTGGATGAGAATGATGCAAAAAACTATATTGCAAAAGTTGAGACAGAAACTGGTTTGCCAGCCGCGGATGTTGTTCGCTTTGGAGGAGATAAAATATTTGATAAAATAATAGAGTAATTATTTACAGTGATGATCAGCTGCTCTTGTAGCAATTTGACTATTAGGTTTAACATTAACCTTATATCCTAAAGAATTTGCCCAGCCCTTAGTAGCAGAAATTAATTTATTAGACCTGTATGCTTCGTCAGAATTATAGTCCATGTCTATTTCAACCTGAACACTTATTTGTTTAGTTAACCACTCTGCAACTGTTATACTATGTTCTGCTTCAAGCCAAAGACGTTTCCACATATCATCAATAATAGAAACAGATGATTTGCTTAAAATATAATGAACCCCTCTAGTTCCAAGCCTATAAGCAATGACACTTGCATAATTTGTTTTTTTCCCAACGTTTTGAGAGTCAGATCCAACATGAATTTTAACAGAGGGATGATTCTTTATAACAGCTAAGGTATGATTAACAGGATCAATATTATTTCCCTTAATGTCTTTAAATAATCTCATGCTCTAAAATAAATATTATTTGTAAATTACATTATTAAGAACCCTTTAAATTATCAACTAATGAGAAAATTTATTCCAATTTTATTATTAAGTCTTTCAACTTTTATGCTTCACTCTCAAAGTGTAAATAAATTAAAAAAAGAATTATTAAATTCTCTTGAACAAAAATCATCTGCTTTAATATCCATAAGTGATAATATATGGGAAGCAGCAGAAGTTGCATTTAGGGAGGAGAAATCCGCTGAATATTTAATAGAGTATGCAGAACAAAATGGATTAACAGTTGAGAAAGGTTTGGCTGGGATGCCAACTGCTTTTACTGCAACATATGGAGAAGGAAAACCTGTAATTGGAATTATTGGTGAATTTGATGCCTTGCCAGGTTTATCTCAGACAACAGTTCCATATAAAAATGAATTAGTTGAAGGTGGAGCTGGTCATGGATGTGGACATAACCTATTTGGAACTGCGAGTTTAGGAGCTGCTATTGCTATAAAGGAGTTAATTGAAAAAGGGGATTTAAAAGGGACTGTTAAATTTTTTGGAACACCAGCTGAGGAGAAATTTTTTGGAAAATTATGGATGATTAGAGAAGGAGTTTTTGATGATGTTGATATATGTATGGACTGGCATCCAGGAGATAATACTGAAGCAAATGTGCAACCGTCACTAGCTTTGGTTGACTTTATGGTTGAATTCACAGGACAAGCTGCTCATGCCTCTGCTGACCCTTGGAATGCAAGGAGCGCATCAGATGCACTAGAGTTATACACATCTGGAATAAATGCATACAGAGAACATGTTAGGCCTTCTGTAAGAATGCATTATCATATTCAGGATGCGGGACAAGTTGTTAATGTTGTTCCAGATTATTCAAGAATTTGGGTTAGGGTAAGAGATATAACAAAAGAGGGATTAGCACCTGTTTATGATCAAGTTAGAAAAATGGCTGGGGGTGCAGCGATAATGGCAAATGTTGATCATAAAGTCTCTTTAATATCAGGAATTCATGATCTTCTTCCAAATCGAACTGGTGGAGCAGTTATGCAAAAAAACCTTGAGGCTCTTGGGGATATTAAGTACTCACAACAAGAAATTGACTTTGCAATTGAAATGCAAAAAGCTAATGGAAAACCAACACTAGGTATTGATGGAAGAATTAGGCCATTAAGAGAAACACTTGAAAGTCCTGGTGGAGGCTCTACCGATGTTGGAGATGTGAGCTACAATGTTCCAGTAGTTAGTTTGGCTGCAACAACAGCACCTAAAGGTGTTCCATGGCATTCTTGGTCAGTGGTTGCAAGCTCAGGAATGTCAATAGGTCATAAAGGAATGATGCATGCAGCAAAAGCTCTTGGGATGACAATGATTGATATCTTTAAGGATAAAAAATTAAGAGAGGAAATAAAAAAAGAATTTGATGAAAGGATCGGTGAATATGAGTATGACCCATATTTAAATCCTGGACCACCTCCTATAGATTACGTTGATTAAATCCAAGATCTCTCTTTCATCTCATTTGTTATATGTTTGCCAAGATATAGAATGGCAATCATATTTGGAATAGCCATTAATGCAAATGCGATATCAATTATACCAATAACTATTTCAACTGTTGCTAGTGCTGAAAAAATAATTGCTATTATATAAATAATATTATAGTATTTACCTTGATCAGGTTTTGTTAAAAATCCATAACACTTTACCCCATAGTATGAATAAGTTAAAAGTGTTGAAATCCCAAAAATAGATATCATAAAAATTAATAAATAATCTCCTAGTCCAAAAAATAAAACTCTAAATGCTTCAAGTGTTAATACAATTCCATTTAATTCTTTAATTTCATAAGCACCACTAATTATAATAATTAAACCTGTTATAGTACAAACTAGGATAGTATCTAAAATTGGCCCAAGCATTGCAACCAATCCCTCATCGGTACTTTTTTTAGTTGTTGATTGTCCATGATAAATTGGAGCTAGCCCAACACCACTTTCGCTGGAGAAAACAGCTCTTTTTATACCTATTAATATTAGCCCCCAGAATCCACCTACTACTGCAGAATTAAGATCAAAAGCATTTACAAATATTAGTTTAAATGTAGATGGGATTATAGAATAGTTAGAAATTAAAATAAAAAGACCTATTAAAAAATATATAATAACCATGATTGGAACTAGTCCAGACGTCACCCTTACAATTGATTTTAACCCGCCAAAAATAACTAGTGAAGTTAATATTGTTAAACAAATTCCTATAACTAATTTCCAACCAAAATCACCAAGATTAATTAATTGGTTTGGGTTGAGTACATCGATATAGGATTGAGTCAGCTGGTTAGCAGTAAATGCAGGGAGCACTCCAAAAAGCCCTGCAATAGAAAACCAAATTGCTAGAGTTTTTCCATATTTTTTTATACCATCTTTCATATAATACATAGGCCCTGCTAATGGTTCAATATAACTTTCAGTATCTCTCATTTTTATAGACAATGAACAAGAGTAGAACTTTATTACTGATCCAACAATAGCTGTTAACCACATCCAAACAAGAACTCCAGGCCCCCCTTGATGTATTGCTATAGATACCCCGGCTATATTCCCAAGACCAACAGTTGCAGCCAATACTGCAGATAGTGCTTGAAATCTAGAGATACCTTTTTGAGACTGATCCTTAGACATAAGAAGACTAAAAGCTTGTCTTATTTTTAATAATGGCTTTCCTCTTGATTGAATAGTTAAGTATACTCCACCTCCAATTATCAAAATAAACATCACCCAATTTAAGGGGTATAAAATCAAACTTAAATATCTTTCTATAGAGCTAATTATTTCAAACATTCTGAAAATTACTGATTAAATTTTGAAAAGAATAGATTCTTTTATACTTTATAATTAAATTTAAAAACTATGCAATCAAGAAGAGATTGGTTAAAATCGTCTTTGGGAATAGGAGGAATCTTATTAGCTCCATCAACATTAACAGCAGAAGAAATAATTAAGTTTAATCCAAGACCTCTAAGCAAGATAGTGAAACTTAGTTCAAACGAAAATCCATATGGACCATCAGAAAGAGTTCGTAACGCAATAAAAGATTCATTTGTTAACGCCTGTAGATATCCGTATGAATATATATTAGAATTACAAAAGTCACTAGCAAAAAAACATAATGTTTTACCTGAAAGTATTGTAATAACTGGAGGTTCTAACGAAGCGCTAAGGGTAACAGGACTTGCAGTTGCAAATAAAGGAGGTGAGATTATTGCAGGCCAGCCCACTTATCTTGCCCTTATGAATTATGCTGAAGAATGGGGCGGTAAAATAAAGTGGGTTCCAGTTGATTCTGATAAAGGATATGATTTGAATAAAATTGAAAAAACTATAGATAGTAATACAAGAATGGTATTTATTGCAAATCCAAATAATCCAACAGGAACTTTATTGGATAAGAATGCGTTAAGTGTTTTTTGTGAGAAAATATCAGAAAAGACTCTTGTTTTTTGTGATGAAGCCTACTATGACTATATATCAGATTCAACATATCCTTCTATGGATTATTTAATTAGAGAAAATAAAAACATTATTGTTTCAAGAACATTTTCAAAAGTATATGGAATGGCAGGATTAAGAATTGGCTATATGGTTTTAAAGCCAGAGCTAGCAGATCAATTATTTGGGGAATACTCTCCATATGGAAGGAGTAAGATTATGGCTCAGACAAATGTACTAGCTGTTGCTGCTGCTACAGAAGCACTAAAAGATAATGAGTTTTATGCTTTTTCATTAGAAAAAGCAAATCAAGAAAAGGATAAAATATATAAGCTACTAGATCATTTAAAACTAAAATATGTAAAGTCTAGTACCAATTTTGTTTTCTTTGAGTCAAAAAAACATATTGATATTTTGTCAAAAGAAATGTTAGATAAAGGAGTAATTGTTGGAAGACCTTTTCCTCCATTTTATGATTGGTGTAGAATAAGTACAGGAACTAGTGAGGAAGTAGACAAATTTATTAATGGAATGTTAGAGATTTATAGCTAGTCTTTATATACTATATAAGTTGCCTTCACTCCTGTTGCAAGATTCCATCTATTGTTTCCGACAAGATTTCCAATGTCATCATAAACTCTTACCTCAGCAGTATTTGGCCCTGATCTACCCTGATTTAATGCAACGAAATCTATTACATTAAATCCAGCTTTTAGATCTAGTTTAAATCCAACTGCCTTTTCAGAAAGAAGAATTGCAGGTAATACAATTTGATCATTAACTAAAACTTCTATAATATCACCATCTGGATATTCATGATCTCTTACAACAATATTGATGAGCTCTCCCTCTGTACTAATCTCTCCCAAAAACATGTCTACTTTAAAATTATTAATGTTTTTCTGAGATTCATTTGTTTGAGCGTTTAATTTATTAAGATAATAGCTGTTAAGATCAACAAAATCTTCTGAAGATTTTTTATTCATGTTGGTTTCAGGGAAAAATTTTTTTTCGTCTTTACTATTAAGTTTTTTTAGAAAAGGATTATTAGGTACAATTGGCTTTAAGAGACTTTTCTTCTTCTCTTTAGTTGAAGAAAAATTTATTCCATCTGAAGAACTGTCAGAATTATCTTGAGCAGTTACAAATTGAAAAAATGATGCCAAAAACACCAAATAAATTATATATTTACCGTAATTCATGAAACCCATTTATTATACTAAGATAATAGTTTTAGAATGCAATTAAATAATATTGACTGGCTTATAATAGCTTCATTTTTTGTTTTTTCTCTTATTATAGGAGTAATAGTTTCTAGAAAATCCGGTAAAAATATTACAGAGTTCTTCTTATCAGGTAGAAAAATGCCATGGTGGTTATTAGGGATTTCGATGGTTGCTACTACATTTTCTGCAGACACTCCTAATCTTGTTACAGACATTGTTAGGACTAATGGAGTGGCAGGAAATTGGGTGTGGTGGGCATTTTTACTTACAGGAATGCTGACAGTATTTATATATGCTAAACTATGGAGAAGGTCAAAGGTCTTAACTGACCTTGAGTTTTATGAATTAAGGTATAGCGGGAAAGGTGCTGCATTCTTAAGAGGCTTTAGAGCATTTTATTTAGGCGCAGTATTTAATGTCCTAATCATGGCAAGTGTTTGTTTGGCAGGTATAAAAATAGGAGGAGCTTTATTAGGACTAGATCCAGTAGAAACTCTTTTAATTTCATGTCTTATAACCGTTACATATAGCTCTATAGGAGGGTTAAGGGGAATTATTATAACTGATTTTTTTCAGTTTATTTTAGCAATGGGAGCAACTTTTTGGGCTGCTTATGAGATAGTTAACCTGCCTCAAATTCAAGGATTATCAAATCTTTTATCCCATCCTGATGTTATTCCTAAACTTAGTTTAATACCTGATTTTGCAGATCGCGATCTTTTTATTGCTGTATTCATAATCCCAATAGCAGTTCAGTGGTGGTCAGTTTGGTATCCAGGTGCAGAACCAGGAGGAGGGGGTTATATTGCACAGAGAATGTTATCTGCAAAGGATGAAAAAAATGCTATATGGGCAACATTGCTTTTTAACTTTATGCATTATGCGGTTCGACCTTGGCCATGGATATTAATTGCTCTTGCTTCAATTATTGTTTTTCCAGATTTAAATTCTCTTCAAGAAGCATTTCCAAATACAATTGTTGGAAATGACCTAGCATATCCTGCTATGATTTCATTTCTTCCATCGGGATTATTAGGCCTACTTGTTGCTTCTTTAATTGCAGCATTTATGTCAACAATATCTACTCATTTAAATTGGGGGTCTTCGTATTTAGTGCATGATTTTTACAGAAGGTTTTATGTTAAAGACAAATCTGAGAAACATTATGTTTTTATGGGTAGATTATTTACAGTACTACTTATGATAGCTTCTGCTTTTTTCGCACTTTATCTGAATAATTCACTTCAAGCTTTTGGAATAATATTGCAAATAGGGGCAGGAACAGGATTGATATTTATTTTAAGATGGTTTTGGTATAGGATAAATGTATATAGTGAATTAACTGCAATGATCGTTTCGTTTTTAATAGCTATATGTTTTGAGTTTTTCCCAAATGATTTTTCTGTTGAACAGAAGTTGATTTTAGGAGTAGCATTTACAACAATTACATGGATTTTTGTAACCCTTATTACACCACCCTCTTCTATGGATACGTTACAAAATTTTTATAAAAAGATACAGCCAGGCGGACCAGGGTGGAAAAAAGTAATCGAGATTTCAGAGGCTAATGGGGTTGACATAACTGGTAAAAAAGAAAAATGGGATGTTCCAAATGGAATATTATGTATGGTATTTGGAAGCTTATCGGTATACAGTATTCTATTTGGGATTGGCTACATTTTATATGGACAACTTAACCTGGCATTTACCTTTATCAGTATCTCGATTCTAGCTGTTTATTTGCTTATGAAGTTTTGGAGGAGAATGTCTGCTGTAAGATAATTTAACCTAAAATCATTCCAACCATTGTTGCAGATAAAAGAGAAACTAAAGTTCCTGCAATCATTGCTTTTAAACCTAGTTCAGTTAGAAGTTTATATTTTTTAGGTGCAAGAATTCCAATCCCTGCAACTTGAATCCCTATAGAAGCAAAATTTGCAAAGCCACATAACATAATAGTTGCCATAATAACAGACTTCTGATATGTTAAATGAATTACACTAGACAAGTCTTTTAAACTTGCTAACTCTATATAAGCAACAAATTCACTTGCAGCAAGTTTAACCCCTAATAGTTGGCCCATTAATGTGATGTCTTCTTTAGCGATTCCAATTAACCACATTAGAGGTGCAAAAATATACCCTAAAATTAACTCTAGAGAAAGAGACTCATAAACAGTATTATTTTTTATCCAATCGTTTATACCAAATAAATCTGCCCCTTGAAATAATATTCCATTTATTAAAGCGATGAGTGCAAGAAATACTAATAGCATAGCCCCTACGTTAACAGCCATTTTTATTCCATCTCTTGTTCCATTTGTTATAGCAGTTAATAAATTATCACCAGTGATCTCCTCATTTACTTTAAAATCTTTATTAATTGTTTCAACTTGAGGATACATTAATTTTGAAATTACTATTGCTCCAGGAGCAGCCATAACAGATGCTATAATAAGATTTTTTGCAACTTCTACTCTTTGAATGGGGTCATCGCCTCCTAAAAAGCCAATATATGCAGCAAGAACACTTCCTGCAACAGTTGCCATTCCACCAGTCATTAAAAGAAAGTACTCTGATCTATTCATTTTATTTAAATACCCTTTAACAAGAAGTGGCGCTTCTGTCTGGCCAAGAAAGATATTTCCTACAACCGCAAGACTTTCTTGCCCAGAGATATTTAATAATTTAGTAAGAAGCCAAGCCATTGCTTTAACTACTTTTTGAATTATCCCATAATAATATAAGACAGATGTTAAAGCAGAAAAGAATATAATGACTGGGAGAATTTGAAATGCAAAAATTGCTCCATACTTGTCAGAGTTAGCTAATTCTCCAAAAAGAACTTTAGTCCCCTCATTAGTAAACACTACTATTGCTAGAAACGCTTCCCCTATTTTTTCAAAAAAGATTTTAACTGCGTCAACTTTTATAACACCAATGGCAATAATTATTTGACTTAACAGCCCTATCCCTATAGTCTTCCAATCAATATTTTTTTTGTTATTGCTAAGTAAATAAGCTATTACTACAATTGCAGAAATCCCAAGCAACCCTCTTGCTATTGAAGTTAATGAAATACCATCATGTGGAATTAGCTCCATAGATTCTTTTGAAATATAGAAAAATTAAAAGAATAAAAATAATTATCATTGATTAAAAATCTCTGCATAGTAATGATAAATATTGTTAGATTTGAAAAAATATTTTTAAGTAATAGTTATGAAAAAAAATCATTTCCTCTTCACATTAGTTGTTCTACTTCTAATCTCATGTAATAAAACAAAAGATTCGTCAGATAACAATAGTGCAATTACAGATTATAATGATAATAACTCATCAGCGCCTGTTGAAACATATGTTTTTAATAATGAGCTTGTGTGGGCTGATGAATTTAATGAGGATGGATCAATTTCTCTTGACAGATGGACACCAGAAACAATACCTCCAGTTGACGGTTGCTGTTGGTACAATGGTGAATTTCAGTTCTACACTGATAAATCAGATAATGTTAAAATTGAAGATGGCTTTTTAAAAATTACTGCTAAGAAAGAAAATTTTAATGGCAAAGAATATACCTCTGCTAGATTAAACACAATGGATAAGTTTGAATTTACATATGGAAAAGTTGAGGCAAGGGCAAAGATACCAAATGGAAAAGGCTTATGGCCAGCAATCTGGCTTCTTGGAGCAAATGAATTGGAGGTAGGTTGGCCGCTTTGCGGAGAGATGGATATACTTGAACATGGAGATTGGGTAAAAGAATCTACCTCAAATGATGAAGGATTGGTTTCTTCAGCGGTCCATTATCATGAGTCTCAAAATCTCTTTCAATATGAAAGTCTTCCAAATACTATTTTTGGACCTAATCCTAATGGACATTGGGTTAGGGGTGAAAGAGTTATTGACAACACTTATGATCAGTTTCATATTTTTTCAATCCAGTGGTCGCCAGAAAAAATCGAATTCTTTATAGATGAAATTAAGCATCTTGAATTTCCAATCCTGAGTAATCCGAATACACCTTTCAATAAACCGTTTTTTATTCTTATTAATTTAGCTGTTGGAGGACACTTCACAGATTATTATATAGACCCCAATTTTACCGAATCAACCTTTGAAATAGATTATGTTAGAGTGTATCAGTAGAGTCATTTTCCTTTTACCGCTTTTTAGTTTTGGTGCTATTCAAAATGATACAATTAATAGAATTAATTTAGATGAGATTATTGTAAAATCTGCTAAAATTATTTCAAATAAAAAGGCGACGCCTTTATCAATTTCATCAAAGAACTTATCAGATGATCAGGTCTTTGCTCAACAATTATCACTTCAAGAATATCTGAATAATATTCCAGGAGTTTTCACTACATCTGCAAATAATTTCTCTCAAGACCTAAGATTATCTATAAGAGGATTTGGTGCAAGATCTTCTTTTGGAATAAGAGGTATCAAGATTATTGTTGATGGAATTCCACAAACATCACCAGATGGTCAAACCCAACTAGATAATCTTCCAATAGGTATAATGGAGTCACTTGAGGTTATCCGAGGACCAGCTGCAAATCTATATGGAAATTCTTCAGGAGGAGTTATTACAATAAATACTATTTCTGGTGATGGCCAAAATAAAACTAATTATAAAGCAATTTTTGGAGCATATGATTATAAATCAGTCATGAGATTGAAAACATTTAATTGGGATAAAACAGATTTGGTAGTTTATTATGATACAAAGGAATCAAATGGATATAGGCAATTTAGCGGATTTAAGAATAAGACAATTAATTTGAAAGTAAGTCACCGCTTTTCTGAAAATTCTAATTTGGTGTATCAGTTAAATTCTACAAATAGCCCTTATGCATATGACTCAGGTGGATTGAACATTGAAGAAGTTAAACAAGATAGAACAAATGCTAGACAAAGAAATATTGATTATAAGACAAAGGAAACAGTAAAGCATTTAAAAACAGGGCTATCATGGTCTTTAGATATTAATGAAAGAGCTAATATTCAATCTTTTGCTTTCTACCAACACAGAGATTTTTATTCATTACTACCTTTTGGGTTTGGCGGAATTATCTCTTTAGATAAAGATGTTTTTGGATTTGGATCTAGACTGCAAAATAAGAAGACACAAAACAATTATGTTAATACTTTTCAACTTGGATTTGATTACAGTAATCAAAAAGACCAAAGAGATAGATATAGAAATAATTTTGGTGAAGAAGGAGAAAATGTTTTCTCTCAACTAGAAAAGTTTTCTTCTTTTGGATTATATGTTCTTAATCAAGCTGAATTTGAAAATGGAGTATTACTTAGACTTGGCTCACGATTTGACTCAAATAAAATAGCTACAGATAACATGAATGAATCGATAATTTTAAATAAGTTGAATCCATCAATTGGAATAACCTACAATACTAATAATAGATCAAACCTTTTTATAACTGTAGGAACAAGCTTTGAAACGCCAACTCTAAATGAGCTCTCAAATAATCCAACTGGGGGAATGGGTTTTAACAAAGATCTAGAACCAATTTCGTCATTAAGTTATGAGTATGGCTGGAAGGGTAACTTCAGTAACTCGTCATTGGAGATTATAGGTTATAATATTCTTTCTTCTAATGAAATACTTCCATTTGAGTTAGAAGAATATCCCGGCAAGAATTTCTATAGAAATGTTGGTGAAACTTCAAGATCAGGACTAGAGCTTAGTTGGAATTACTTCTTTTCATCTGCTGCTCTTCAACTTAGCTATACTATTAGTGATAATAAATTTAAAAGCTACGAAATAAATGACTCTCAATTAAAGGGTAAAAAGATCCCAGGTATACCAAATCAATTATTTGATCTATCAGTTCTTTTTAAGTTTCAAAAAGAACTAAATCTGAAAGTGGATTATCAATTTGTAGGGAAAAGGTTCGCAGATAATCTTAATTTAACAGAGATAGAATCTCATTCACTTTTAAGTCTCAAAATTTCTAAACCCTTTTATGTAAAGCGTATAAAATTAAATTCTTTTATAGGCGTTAATAATATCCTAAACGAGAAATACTTTGATAACATTAGACTAAATGCATTTGGTAAAAGGTATTATGAGCCAGCTCCTAATCGAAATATTTATTTAGGAGCAGACATATCATTTTAAATATATTACTTTTGATAATATGAGATATAAACGTATACATCAAAACTCTATCCTCAAATTTATGAGAAATAAAATTGGTATAGTAATTTTAATTTTCTCTTTTTCTTCAGTTTTCTCTCAAAATGATGTTTCTCCATTTATATATGTTTTAGGAAATGTTCAAGATGCCGGTCTTCCTCATATTGGATGTGAGTCTAAAATATGTCTTGACGCTTTTAATGAAAAAAAGAAACATTATGTTACATCTATTGCATTAATTGATAAAGAAAATCAAGAATATTCTCTTTTTGATGTTACTCCAAACATTACGGAACAGTTACTAATGATAAGAAGAGATATTTTTAACAAATATATTCTTCCTAAAAATATATTTATAACACATGCTCATATAGGTCATTATACTGGATTAATGTATTTTGGTCGTGAAGCACTAGGATCAAAGGGAATTAAGGTTAATGTTTTACCTAGAATGTATGACTTCATTAGTAATAACGGTCCTTGGTCACAGCTGGTTGAGCTAGGAAATATATCCTTAAATGAAATAAATTTTAGAGATAATATTAAAATCAAACCTAATTTGAGTGTTATACCAATCCAGGTACCTCACAGAGATGAATTTTCAGAAACCTCAGCTTTTTTAATAAAAGGCCCCAATAAAACAGCTCTTTTTCTTCCAGATATAGATAAATGGAGTAAATGGTCAATAAGTTTGATCGAAATGCTTAGAAATGTTGATTATGCCTTTCTTGACGCTACTTTTTATACAAATGATGAGATAAATAGGGATATTGAAGAGATTCCTCATCCACTAGTTATAGAAACAATGGATTTATTATCTGAATTGCCTGATTATCAAAAAGATAAGGTATATTTTATCCATATGAACCATACCAATCAAATGCTCGATGCAAATAGTGATATATCAAGAAGTGTATTAAAAAAAGGCTTTAATATTGCCAGATTAGGTCAAAAGTTCTCCTTATAGCTCTCCTTTTTGCATTTGTTCTCCTATTTTTTGTACTTCATCCATTACTCTCATTAGGTTTCCACCCCATAACTTAGCAATTTCTTTCTCAGAGTATCCTCTTTTTCTTAACTCAGCTGTAACATTCATAGTTTCTGACGCATCTTGCCATCCATCTACTCCCCCTCCACCATCAAAATCAGAGCTTATCCCAACATGTTCTAGACCTATTTTATCAACCATATAGTCAATATGGTCTACAAAATCTTCTAGATTTGGAGGAGGATCTTCTCTATCTGTCAAAAACGCCCCTAATGCTGTTGTTTGTACAACTCCTCCATTTTCTTTTACCCACTCTAATTGTTCATCGTCTAAATTACGTGGATGATCTCTTAGAGCCCTAGCAGAGGAGTGTGATGCCATAACAGGAGCTTTACTAATTTCTATCATTTGTCTTATTGCCTCTTTTGAAGGATGTGAAATATCTATCATTATACCATAATAATTAAGTAAATAGACCATTTCCTTTCCTAGATCACTTAAGCCATTATGTAAGAAAACACCATCAAATTCTCCGGTATTAGAGTCAGAGAACTGACTGTGTCCATTATGGGATAGCGAGACATACCTAGCCCCTTTTTCCCAATATTTTCTCACGTTTGATGTGTCTAGGCCCATTGGATATGCATTTTCTACACCAATCATAGCTACTTTTTTCCCTTTTTTATGAATTCTATAGACATCATCTGAATTTAGAGCTAATTCTATTTGATCTGGCGCATATACTGATACTAACCTATCTATTGCATCAAATTTGGCCATTGCATTTGCTTTAGCAGCTTCATATCCTTTCTCATTAAGTTCTCCTTGTCCAGTATAGACTACAAACCAAGCTACATCAAGCCCTCCAGCTATCATTTTAGGCAGATTTACCTGCGTTTCTGTATCCATTGTATAATTTAATGAATCTGTAAAGTTTTTAACATTTATATCATCGTGTGTATCCATTGTTATTATTGATGTTCCGTTATTTGAACATCCATAAATTGTTAAAATTGTTAATGAAAGTAATAATTGTAGTGTTTTCATGTGTTATTGTTTATTTTTAAATTTTTTAAAACGCTGTTTATCAGTCATTTAATATTAATATTTTATTTGTGGCACGGTGTTTGTATTAACGTGTGTGTACATTAAATATGTAACATGAACGTTCATATGAAAAATATACAAACTAAATATAAATTAAATTTTAAAACAATGAAAAAAGGATTATTAACCGTTTTGGCTGCCTCACTAGTTTTTGTAGGATGTCAAAACTACGATGATCAATTTGATGATTTAAATGCTCAAATTAGTGCATTAAAATCTCAGGTTGACGGTTTATCATCTTTATCTGGTCAAGTAGCTTCTCTTTCGGGAACAATTAGTGGTCTTCAGGCAGGTATTAATGCCGCTGCTAGTTCTTCTGAATTGAGTGGTCTTTCTGCATCTCTTTCTGCATTGGAAACTCAGGTAAACGCGGTTCAAGCTTCACTTGCAACTACTGCAACGGCTTCAGCTGTAGCTACCCTTCAAGCAGAAATTGACGCTATTGAAGCAGATGTTGATGAATTACTTGCTACAAGTAACATATATACCGGGAATCTTTCTATTACAAGTGCATCAACTCTTGATGCTGCTGTTGCTCAAGGTAACAACATTAACATTGTAAATGGTGATGTAACTATTAACCAGACTGCTACAATGGATGCTACTAAGCTTCAGTCAGTAATCGATAAGATTTTCACCGTTACTGGTGCTTATTCTTATACTGCTGCAACTACAAATGTCACTCCGATGACTCACACGAAGCTAGCTTCTACAGGTGACCTTACTTTAAAAGTAAACGGACCTATTGATGCTAGAACTCTTGTTACTGCGGGTACACTTACTTTAGATGACTCTTATATCTCTAAAGTAACAGCTATTCACTTAGATGCCCTAACAACAGTAACTGAGATTCAAACTGATTCAGGAGGTACAGACAATATTGTATTTACGTCAGCTACGGCTGTGGACTTAGGTTCATTAGCTTCTTATCCAGGTGCTGGTTCTGATTATGGTTTAACAATTACTACTAAAGCTGATGCTACATTAGACATTGGTAGTCTTGATGATGTTAAAACTGATGGAACTGCTGCTCCTGTTGCGTTAACTTTAAATGGTCCAAAAGATGTAACTATATCTAATATGACTGCATATGCTGGATCTCTAAGTTTAACTAACATAGAAAATGCTACGGTAACAGGATTTAAAGGACCTATTACAGTTAATGGTGGTGTTGAAAACATTACTATGACTGATGTTGAGGACTTTGCTTTCTCTTCTGCTACGGCTCTTAAAACTGTAACACTTGATGTTGATAAAGCTTCTGACCCTGCATTAACTGCAACTCAGAAAGCTCCATCAGCTTATGGTGGTTCTGTAACATCTTATACTAGCCCAACTCCTGCATTAACTTTCAGTAGTATGGCTAATCTTACATCTGTTACGCTTACAGGTTTTTATGACGCATTAACATTTACATCTCTTGCTAATTTAGCAACAGTTGATATTGATGCTACGACTGGAGACCTTACAATGTCAGGTAACAACTCTATGACAACTTTAGATGTTACAGGTTCTGAGATTGGTAACGTTTCTATTACAGATAATACTGGTATTACTTCTATGGAATTAGATCACACTACGGACCTTAATTTCCATGGTGCGACTGCTGATAGAACATATGTAACTCACACTATTACTGGAAATACTGAAATGACTAGTTTAACTAGTGGTGCTGATAAGGTTATGACATTAGCTGTAACTGGAAACACTAAGCTTGCTACTGTAAACTTTACAGGTTTAACGGATGATGGAACTGCAACTAGTTCTGTTAACCCAACTGTTGATATTTATAGTAACGCTCTTACTGCTTCAGCTACTGATACAGATGATGGTTTAACTCAGTACTCAATTGATGGTACAAATGATGCTTCTGACTTAGGTAGCTATACAGGTACTTCAGGTATGAACACATTAAGTGCGTACTTAACTGTTGTTGCTGCTAACGCTAAGTCTGATGCTGCTGTTCACTTTGACACTATATCACTGCACAATATTGCTGCTGATGCTGGTGCTACTGGTGAAACAGAAGGGGATCAAAACTCAGGTAACGCATTAACATATGCTACTGATGGTGGTGAGAAAACTAACTGGGTTGGAGCTGTATTCTATAATACTCCTTCAACTTTAGCTACTACTAACTCAACTTCATACTCTGCTGTTAAAGCTAAGTATGCTTGGTTAGTAGACCACGAAGTTGCTACTTCAGTTGATTTAACAATTGGTGGTGATAAAGTTTTCCACGACACAGATGGATTTAGCGCTGTTGCTTTATCAGGTGTTGGTGCTGCAGATGTTTCTGCATTACTTAACACTACTGCAACAACTAGAGCTACTGATCTAGGTGTAACACTGAACGTAGAATTTCAGGGTGACCCTTCTCTTCCGAATATTACATTCTTAAACTCTATTACTCCTACTACAGGAAATAATGGTGAGAACTGGACTAATAATACTGCTCTAACAAGAGCTGGATTAATGGGAGATTCAGGAGGTATTCAATCAATATTAACGTCACATGACCAAGTTACTATGACAATAGGAGCAACTTCTGTTACTGCTACTATTACTGTTGGTACTGCTGAAGGTAATACTGCAATTACTAATATTGCAGCTAGATTGGTTGCACTTTGGAACGCGAAATATAGTACAAGTTCTGTATCTGGTGTATTCTCTTACTGGACAACAATGTCTTCAAGTGCAGGTGTAATTACTGCTCCTACACTTAAGTCATCTAAATCTGGTACAAGAGCATTTGATGATACTGTTTCAATTGCGTGGTCTGCTGCTTCTAGTGCACAAGTTAGTGCTGCATGGGGTATTGCAAAAACGTATACGAATTCGGTACTTGCTTGGAAAATTGGTGCAACTGATGCAACTACAGACAACGGAACTACAGCGAATGCGATTGTAATTTCTGTTGAAGAAGCTGTTGCTGGTAACGGTAAAGCTGCTTCAAATGTTGCAAGTTTAGCAACTAACTTAGGTACAATGACTACAACTACGATGTTAGATCTTGGAGGAGAAGTAGGTGGTATTCTTGTAACTAACAAGATTGGGTACGGTTCATCTTCTGCAAACAGTATAGAAGGATTATCTGCTACAGGTATATTCCCAACTGATGCAAGAGGTGACGTTGTTTACGGTCAGACTGCTGAAGAAGGTCTAAATGTAACAACTGGTACTGCTCAAGCTAAAAGAAGTAGAATTCACTGGTTAGGTTAATATTTAACCTTTGATTTAAAACTTCTTTAAAAGTTTTTATAAACCCCCCTTTTATTAGGGGGGTTTTTTTTATTTTTATGTTGTGAGGAAAAATGCTGCACTAATTTTTATAGCTCTCTATGTCTTTATAGGATTGGTCCCTTATCTACAATCCATTGATAAGAGATATATTCAAATTCTATATTTATCAATACTAAACTGTATATCGCTTTCATATATAGTATACAATTATAAGGATAGGTTTTATAAAGTTATTTTAGATAAAATAAAACTCTTACCTGTATTTTTGTTTTTTGCTTTTTTGCTTTGGTCAACTCTCTCTTTTATAAATGCCGTTAATTTAGGAGAGTATTTTTTTCAAACTAATTTCTATTTCCAGCAACTCCTCTCTTTTGTATTTATTTTATTCTTTCTTGCAAAGCTTGAAAATTTCAAAAATTATATTAAAATTTTAATAGTTTCTCTTACTTCAATTGAACTTATAACTAGTTTTTTCCCATATATCGTTGATATTTTCTTTACTGGAGATACTAGTGCTAGATCTCTAGCTTATAGAGGTTTTACAGGAAGTGTTAATATGATCTCATATACATTATTGATGAAACTCCCTTTTATTTACTATTACACATTAGAAAAAGGAAAAATTAATCTTTTTTATTCATTCCTATCAGTACTAATTATTTATGATATATTTTATGTATTTGAAACTCGAAGTGCAATTCTTTCATCTTTTATTGTTTCAGTAATGGCTTTCATATTAATTGCTTTGAGTTTAATAAAAACTAATAAGAATATTAAACAAAGTCTTTCTAAAGCTTTTATTGCTTCATTAGCTCCAACAATTTTAGCCATTCTTATAGGTTCTATGGCCGCTTCACAATTGACAAGTCAAAGAAATATAGACGAACGTCTATCTTCATTAAATACAGAAGACTACTCTTTTAGTTCAAGATATAGGTTTTATACACAGGCTATTGAGTCAATAATAGAGAACCCAATATTTGGTATAGGGAATGGAAATTGGGAACTTGAATCAATTAAGAGAGATGCTGATTTTATTGTTGGGTATACAGTGCCATACCATGTTCACAATGATTACCTTGAGATTGCGGCTGAATCAGGAATTATTGCAGCAGTTCTATATTATGGAATGATCTTCTATGTTCTGTTTTTATTATTAAGATCATTAATGATAAAAATGAATTTAAACAAAGAATTTCATTATGAGACCATATTAATCATTTCCATATCAGCATATCTAATGGACTCTATGTTTAATTTCCCTACTTCACGTCCTTATGTCCAGATGGCGATACTTTTTATTTTATCGGTTTCAATAATCTATTTGAATGATAAAGTATATCAAACTAAATTTAGCTTAAATAGGTTAGTTGTTTACTTACTCATCTTAATCATTCCACTTTCTGTCTATACTTCTTTAAGAATATACAGCTCAGCTGTTGAGCAAAATACTCTACTTAGAAAATATAATTTTGCACAAGCAGATATATCAATGTCTTTGTTAGATGAAATGGAGACAAATTTTCCAAGTATTACCGCTACAACAGTCCCTCTTAAGTCGATGAAAGGGTTCTTTCTTTTTAAAAATGGGAAATATGAGGAAGCAAAAAAACTTCTAAAAGAAGGCAAAAAATATAATCCATACTTATCTTTTGAAGAAGCTTGGTTAAGTCAAATCTACTATGAATTAGAAGATTATGATAGTGCCAAATATTATGGTAAAATAGCATATGAAAAAATTCCTAATAACATCCTTCATTTTGCCCATGTTGCACAATCATTAATGAGGTTAAAAGATAGCATTGGTCTGAAAGACTTATATCAAAATCATGAAAAGATGACCCCTTCTCATGAGGAATTCTATATTACAGCACTAGCTGCAATAATAGGTAAAGATGATTCAGGATTTGCGGATGGCATTGATAGTTTAGCCACTACAGATTTATCTAAAAAAGCTTTTTATACATTAAAAGTTGGATATGAAGATACAATGAAGGCAGGGAGCTTCCATGTGCTTGCTCAAGAGTATTTTGATAAAGAAGATTATGCTTTTGCTGCTGCTTATTGGGATCAAGCGCGCCAACTCAATCCATTCGAATTACCCTATAAAGAAAATTATGGCATCACTCTGCTAAGATTAGATAGAAATGATGAAGCTTTACAAATTTTTAATGAGCTGATAGAAGATAGCAATCTGGAAAGCCTTAAACCATATTATTTGAGAGGTCTGTTGCTAATTCAAAAAGATAAAAAAGAAGAAGGTTGTGCTGATCTTGAAATTGCCTATAGGAACGGACTATTGGGGACTTCAAATATTTACCAACAATTGTGTGGAGAATTTCAATAACTTCAGTTAAAAAGCAATTGTACAAAAACTATAACCATTAAGGTAGATAAAAGTAAAGAAACCACAACTTTATAATGATCTTTCAGGTAGCTAAGTAAAATATGATGAATATGATTATTATCTGCTTCGAAAGGTGATTTTTTCTCAATTAACCTTTTAATTGTGATTCTTGTTATATCTAATATAGGATAGAAAAGGACTGAAAAAACAAAAATAATTTTGTTTAGATCAAAATCTTCTTTAATGATATAGTCATTAGATAAAATGTTTAGAACATAGATACTAGTAATTCCTCCGATCATGAGTGAACCGGAATCTCCTAGAAATACTTTTTTACTCTTTTTAAAATTAAAAAAATATAAAGGTATAAGGGCAAATAGCATAATTGTAGTCAAATTTTCAAGACCAGTTGCATTTAAAGAAAACATTTCAAAAAGAATTAAGAATAAACTAAAAATACTTATCGCTAAGCCATCAATTCCATCTATAAAATTCATTGCATTAATAATTGCTGCAATTATGAAGATCGTTATCAGTTGAGCTAACAGTCTGTTTATCTCAAATATTCCAAAAAGACCATGGAAGTTATCAACTATAAGCCCGTTATCAATAATTATTTTAGCAGCGATTATTTGAAATATGAACTTTAATTTAAAATCAACATTAAAAACATCATCATAAAGACCAATTGAGAAGAGTAGTCCAATGGGGACTAATACTGAATAATCATAGATTGTATTTCCACTTATATAATAATAAATACTAATTAAAAATATTGTAGAAAATACTGCAAATCCTCCAGACCTTGTTGCGATAACCTTATGTGAGGATCTATTAATTATTTTATCGAGAATTTTTTTATTAATAAAAATTCTTTGTGAAGTTATAATCGTTATAACAGAAACAACTAAGGCAACTAAGGCAAGGCTTAAATCCATATATAAATTTAATGCTTTAATTAGTATTTAAATAAAAATTTTAAATAAGTTGCAAAATAATCAAAAAACAAGTACTTTTGTTACTTGAAAAGTATATCGTTTTGTTAAATAAAATAATTACATCAAAAACTAGGCTGAGATTACTGATTAAATTCTTTATATCTCAAGCCAATAAAGGCCACCTTAATGGCCTTGCAACTGAAATGGGTGAATCAACAAATTCTATTCGAAAAGAGTTGAACCATCTTTATGATGCAGGATATTTAAATAAAATCAAAAAAGATAATAAAGTTGAATATAATGTCAATTCAAAGCATCCATTATACGAAACTTTAAGAAAAGTTGTTTTAAAACATTTGGGACTTGAGGATATAGTAGAAGCCGTTCTAGAAAAAATGGGCGGGGTCAAGAGAATACTCTTAACAGGTGACTACGCTGAAGGAAAAGACACTGGAAATATAGAAATCTTTTTAATAGGTAAAGATTTAGATATGGATTATATCAGTCAGCTAGAAACTAAAATAGAAAAAATAATTGATAGAAAAGTAAGTTTTTACCTATCATCAAAGTTTCTCTCTAATCAAAAAAATATTGTTCTTTATGAGTCAGTTTAGTTATACAGAATTTCAAAAAAGACCCTGGGGAAGCTATTTTGTTATTCATGATGAAAAAAATTATAAGGTTAAAAGAATTGAAGTTCTTCCAGGAAAAAGACTCTCTTATCAATATCATGAGAAAAGATCAGAAGCTTGGACAATAGTTCAGGGTTCCGCATTAATTACTATAGATGGAAAAGATTTTGAGCTTCTCCATGGGCAGTCTATAAAAATCCCTCAAGGAAGTAAACATCGCATAGAGAATACTGGTAAAACCGATTTAATATTTATTGAAATTCAAACAGGATCTTATTTTGGAGAAGACGATATTGTTAGGATAGAAGATGACTACAAAAGAATATAAATGAAAGAAAAAGCTATTATTGTTTCAGGATATTTTAATCCTTTGCATAAAGGGCATATAGAGTATTTGCATAAAGCAAAGGAACATGGTGATTTCTTATTTGTCATTGTAAATAATGATCTGCAAAGAAAGCTTAAAGGGTCGCAAGAATTTATGCTAGAAGAAGAAAGAGTATTAATAATGAATGAAATTAAAATTGTTGATCAAGTTATTTTGTCTATAGATAAGGATAAGACAGTTTGCTTATCTATTGAAAAGGTTTTTGAAGAATATTCTGATAAATATCATTTAATATTTGCAAATGGTGGAGATCAGATAAATAATGAAATACCAGAATCTAAAATTTGCGAAAGATTAGGTATTAAATTAATTGATGGATTAGGAGGTAAGATTCAGTCATCTTCTTGGTTATTAAAAAATAAATTATGAAATCAAAACAAATTTGTTGTATTGGAGCAGGATATGTTGGAGGACCAACAATGTCAGTTATTGCTTTAAAGTGTCCGGATTATAATATAACAGTTGTTGACTCTAATGATGAAAGAATTAATTCTTGGAATGGCCCCTTAGATAGCTTACCTATCTTTGAACCAGGATTAAAAGATATTATTAACTCTGTTAGGAATAAGAATCTTTTTTTTTCAACTGATGTTGAATCTGCTATAAGAAAGTCTGATATAATCTTTATAGCAGTTAACACTCCAACAAAGACCTCAGGTGAAGGGAAAGGCATGGCAGCAGATCTTAGTAACATTAAGAAATGTTCAGAGCTTATAGCTAAAGTCTCAAAAACAGACAAAATTATTGTAGAAAAATCAACGGCTCCTGTTGGAACTGCTCAAGAAATTAAAAATGTTTTAAAATCCTTTAATACAAAGAATAAATTTGAAATAATATCTAATCCTGAATTTTTGGCTGAAGGTACAGCTATAAATGATCTGACAAATCCAGATAGGGTTTTAATTGGAGGGGAAAATACTGTAGAGGGAGAAATAGCGATAAATAAAATAGCTGATATATATAGAGAATGGATTCCAGAAGAGAAAATCATAATGACAAATACATGGTCTTCAGAATTATCTAAACTTGCTTCTAATTCATTTCTTGCTCAGAGAATATCATCCATAAATAGTCTATCTGCTTTATGTGAAAAGACAGGAGCGAAAATTGATGAAGTTGCCGAGGCAGTTGGTATGGACTCAAGAATTGGATCAAAGTTTTTAAAAGCATCTGTGGGATTTGGAGGGTCTTGTTTTAAAAAAGATATTTTAAACCTCGTCTATTTATGTAAATACTTTAACTTATATGAGGTAGCAGAATATTGGGAAAATGTTCTAAAGATTAATGATTTTCAAAAGAAACGTTTTTCTCATAAGATTATTAACACATTAAAGACAATAAAAGATAATCCAACCATTTCAGTATTAGGATGGGCATTTAAAAAAGATACAAATGATAGTAGAGAATCAGCCTCTATAGATGTAGTGAAAGACCTATTAAGCAACGGTATAAATGTTAATATATATGATCCTATGGTACCAAAAACAACAATACTAAATGATATAAAAGAATTATCAGATTCAAAATTAAAGAAGTTAAAAATATCGTCTTCAATAGATGATTCATTAGTTGGATCATATGGAATATGTATAATCACAGAATGGGATCAATTCAAGGAAATTGATTTCAATAAAGCTTCTAATAAATTAGTTGAACCTATTTTATTTATTGATGGAAGAAATATAATAGACTCTGAGCAAATCAAAAGTCTATTTAAACATGTTATGTCTATAGACTCTTAAATACTAGATATGTTATTCTCAAAAGCTAAAATTTTCTTTAACCTTTCAAAAACTCTTTTTCAAGTATTGACAAATAGAGAGAGAAAAGTATTTTTTATATATCTAATTTTATCAGTAATAAATACAATCCTTGAAATAGTTTCTATATCAATTATAATTCTTTTGCTATTACTAATTTCAGGTCAAGACATCTCAGATTCAAATCTTTCTATAATATTTGACATTATCCCTTTTAATCAGACAATATATAATATTGCATATTTAATGATTTCAATTATTTTGTTAAAAACAATATTTCAAATTGTTTTTAACTATAATCAAGAAAAAATTTCTTATAAGATTACAAAAAGAATAAATGTCTCTTTATTTGAAAAATTCATTAATTCAAGGTATAAAGACTATATAAATGAAAATTCCCCAAAGATATTGAGAATCCTTAATCAAGAATCAATTCGACTTGGAAATCAGCTTATTTCTCCATTTATAACAATGATAAATGAGATATTCTTATTGGTATTAATAATTTCCTTTATATTTTTCTATGATCCTATTTTGGGAATTGCTTTTTGTCTTATGTCAATTATACTTCTTTTAGGCTTTACACTTTCAGTTAATAAAATTGTTAAAGGATTAGGTAAAGATTTAGCTGAAGCAAATACTTCAAGAATAAAACTAATTAATGAAACTTTTAGAGGTTTCGATATAATAAAATTGTTTAATAAAAATGAAACCTTCAAATTACAATTTGATAATATGTCCAAAAAAGTAACTGATGCAGCTTTTAAAAATTTATTTTATTTAAAACTACCGAAAAGTATTTTTGAGTTAGTAATATTCTTTGTTGTTTTTTGTATGATATTTATTCTTGTTTCTATTAACAATGAAGCTCTTCTAATATCCTATTTAAGTGTTTCTGCAGTTTCTATTTATAAAGTTATACCCTCTTTAAATAAGTTATCAAATGCTTTTCAGGGAATTCAATATTTTTCCACACCATTTAAAGAAATTGTAAATTATCTAGAGATAAATCAAGAAAAATTTTATAATCCTTCTATAGATCAATTTAAAATAATAGAATATCGCAATCTTTCTTTCAAATATGAAATTGATCTTATTTTAGACAATATAGATTTCCAAATTAAAAAAAATGATTTTATAGGCATATACGGGCCTAGTGGTTCAGGGAAGTCTACATTTATAAAACTTTTAGCAGGTTTAATTAATCCTGATTTAGGAGAAATTTTAATTGACAATAAAAGAATTAATCCAATTGACTTGAGAAGTTATTGCTCATATGTGCCCCAGGACTCAATTGTTCTTGATGAAGATATTTTTACCAATATTTCGCTTGAATTTCAGCATAAGAAAATAGAAAAAGATAAAGTTTTAGAAATTTTAAGAAAAGTAGGTCTTTATGATAAATTTAAAGATAATCTATCTTCCTCTTTAGGAGAAAGCGGAATAAAAATATCTGGAGGACAAAAGCAAAGGATTGCAATTGCAAGAGCACTATACCACAATAAAAGTATACTTATTCTTGATGAATCGACAAGCAATTTAGATTCTAAAACAGAAGCTAAAATTATAGATTTATTAAAAAGGATTAGCTCAGAAATAAGTATTATAATAATATCTCATAAAAAATCATCACTACAACAGTGTAATATTCTATACGAGATTAATAATAAACAACTAATAAAAAAATCATGAAAACGGTATTAGTTTCAGGCTGCAATGGGTTTATTGGTCAAAATTTAGTTAAAAAACTGACAAATGAATTTAAAGTTATAGGTATAGACAATCTTGTTTCAAGTTCAAGAGCCAATCTTGTTAATTTAAATAAATTAAAAAACTTTAACTTTATTGAACAAGATATAATCTATCTTGAACAAATTGATGATAAGATTGACTATATCTTTAATCTTGCATGTCCTGCAAGTCCTCCAAAATATCAAAGTAAACCTATCTTTACCTTAGAGACTAACTTTATTGGAACACACAATCTGCTAAAATTAGCAAAGAAAAATAATGCAATACTTATTCAAGCAAGTACTAGTGAAGTTTATGGGGACCCTGAAGTTCACCCTCAAGTTGAGACATATAAAGGAAACGTTAATACAATTGGAAAAAGATCTTGTTATGATGAAGGTAAAAGAGTGGCAGAAACATTATGCTATGAGTACAGGAAAAACTATAATATAAAAGCTAAAATTGTAAGAATATTTAATACATATGGACCAGGAATGGATTCAAAGGATGGAAGAGTAATTAGTAATTTTATGGTTAACACAATCAATAAGACCCCTCTGGTTATTTATGGAGATGGTTCTCAAACTAGGAGCTTTTGTTTTATTGATGATATGGTAGAGGCATTAATTCAATGTATGCACATTGACTTTGATTTTCCTATAAATTTAGGTAATGAGAATGAGATTTCACTTAATGAGTTAGTCGATATTTTTAATAAAACCTTTGGAATTAATAAGACTAAATATATCGAATCCGTTGAAGATGATCCAAAGATCAGAAAGCCTGATATTTCTAGGGCTAAGAAAATATTGAATTGGGAGCCACGAACTAATATAAAGGATGGATTAGAGCAAACTTATAACTATTTTAAAAAGACAATATGACAATGATAAATGATGATATAGTAATTATCCCAGCCAGAAAAAACTCAAAACGAATAAAAGGTAAAAATCTAAGAGAGTTAAATGGCAAGCCATTAATTTCTTATTCTATTGAGTATGCTTTAGAAAATATTAATCCAAAAAACATTTGGGTAAATACAGATGATGATATGGTTATTAATGTAGCTAAAAAATATAATGTTTCAACTTACAGGCGTCCAGATAGATTAGCACTTGATGAAACATCAACAAATGAAGTTATATTAGAATTTATAGAACATTTAATGAGTGAGGGGATAAACTTTAGTAATATTATAACATTACAGCCAACCAATCCTATAAGATCTGAAAAATTATTACTTATAGCTAAAGAGAATTTAGCAAATTCAAACAGAAAATCATTAATGAGTGTCAGCCTATTGAATAAAAAGTTTGGACGAGTTATTAAAAACAAATATCTACCTTTAAATTACAAGATTGGTCAGAGACATCAGGATCTAGAACATTTGTATTATGAAAATGGACTTATCTATATTTCCAGTAAAGAGGCTTTGTTAAATGAAAAAGAATATATCTCTAATGATGTTTATCCATTAATAACAGATGAAATAGGTTCACAGATAGACATTGATTATGAGGTTGATCTTAAACTAGCTGAATTAATATTAAAAAAATAAAATTATAGTAATGAGAAAAATTAAATTAGGAGATACAGAAATCACTCAAGACTCAAAATGCTATGTAATTGCAGAAATTGGAAATAATCATGGAGGTAAGCTAGAGAATGCTTTAAAAATGATTCAAGCTGCAAAAGATTGTGGAGCAGATGCAGTAAAATTTCAAAGAAGAAATAATAAAGAATTATTTACAAAATCTTTTTATAACTCTCCATATAATTCAGAAAACAGTTTTGCATCTACATATGGGACTCACAGAGACTATTTAGAGATGAAAGATGAGAACTATAAAGTCTTGATAGAGTACTCAAAAAAAATCGGAATTGAGATTTTTGCAACACCGTTTGAAGAAGATTCATTAGAATTTTTTGAATCTCTAAAAATGCCATTCTATAAAGTCGCTTCTGGAGATATATTTAACCTAAAGTTATTAAAAATGTATGCTGAAATAAACAAACCTATTATAATAAGCACTGGAGGGTGTCAAATAGAAGATATAAAGCTAGCAACTGATTTTCTAGAAGAGAATAACTTTACAAAATACACTCTTCTTCAATGTACAGCTTCATATCCATGTGACTTTGAATATATGAATCTTGATTTTATAACTACTTTGATGGAAATGTATCCAAATAAAATCATTGGTTTATCAGACCATAATAGAGGAATTGCTTTACCTATATATGCATATGCTTTAGGTGCAAGAATAGTAGAAAGACATTTTACTTTAGATAGATCTCAAAAGGGCACAGATCATGCTTTTTCACTTGAGCCGACAGGATTGAGAAAAATGATTAGAGATTTAAATGCTGTTAGAATTTCAAGAGGTTCAGGTGTTAAGGAAATCTATAAATGTGAAGAAAAACCTCTGGAAAAAATGAGAAAATCTATATATCTATCTAGAGACATAGCAGTGGGGGAAAAAATTACAAGTAGCGATTTGGTATTAAAGTGTCCTTATGTTGATAATGCTTATAATGGTCAAAACTATTTTGACTTAATTGGAAAAGAAATACAAAAGAATAAAAAGAAAGAGGATCCTCTCTTTATGACTGATATATAATAAACATTTATGATCAAAATTTTTATAATTACAGAAAGAAGAGCTGATTATTCAAGATTTAAACCAATTTTAGACCTAATAGTTAAGGATAAAGATCTTGATTATTCTCTAGTAGTAACAGGTGCTCATATAAAAGAAGAAATGGGACATACTATTGATGAAATTATAAATGATGGATTCAATATTGACTATAAAATTAAAATGTTTACTGAAGAAATAGATTCTTCAGGATCTATGGTCAGATCATTCTCTAGAGTTGTTCATGATGTTACTTATTGCCTAGAAGAAATTAAGCCAGATATAATACTTTCAGGATTTGATATAGGTGCTAATCTAGCAGTAACTATTGCGGGAGCACATATGAATATTCCTGTAGCCCATATTCAGGGTGGAGAAGTTACAGGAACGATTGACGAATCAATACGACATGCAATGTCTAAGTTCTCACATTATCACTTTGCAGCAAATAAAGATGCTGTTGATAGATTAATTAAAATGGGAGAGCATCCAAACCATGTTTTTGACGTAGGTTGCCCATCAATTGATGCCATAAAACAAGTAAAAGATAATCCTGAGATATTAAAAAAATATAATTTAACACATAAGGACTTTTTTATTTTAATTCAACACCCTGTGACAACAGAATCAAAAAAGACTTCTTCACAAATCCTTACTACTCTTAATGCGCTTAAGAAAGCTGATGTTAATGTTTTAATTATTCTCCCTAATAATGATACAGGTTTCTCAGATATTATAAGAGAAGTAAAAAGCTCAAACTTTACATATATCGAGACTCTGTCAATTTCAGATTATATCAATCTTCTAAAAAGATCAATTGGCCTTATAGGGAACTCTAGTAGTGGAATTCATGAAACGGCAACTTTCAATATACCAACTATTAATATAGGGACAAGGCAAAATAAAAGATTAAGGCCAGATAATGTAATTGATGTGGATCATAATGAAACTGAAATACTTGATGCAATCAAAAAGTGTGTTCACAATAAAGATAAAAAACAAGATTTTGCTAATCCTTATGGAGATGGAGACTCTGCATCAAAAATTATCAAAATAATTAAAGAAATTGATTTATCTGATAAAATAATTCAAAAAACCATAACATATTAATGAAAAAAATATTTATAACAGGGGCAAGTGGAACTGTTGGAAGTTCATTTATACGAAATAATATCAATAAATATCATTTTTATTCCTATTCGAGAAATGAAAAAGCACAAGTTCTTCTTAAAAGAATGTTCAGTGATGTAGAAATTATCTTGGGGTCTGTAGAAGACAAGCTTAGCTTAGATAATAATATAAGAAAAATTAATCCTGACATAATTATTCATGCAGCTGCTATGAAACATGTTGACTCAGCAGAAAAACAACCTTATGAGATGGTTAAATCAAATATAATTGGTTCAAAGAATATAATTGATGTTGCAAAAGAAAATAGGATAGCTTTAACTATAGGAATAAGTACAGATAAGGCATGTTCTCCAAAAAATCTTTATGGTTATTCTAAAAAGATTATGGAGAAAATGTTTCTGGAAGCCAACAGCAAGGATACAAGATTTTGTTGTACAAGATTTGGAAACATAGCTGGAAGTAATGGATCTGTTATTCCTTTATGGCTTAATAAGGCAAGACTAGGAGAACCATTAACCTTAACAAGCACTAAAATGACCAGGCTAATGATATCAAAAAATGAAGCAAGTCAAATAGTTGAAAAATGTATTGATTTGGTAGAATCATTCAGTGATGGATTTATTTTATCAAAAAAAATGAAGAAAGTAGCTGTAATAGATATTGCAACAAATATATCTAAAAATATAATTGAAATTGGTGTTAGGCCAGGAGAGGAGCTTAGTGAAAATTTAATATCAGAGGATGAGCTTAAATATACTGATGTCCATGGCGAGTATATCTTAATTTATAATAAAATCAATAAATCATTTACTAATCTAACAAATCCACTTAATAGCAATAATGCCCAAAAAATGAGTAATAAAGAACTAATGTTGCTTATAGATCATGTAAAGGAAGAGTTAGAAAACAAACAGTTATATTATTAGTCTTCATGAAAATCGGACCATTTAATATGTTGACCTTTTTGTATTGAAATTGATGCTGTTTTACCAATAATATCATTGTAAAACTCAGCCTTTATTTCTCCTGTGCCAGGTCTTTTAACCCATATATTTTCTTCTGTGAATAGATCTCCTTTAGCTATATTTTTGATTGAAACAACAGTAGCAAAAGCAAAATCAATTGTAACTTTCTCTTCTTTTGCAGGCTCTTTTTTACCTCCTAACATGGATTTTATAATTTTACTATTTTCAATCAAATCCTTGCAGGTTTCTTCATCCATCGAACAGACTATATCAGGCCCTATCCTATCCATTCTGTCTGTATAATGCCTCTCTATAATTGAAGCACCTAAAGTTATTGCAGCATACGAAGAAAGATTATTAATAGTATGATCACTAAGCCCAATAGGGGCATTAGGGAACTCTTTCATTAACTCTTGCATACCTCCTAATCTAACTAATTTAAAAGGAGTTGGATATAAGTTTGTAGTATGTAGAAGAGCATATTCTATTTTATTTTTCTCAATTATTTCAACACTTTTCTTAACACTACCAATTGTATTCATTCCAGTACTTAAGATTATAGGTTTCTTAAATTGACATATATATTCAATTAAGGGATAGTTATTACATTCACCACTTCCAATTTTAAATGCAGGCACATTAAATGAAACAAGCCTATCAACTGCCGCCCTTGAGAAAGGTGTAGAAATAAAAATCATGTCGTTATCTTCAACATATTTTTTTAACTCTAGCTCATCATCATAATTCAATGAACATTCATCCATAATTTGAAATATTGACTTTGTAGAATTTCCTGGAATAACTTTCTTAGCTTCGGGACTCATTTCATCATCAACAATATGGGTTTGATGTTTTATTATTTCAACACCAGCTCTTTTAGCACTATCAACCATCTCTTTTGCAACCTTTAAGCTGCCATTATGGTTAATTCCAATTTCAGCAATAACTAATGGAGGACAATCAATCCCAATCTCTCTATTTAGTATTTTCATGATTTTAGTCTAGTAAAGATAATAAAGTATTGTTCCATTGATTATGCGTAATCTTCTTTGAAATTTCTATTGAATTTAAACTAAATTCCTTTTTTTCAGTGCTAGATAATAAAATAAATTTTCTAATTATTGAAATTATAGAAGACTCATTTGATGGATTAAATGTAAATCCATTTACTCCATTATTCACTAGATCAGCCGACCCGCATTGATCTGAAATAAGAATAGGTAGGCCTAGAGCTGTCATTTCATGAGTAACTACTCCCCATGGTTCGTATTTACTTGGTAAACAAAACACATCAGACTTTTGTGCAACACTAATAATCTCTGCTTGATTAAGAACGCCTTTATAATCTACACATTTAAACTTGAGAATCTTATTTTTTAAGTACCCATCTCCAATAATATTTATCCTATGATCGCTATTATCTTTAATATTGATTAATTCTATTAGCTTAACCAATCTCAAGATATTCTTTTCTTTAACAAGCCTACCAATAAATAAAAAAGCAAGATTCTTTTTTGAGAAACTGTCCTTTTTTGATGATTCAAAAAATATTTTATCAGCAACATAAAATCCATCGTAGATATCTTTTTCTTTAAATCCAATATCTAATGCAAACTCTCTCTGTAAGCTTCCAACACCCCAGAATTTGTCAAAATATCTTTTGTAGAGATAAAAGCTAAGATTTTTTATAACTAACTGTTTAAGAGATTTTCTATATAATGTGTCTTGCACTGTTACTCTAGTACAAACTTTTTTTATTTTTTTTGCCACATAAAGATAATCACTATACATCCTCCCAGATATAATTATTATAGATGGTCTGAGCCCTATACAGTATTCAAGCAATTTTTCTTTATTTTGAAATTCATTTCTTTTGATAAGTGAATATTTATCATTCTCATTGACAATAAGATTTTGAAATTTATTGTTATATACTATATGAAGATTTATTTTAGGAAAATTATAAGAGAAACTATTAAGACATCCAATAAAATATGGAGTTAACTCTGGATATAAAAAAATAACATTTTTCAAGTTATTTGATTTTCTCATTTATACTTAAATATATTAAATAATATATAAGTCTATTAATTATTACTCAAGTTTGATTTTTTAATATAAATTAAGTACTTTTGTTACTTGATAATGATATATAGTATATTTAACTAACATGAGTAAAACTAATATTTCATTTTTAAACCTTGCTGCTCAAAGCCCTTCTTTAGAGTTAAATTTTGCATTGTCTGAAAAGATTCATAAAGAGAGTAATGAATCAAAGCATGTTTTTTTTATGTGTGATAAGGCATTAACTAGTTGTTCAGTTAATGTTTTAAATAAGAAAAGTATCTGCAGAATATGTACAAATAAAGCGAAAAAAGGTTTTAAAATTTTTAAAAAAAGAAATAAGAACTCAGAGCTAGTAAAAATTAAAAGAAAAGATTTATTTAATTCAAAAAAAACATCTGACATTAATAATGAAATTAATGATGAACTTCTACTTGGAGTTCATTCTACTATTGGTTCTCAGTTAAGACTTGATAATATGGAATTATTAGATCCAAGGTGGAAAAAAATAAAAGATAAGATGTATAAATCTTCAATTGCTCTTTTCACATATTTTGACAATTACCTATTAGAAAATAAGGTTGAAAATTTTATAATTTTTAATGGCAGACTTAGTTGTGCTAGACCCTTAGTAGCAGTCTCAAAAAAAAATAATGTTACATTTAATTTATTTGATGCATCTGTTAATGGCAAAGTACCTATGCTATCATCAAATGAAATGTTTCATTCTATAAATTTTGAAAAGAAAAATGCATTAAAGACATATGTCAAGTTTTTTAAAGAGTCTGATTCTATAGCTAAAGAATATATGTTTAAGAAGAGGAATGCTATTGAGACTAGTGATTATGCATATACTAAAGATCAAGAACAAGGATATATTGATGAAAAAATAAAAGACTTAAAGAAACCACTAATTTCAATTTTTGTTTCAAGTGATGATGAATACAGGTTTATCGGATCAGATTGGGCAGAATATGGTCTTGTTGACCAAATTGAAACAATCTATACCATGATTAGGTCAGATCTTGCTAATGAATATGACTTTGTTGTCAAGATGCACCCAAATCAAAAAAACATACACAATTCAATAAAAGAAAGATATATTAAGCTAGGACATGATGTAGACGTTTTATTGCCTGAGAATAAAACAGATACATACTCTTTAATACTAAAAAGTGAAGTAGTATTAAACTTTTGTTCAACGGTTGGAGCAGAAGCAAACTACCTAAGAAAACCAGTAGTTCAAATTGGCGCAAGTAGATTTAGGTTATTACCTGTAGCTAACTATGTTAATACTGTTAGTGAAGCCATTAATATGATAAAAAATAAAGAGTTTAAATTAATGCCAAAAAGATCATCAATTGTATATTTCTGCTATCATGGAAGGACACCATTTAAATTAGACGCATATAATTATATTGAAGATGGAGTTTTTACTTATGGGGATGAATTTATTAAATCAAGTCTTCTTTTAAGATTACTATCAGTACCAGATAAGTTATACTATCATATTATTAAGGGAAATAAAGAACTATTTTCTAATCTTTTTATGTATGCCAGAAATTTAATTTACGGAACAACTAAAGTTAAATAATCATGAATATTTATGTAGATATAGATAACACAATTTGTAAAACTCAAGGAATGGATTATGCAGACTCTACCCCAATTAAGGAGAATATAAATAAAATAAACAAGCTTTATAATGAAGGGAATGAGATTAATTATTGGAGCGCTAGGGGCTCTGTATCAAAAATTGATTTTTATGATTTAACACATAATCAACTAAAACAATGGGGATGTAAATTTCATTCTTTATCAGTCGGGGAAAAACCTCCTTACGATCTTTTAATTTGTGATAAAACCCTTAGAATTGAAGAGATATAGTTTGTTACTAACTTTTAGAAGGTAAATTATACAATATGATTATTGGAATAGAGGCATCAAACATAAGAACGGGTGGAGGCAAAAAACATCTTAAAAAATTTGTATTAAATTCTTTGAAATATTTTGATGAAGTTAGCTTTGTAATTGTATCGAATAAGAATGTTAATGCATCGTTCCTAAAGAATAATCGTATACGGTGTATATCAAATAGTCTATTAAATTCAAATAGTTTTCTCTCCTTTTTATCCCAATTATTTTTTTCAAATTATTATTTTAAATCTAACAAATGTGACATAGTTTTTGTCCCTGGAGGAATTTTTCTATCAAGTTTCAGACCATACATTACAATGAGCCAGAACATGCTCCCATTTGACAATAAAGAACTAAATAATTTTGGAATTTTAAAGAGGTTGAAGTTTATCTTAATTCGAGTTCTACAAAAAAAATCTTTCCGTAATTCAAAAGGGGTAATATTTTTGACAGAATTTGCAAGAGAACATATTCTTTCAAAAATCAATAGTAAAATCAATAATGTTGTTATCCCCCATGGCATTTTACAGCAAGAATATAACAATTATAAGTTTCAAAAAGATAAATTTAACATATTATATATATCAGATTTTTTACCGTATAAACATAATTTAAATGTTGTGAAAGCTGTTAGTAGCCTAATTAATGAAGGCTATAAGATTTCTTTAACTTTGATTGGTGCAATTGACAATAAACAATACCCTAAAATCAAAGAAATAATTGCATTAAACCCTTACTTAAATGATAAAATACAAGTTCTTGGGCAATTAGAATATAAAGAAATTAAAAAACATTTTAGTTACTCATCACTATTTCTATTTGCTTCTACATGCGAAAATTTACCTTTTATAGTTCTTGAAGCTATTTCTCATGGAATGCCTATAATATCATCTAATAAAAGTCCAATGAAAGATATGATATATGGTAGAGACATATTTTTTGATAGTTATGACTTTAATACTATTAAGAATACAATAGCAAATAATTTAGAAAGTGAGAAATTGAATAAAATGTCAATAGAAAATTTCAACTTATCTAAAAAATATCTTTGGAGAAAAAATGCCGAACAAACTATTAAGTTTTTAAAGTCTAACATTTAGTCATTCAAGGTTTTGCCAAACTTAAGCTGATTACAATCATATCTTGGCAGTGCTTGTGGTCTATTACTAATATCAGTTATTGTTATATCTCTTTTTTCAACATTAAAAGAACAATCGACATTATAATCATCTAAAATTTTTTCTGTATGTTCATTGAAACTATGGAATCCTCCATAAGGGTAACAGAATGTTTTAATATCCATTTTTCCCAAACCATTATTTAAAAAATCAAAAGATTTACTGATTTCTTTTTCTTGAGAAGCTATATTTAATTTTGACAAGACCTTATGAGTCTTAGTGTGACTTCCTATAACCATTCCTTCAGATTTCATCTCCTTCAAGTTCTCCATACTCAAGTATATTTGATCCAAACTAATTTTTTCTTTGATAAAAGTTTTAAATAAATCATCAATCACGCCTTCTCTATATTTGTATTTTAAAAAATAATTTAATATTCGTTTCACTAATAGGGTGTACATGTCATTTGTTTGATTCCAATATGTAAGTTCTTTAAACTCTTCAATTTTATCTTCTTCAAATAGCTTTTGAATTGATATTTCATTCAAATAATCACAAATAGTTTTGGAATCTATTCTTGAAATTAGAATATGGATTCTATGTACATCTAATATTTTTGATTCCTCAAAAGGAAGAGTAGGTATAAAAAAAATACCCCATAGTTTTCTTTTTTTAAGTTCTTGAAAAACATATTTATAATGGCATATTAGTCCATCATCAAAAGTTAGAATAACCCCTTTTCTTGTTTCCTGATTTTTTATAGAATTAATAAAGCCTTCTCTAGATATAAAACCAAATTTTTTGTCAAAATAATCAAGCTGTTTAATAAAATCTTTTATATCATGTCTGAATAATCCTGGAAACCTATTGTCTTTTGGCCTAACATAGTGATACATAACTGCTCTCATAATTAAAAATCTAATACAGTTAAAGGAAAATTTTGGTCTATAGATGCTTTATTAGCTAGATAGTCTTTAATTTTTTGATCTAAATTATGATTTGCAAGTTTTATGGATTCTTCACTAAAATCATTTTTTTTGTATACTTTCTCTTCTGAATACATCCCTTTTAGGGTTTTACTAGAGTCAACTTTATCAAAGTTTTTAATTAATCCAGAACATGCCTTAACAGAATCTCTTATAAGTCTATTACCAATAGAATGAATATTATCAAAGGGGTATATCTTTGCCCTTATCTGGTGTATGACGTCACCAGTATCTATGCCTTCATCTATGTGCATAAATGTAGTGCCTACCAAGGAAAGCTCATTATTAACTATAGGCCAAAAATTGGTTCCCGCACCTCTATAATAAGGAGATAAACCTAGATGAATATTCACGAATCTTCCTTTAAAGACATTAAGCAGATCAGATTTAATTATTGAACAACCATATGAAACAATTAAATCAGGATTTAATTTTACTATATACTCTACATGATCACTATTATTAATCTCTCCTCGGTGTATATCAATTATATTGATACTATTTTTTTGTTCTTCGCAATAAAGTTGAAAAAAATCCTTCTCAGTTTCACTTCTTGCATTAAGATGTTCAGCTCTTAAAGAATTTTTTCCCTCCTTATTTACTAACTCAACAATATTACCTGATGAAGATTCTGAAAATGCTGCTAATACATTAATTCCAGGCTGACTGGCAATATATTTGATCAAGTAATTATGCCTTAACTCATTTCCAGTTAATAAGACTATTTTTTTCATTAATTATAGTATTTTGGGCCTTGATAATTCCCTTCAATAGCAATAAATATAAAAATATTATCAATATATTTGTTATCACACTGATTTTATGAGTAAGTTATTAATTACTGGAGGTACAGGTTCATTTGGCAAGGCCTTACTTGATAAACATATAAGTAACAGTCAATTTGATGAAATTAGAATTTTCTCAAGAGATGAGAAAAAGCAAGATGATTTAAGAAAATCTATTAATTCCTCTAAAGTTAAGTTCTATATTGGAGATATAAGAGACATATCATCTCTTTCAAAGGTTGTTAAAAATATTGATTACATTTTTCATGCTGCTGCTTTAAAACAAGTCCCTTCATGTGAGTTTTTCCCTTTGGAAGCAGTTAAAACCAATATATTGGGAACTAACAACGTTTTAGAAGCTGCAATTGAAAAAGATGTTAAGAAGGTTGTAGTGTTAAGTACTGATAAAGCTGTTTATCCTGTTAACGCGATGGGAATGACAAAAGGTTTGATGGAGAAGGTTATGGTTGCTAACTCTAAATATCTTGATAGTAAAAAGTCAATATTTTGTGGTACAAGATTTGGAAATGTTATGGCCTCAAGAGGTTCGGTGATTCCATTATTTATTGATCAAATTAAAAATAAAAAAGATATTACTATAACACACCCAGATATGACAAGATATATGATGGATCTCAACCATGCAGTTGATCTTGTTCTTTTTGCATTTAAACATGGTCAGAATGGAGATATTTTTGTTCAGAAATCTCCTGCAGCCTCAATAATGACATTAGCTAAAGCATTGATAGAAATTTATGGCAGTAAGTCTAAAATAAAAACTATTGGGATTAGACATGGAGAAAAAATGTATGAAACTCTCCTTACCAAAGAGGAGATGTCTAAAGCTAAGGATCTTGGAGAGTATTATCAAATATTGCCAGATGATAGGGACTTGAATTATGATAAATATTTCTCAGAAGGTTATAATGATTCTTCAAACCAAGAATACAATTCTAATAATACCAAATTACTGGATATTCACGAGATGAAAACATTACTTCTTAGTTTGCCAGAAATTAAAGAGGATTTAAAAAATTAATCAATAGTTCTATTGAAAATATTAATTTCAGGACATAACGGATTTGTAGGAAAACATTTACTGCGAAAATTAAAGTGCAAAGAACATGATTATGATATTGAGTTTTTAACTAGAGCTGATTTTGAATCAGTCGATCATTTAATTAGCAAGATTTCACCTAATGATATTATCTTTCACTTTGCAGGCGTTAACAGAGATATTAATGAAGAAGAAGTTTTTAAAAAAAATAATCAAATAAATGATTTATTATGTTTGGCTCTAGATAAGGTTCAGTTTAACGGAAAATTACTTTTTACATCATCAATTCAAGAAGAGTCAGGAACATTATATGGTAATGCAAAAAAAAATGCAAGGTTAAAATTCATCGAACAATCTAACAAATTAGATTATTTGTTTTATGGTCTTGTCACACCAAATATATTTGGTCCATTTGGTAAACCTAATTACAACTCATTTATAGCTACATTTTCATCTATGATAATTGATGGAAAGAAACCAATAGTAGAGGATGACAAGAAAGTATCTTTGATTTATATTGGAGATTTTATTGATGAGATAATTAAGATTTTAGATAAAAATAATTCTGTAGATATAGCTAGTAGAATTGTATCTGATTATTCAGTAAGTGATATATTAAAGAAACTTAATGAGTTTAGCGATATTTACATTAAAAAGGGTAATATCCCAAATCTTGACTCCTATTTTAATCTATGCCTTTTCAATTCTTTTGTTTCTTATATAGATTTTAAAAATTTTTATCCAAAAAAATATAAATCTTTTGAAGATGATAGAGGGCTATTTGCAGAACTAATGCGAACTTTTTCTCAAGGTCAAACTTCTTATTCAATAACTAAGAAGGGGGAAATAAGGGGCAATCATTTTCACACAAGAAAAGTTGAGAGATTTTCAGTAATTAAAGGTAAAGCAAAAATTCAATTAAGAGAAGTCATTTCAGATGAAAAAATCGAATTTTTATTAGATGGGTCATCACCTTCATATGTTGATATGCCAATATGGTATACACATAATATTGAAAATATAGGTGATGAAGATTTAATCACTATTTTTTGGATAAATGAGCACTATCAGGAAGACGCTTCTGACACCTATCTAGAAAATGTTTAATTTTGTCAATAGTTATGAGTTCGAAAAAAATCCATTTATTAACCATCGTAGGGACAAGACCTGAAATAATCCGTTTATCAAGTATTATTAATAGGCTAAATAAGTCAAAATCAATTCAGCACACTTTAGTTCATACAGGTCAAAATTATGACTATAATTTAAATGAAGTTTTTTTTAAAGATTTAAAAATATCAAAACCAGATATATTTCTGGAAGCTGCTGATAATTCTCCGTCAAAGACAATTGGAAAAATTTTAATTAAAATTGATAGTGTATTAGATGACTTAAACCCTGACGCAATATTAATTCTTGGTGATACAAATAGTTGTTTATCTGCAATAGCAGCAAAAAAGAAAAAAATTCCCATATTCCATTATGAAGCTGGAAATAGATGCTTTGATCAAAGAGTTCCAGAAGAAACAAACAGAAAAATTGTAGATCATATTGCAGACATTAACTTAACATATAGTTCTATTGCAAGGGATTATCTTCTTAACGAGGGACTTCATCCAGATAGAACAATAAAAATTGGATCTCCTATGTTTGAAGTATTAAATTCTCACAAGAAGGATATTAATAATTCAAAAATATTAAAGAAGTTAAAACTCACATCAGGTAAGTATTTTTTAATTTCTTGCCATAGAGAAGAGAATGTAGATAATGAAAAAAACTTTAGAATGCTAATAGAATCTTTAAATGAATTATCCAAAAAATATAAAATGCCAATTATTTTTCCAATTCATCCGAGAACAAAAAAAATATATAATAAAAGTAAACTAAAGGTAAATGATCTCGTGCATTTTATTGAGCCCCTGGGATTTATTGACTATAATAAATTACAAATTGAGTCTTTTGTTGTGCTATCTGACAGTGGTACAATATTTGAGGAATCGTCAATTCTTAATTTCAGAGCATTGAATATTAGAGAATCACATGAAAGACCTGAAGCTGTTGAAGAGACTTCAGTTGTAGTAACTGGACTTAAAATTGAACGAATTTTACAGGGAATTAAAATTCTTGAAAACCAAACTACAGGTAAACAAAGGAATATCAATTTAGTCTCAGATTATAATATTTCTAATGTTTCTTTAAAAATTGAAAGAATCATATTATCTCATATTGATTTTGTAAACAGAGTAGTTTGGCAAAAAGAATCCTAATTTATACAAATCATTTTTACCCAGAACAATTTAAAGTTAATGAAATTGTTGATTGGCTTTCAGAAGAAGGTCATACAATAAGAGTTATAACTGGAATCCCAAATTATCCATCAGGAAAATATTATAAAGGTTATGGTCTTCAGTCTATCTTTAAAACAAATTATAAGGAGAATGTGGTTGTAAACAGATTGCCTTTAATTCCTAGAGGAAATGGAAATTACTTTATGCTAGTTCTAAACTACTTAAGTTATTTTATATCAACTTTCTTTTTTACAATTTACTTATTGTTTAAAAAGAAATACGATTATATTTTTGTTCACCATACAAGTCCAATTTTAATTGCAATTCATCCAATAATATATTCTTTCTTTTATAAGAAAACTAAAAAATATCTATGGGATCTAGATATCTGGCCTGAGACTTTAGAAGCTATGAATGTTGTTAATTCTAAGTTAATCTTATCTCAGATATCCAAAGTTGTAAAGTTTATATATTCATTCTATGACAAGATATTAATTGCCTCTGAAGGATTTAGAGATATAATTGAAAAAAGGCATAAAGGCGAAGTCATATATTTCCCAAATTGGGCAGAGTATGATATTGAGAAAAATATAAATGATAAAGAGACTTTAATAAATATTCCTAAAAATAAGTTTATAATTATGTATACTGGTAATATAGGTGAAGCACAAAACTTTAATGATTTAATCAAGACTATAAAACAATTAAAAGATGAACAAATTTATTGGGTTTTTATTGGAGGAGGAAGATTTAAAAAAGAATTAGAATCTAATTTGGAAAAAAACAATTTGAAGGATGTCTGCCTATTTAAAAACCAGGTGAAAGTTTCTGAAATTCCAAGTTATGCTAAACTAGCTAATGCTATGTTTCTATCGCTTAGAAAAAATCATGTTTTTGCTAAAACTATACCTGCAAAACTGCAGTCATATTTAGCTATGAAAAAACCAGTTATTGGAGTTCTAGAAGGGGAAGGGGCAAACATTATAAAACAATCAAAATGTGGAATAGTGGAGGAAAATGGAGATTATATAGAGTTAGCTAATCAAATAAAAATAATGGCACAGCATAGCTCTGAAGAATTAAATGCAATGGGTGAAAATGGTAGAATTTTTTATAATAATGCTTTCTCGCAATATAAAAGAAGAAATCAAATACTAAATTTGTTTGACTAAAAAATTAATTATGGGGAAAAAAGTTTTGGTTACAGGAGGAGCTGGATTTATAGGGACAAATTTGATTAATAGACTTGTAAAAGAAAATGTAGAAGTATTTTCTTTAGATGACTATTCTACAGGGAATAAAGACAATGAATCAAGACTAGCTAAATATATAAAAGGAGATATTGAGACTATAGGTAACATTTCAGAGTCAAATTTTGATATTTGCTATCATTTGGCAGCCCAATCCAGAGTACAGCCGTCATTTGAAGATCCAGAGGCTTCATTCAGAGCTAATGTTCAAGGAACATTGAAGGTGATGGAATGGGCAAAAGAACAAAATGTAAAAGTGATATATGCAGGGTCTTCATCAAAACATCATGACCCTTCAGATTCTCCATATGCAATGACTAAGTTTCTTGGGGAGGAAGTTTGTAAATTATATAAAAAATCGTATGATGTAAATGTTGAAATATCAAGATTCTACAACGTTTATGGACCCTATGCTACTTTAGATGAAAAATTTGGAAATGTAATTGGAATCTGGATATCTCAAGCAACGAAAGGAAAGCCTTTAACTATTGTTGGAGATGGAGAACAAAGAAGAGATTTCATACATGTAGACGATATTGTAGATGGACTAATTAGAATTGCAAATACAGAGTTGAAACATAAAGATGCTTGGGAAATAGGTACTGGGATAAATTATAGTGTAAATGAGCTTTTTGAAATGTTTAATAATCAATTTAATGTAACTTCAATTAATATTGATGATCAGCCTGGAAATTACAGAAAAACACTTAGAATAAATGATGATATGATAAAGAAATTGGGTTGGTCCCCTCAAGATAGATTAAATGATTATATTAATGGATTAAAATTATGAAAAGAGTACTAATTACTGGAGGCGCAGGATTTATTGCACACCATTTGATATATTATATTTTAAAGAAAACAAATTGGGAAATAATCTCATTAGATAGGCTTGATTATAGTGGAAATTTAAATCGTTTAGATAATATATTATCAAATTTAACTGATAAAGATAAGGCTAGAGTTAAAGTTGTATTTCATGATTTAAAATCAGAATTAAATCCATGGATAAGGAAAGAAATAGGAGAAGTAAATATTATACTTCATTTAGCAGCAGGATCTCATGTAGATAGAAGTATCGAATTTCCTATGGAATTTGTTATGGATAATGTAGTTGGCACAGCAAACATTTTAGAGTATGCAAGATATATTCATATTAATAATTCTAATTTTGAAAAATTTGTTTATTTCAGTACAGATGAAGTTTTTGGACCCGCTCCAGATGGGGTTAATTATAAAGAGAATGATAGATATAATTCAACGAATCCATATAGTGCAACCAAAGCTGCTGGTGAAGAGTTGGCAGTTGCATATGAGAACACTTATAATCTTCCTACCATAATAACTCATACTATGAATGTATTTGGAGAGCGTCAACATCCTGAAAAATTTATTCCGATGTGTATAAAAAAAATTAGAGATGGTGAAACAGTAACTATTCACTCAGATAAATCAAAAAAAATACCTGGTTCAAGACACTATATTCATGCTGAAGACGTTTCAGAGGCAATCCTATTTCTACTTAATAAAAATATAAAAGAAGAAGTTAATTGGGGTGGGGCAAAATGCCCAAAGTTTAATATAGTAGGAGCAGAAGAATTAACTAATCTCCAACTCGCAGAAATTATTGCACAATCACAGAATAAAAAATTAAATTATGAAATGGTTGATTTTCATTCTTCAAGACCCGGACATGATTTAAGATATTCTCTATCTGGAGAAAAAATGGAATCAATGGGATGGGTCCCAAAGATTAAGGTGCAAAGTAGGATAAAACAAGTAGTTGAGTGGTCTTTAAAAAACTCTTCCTGGATAGAACTATAGAGGAATTATAGTTGTATTTATTAAATAATAGTTTAATTTTGCAGTTCAAAAATTAGTTATGTACGCTGTAGTTGAAATACAAGGGAGTCAATTTAAAGTTTTTGAAAATCAGAAACTTTATGTTAATAGACTTAAAGGTAATGAGGGAACGAAAGTTTCCTTTAATAATGTTCTATTAGTTGATGATAATGGTAAGGTTAAGGTTGGAATGCCCAATGTTTCAGGAACTGTTGTAGAAGCTAAAATTATATCTCATCAAAAAGATGATAAGGTTATAGTTTTTAAAAAGAAAAGAAGGAAAGGTTACAAAGTAAAAAATGGTCATAGACAATTATTAACTGAATTGTTAATTGAAAAAATCTCTCAAAAGAAATCAACTCCAGTAAAAAATACAAAAGAGAAACCAAAGGTTGCCGCTAAACCAAAGGTTGCTGCTAAACCAAAGGTTGCTGCTAAACCAAAAAAGACTTCAGATAAATAAAATAAATTAATTATGGCACATAAAAAAGGAGTAGGAAGTTCAAAAAACGGAAGAGAGTCAGAATCTAAACGATTAGGTGTAAAAATATTTGGAGGTCAAACTGTTAGGGCTGGCAATATTATTGTCAGGCAAAGAGGCACAAAGCATAACCCAGGGGAGAATGTATATATTGGAAAAGATCATACCCTTCATGCAAAAACAGATGGTATAGTCAGTTTTTCCAAAAAAGCTAATAATAAGTCATACGTCTCTGTTTTACCAGTCTCTGACTAATTTTTTAATCTTATTAAAAAATTACTGGACTTGTATATATAAGAAAAGATTCTTTTTCTTATTTAATATCTCTAACTTAAGGATTTACTTTTACCAAGGTTTTTCAAAGTAGTCTTTAGTGAAGACCCTTTCATTATCTAACCATAAGGAGTTAGAGGGTTTATTTATATTAAGCAGATCACCTTTTCGAAAGATTTTCGATATTACAGACAATGGAAGAAGTAATAAGAAAAAGATTATTGTTAATAGAATATTAGGTACAATATAACTTAAAATTTTAGCTAAACCCATCCAAGCTTTGTGAACAAAATTAGCAGCTTTAGAGGAGAAGGTCACAATTGCACCTAGACCAACTGATGCATATAAAAATTCTTTTGAATTAGAAATTAAAAAAATAATATTTAGCGCAATAATTAGTATAAGGACAGTTGATAAAGGGTTAATTTTGGTTTTTTTTATCATTATTTTAAAATAAAGTATAAATAAAGGGAGCAACCGCTGAACTTCCAAAAAATACAATTATAAAACCTAACAGCAATAAAAAGAAAATAAGAGGTCCAAGCCAGAATTTTTTTCTTTCAATTATAAAGGACATAATATCTTTAATAAATTCCATTTAATTTATCTTGTAACCTAAAGATAATAATTTCAATCTTAAAATATTTGCTTTCTTTTCATTCAAGCTAGAACTATTGTGTCCGTCAAGTGGTATTCTATAAGATTCATTAGTATTAATATCGGGAATATCACATTCTATACATATAAAACCTATTTCATTTTCATTGAAGAAATTTTTAATATGACTGTTTTGAGCTATCTGTGTATCGATATTTACAACAAAGTCAATATTGTATGTCTTAAACATCTCAGATATATCTTCAATAAGTAAGATCGTTCTATTAATATCATGCTTATCTATATTTTTAAGAGCTATATCACTTGAAGGATTTGTAAAGTGTTTTTTATAGATATTAGATCGTCTTATAATACGATTTCTAAGCGCATCATAATATTTGTTATAATATCCTGTTTTTACAATTCCATCTCTATCATCAAAAGTTCCTTTTAAAACAATCTCTCCATTTTCTTCTTCATACCAGGGCTCTTGACCACTAACATTGCTAACAGCTCTATTTATATGATACCAATAAAAATCATAAATAGCTATTGTTTTAATTTTTTGATTATAATTTGGCAGAATATTGTTCTTAATTAATGAGTGAATATTGTGAGGCCCGTAACCATGAAACCCATAATTTCTGATCATAAAAACTTTATCTGTCTCTTCTCCAAAGTAATTGGCTAATGTTTGATTATCATTTAGTCCTTCACCAAAAGTCTGTGAACAGCCTAAAAATATAATTTGATTTTCACTATTCTTATTTGAACTTGGTGTAACTCTCAATTTATCCTTAATTGAGTATGCTACATTATAAACAGTGTCAGAATCAATTAGTTTAATTGAAGTGTATTCTCCATCATCTGGTGGGCCATACCCGAGATTAGGGACCTGCTTTTTAAAATATCTTCCTGAACTATAGTCTCCAAGATTAACTGAAAAAGTATATTCTGACTTAAGAATGATTACTTCATATACATATAAACAAAGAACAATTGATATGATATATGGGATAATAATTTTTATTCTGTTTTTTATTTTAAAAAAAACAAAGACTAAAAAAATTATAACAATAATTAGGCAGTTGCCAAGAGTTAAATATTTATTTAATAGATCGATCATTAATCATCTTGAAATAACATTTTCCATTTATCTTTTTTGTTCCAATCTTTTTGTTCTTTTTTTGAATACACGAAATCATTTATAACCAAATAATCCATTTCAGTATTCATAAAGCATCTAAATGCATCCTCTGGTGAACAGACTATAGGCTCACCTCTGACATTAAAGCTTGTATTTATTACAACGCCATAACCCGTAATTAGCTTTAGATCATTTATTAAGTTCCAATAACGTGGGTTAAATTTTTTGCTCACGGTTTGAATTCTTGCAGAAAAATCTAGATGAGTTATTGCTTGTAATTTGCTCCTCTTAATGTGAAGTCTTTTATATAAATCAATATTATTATAGTTTTTAGGCAGTTTATTTCTTAGTTCATTTTTCACATTCCCAACAAGAAGCATATAAGGTGAATGAGATTTGATATTGAAATATTTATTTGAATCCTCTTCTAAAACTGATGGTGCAAAAGGTCTAAAGCTTTCTCTGTATTTTATTTTTAAATTTAATTTTTTTTGCATTTCAACATCTCGTGGGTCTGCCAAAATACTTCTATTACCAAGAGCTCTTGGACCAAATTCCATTCTACCCTGAAACCAACCAACAACATTACCTTCACTAATTTTTTTTGCGATTTGTTTTGATAGAACCGAATAGTCTGTAATTCTGTTTACAACTGCTTTATACTTTTTATTCATAGTATTTATTTCTTTGTCAGAGAAGCTTGGACCTAAATATGCTCCTTTCATTTTATCATCTTTATTCTCAATTATTCTTTTATTATTAAAGTATTGATAATAAGCTGCCATAGCCCCTCCAACTGCACCTCCAGCATCCCCAGCAGCTGGTTGAATATAAATGTTTTTGAAAATATCTTTATCTAACAATAAACCATTAGCTACACAATTTAAAGCAACACCACCTGCTAAGCATAGGTTATCTGATTTTGTTAATTTTTTAGCATGAATAGCCATTTTAATTACAATCTCTTCAGTTACTTTTTGAATTGCAAGAGCTATATTACAATGAGTTTGTTCAATTTTATCATTGGGTCTTCTAGTATTTATAGTAAATAGCTTTTTCCATAAATTCCTATTGATCATCCTAAGTCCGGTTGTGTAGTTAAAATATTTTTGGTTTAGCCAAATTGAACCATCTTCCTTAATCTCTATAAGGTGTTTTTTGATTATTTTAATAAATTCTATAGTCTGAACAGATTTGGGATTACCATATGGGGCCAACCCCATTAATTTATATTCACCTGAATTTACCTTAAATCCAAGAAAATATGTAAATGCTGTATAGAGAAGACCCAGTGAGTGTGGGAAATTTAGGTTTTTTAAAATTTTGATTTCATTATCTTTTCCAATACTAATTGATGCAGTTGACCACTCACCAACTCCATCAATGGTTAGAATTGCTGATTCTTTAAAAGAAGAAGCAAAAAAGGCGCTTGATGCATGAGAAAGGTGATGTTCTGGGAAAAGAAATTTTATTTTCTTTTTATCATATTTTTCAATTAATGCTAATCCATCAATTAGTTGCTTTTTTAGAAACATTTTCTCATTTAACCATACTGGTATTGAAGTAAGAAATGACTTTAATCCTCTAGGAGCAAATGAATAGTATGTCTCCAAGAGTCTTTCAAATTTAAGCAGGGGTTTATCGTAGAATACAACAGCATCTAATTCGTCTAAACTTAAACCTGATTCTTCAAGACAATATCTTATAGAGTTTAAGGGAAAATCAGGTGTATGTTTTACTCGAGTAAATCTCTCTTCTTGAGCAGATGCAATTAATTCCCCACAACTAAAAATACAAGCAGCTGAATCATGATAGTAACACGATATGCCTAGAATATGATTCATTAAAGAATATAAAGCAAACTTAATTTAAGTTTAAATTTAATCGATTTTTTTTAGAATGTGCTTTTTTCATATCTCTAATCGAATAATTTTATTAAGAGACTAATTAACTTGGTAAAATATGACATTTCAAATCATAGATTAAATGTATTTAAGAAACTAGAATAGCGTGAAAAGGACTATCAATAAAGAGACAACAAAAAATGATTATATTCAATCCTTGATATATATTATAATTTAAGTATTTTTATAAAAAAAATATATATATGAGTGATCTATTAGGCTTATCAGATCTACAACTATCAACTACAAGTCTTTCAGAATTTATTATAGGGTTTGTTTTAACAATTATATTCTCTTTGTTAATAAGGAATATATATATTAATCACTCTAACTCTGTCTCTAATAAAACTATTGTAGCTAATATTTTTCCTTTATTTAGTGTAGCAATATTTTTAATTGTAATTACAATAAAATCAAGTATTGTTCTCTCTTTAGGCCTTGTAGGAGCTCTTTCAATAATTAGGTTTAGAACTGCAATTAAGGAAGCAGAACAAATAGTATATTTTTTAATCCTTACAGCAATTGCAATAGCCTCTGCTGCAGGTTCATACTTATTCCCAATATTATTAGTGATTTTTGTTTTTATCTATAACTTTTATCGAACTAAACAAAAAAGTGGGGAGATATCTTCAAGTAATGATCACTTAGTTATAACTGCAGATAAAATTGATAATAAAAAAATTGAAGAATTAATTAATTTGCTTAATGAACAAGGTGTTAATGTTGAAATTCAAAGTATAAATAAAAAGGAAAATAATACTTCTATTGTTTTAAAAATGTCAGATTTTAATATTAACACTCTAACAAAAGTTGAGGATTTTTTAAATAAACAGGGCCTAAAAAATCAAGAAATTCAATTTTTTTCTTCTTCTGAATGAAATATTATAGAAAAGTAAAGTCTAGTATATCAAGGTTATATATTCTAATATTCGTGCTACTAGTTTGTGTGATTATTTTTTCAACCCGAGATATAATATACAGATCATTGGTTACTATTAATTTAGGATCAGTATATGTGGAGCTATTAAATGAAAAAGCAGAGTTAATTAATTTTTTCAAAAAAAATGAAGTTAAAACAGTTGATCTTTCGATGTCTCCAAATAATTATGTTAGAATGCAGAAAGAAAGAGCAAATATGGTGTCAAATTATGTAATAACTGGTAATCAATGGTTTGGTGATAATAATTATTATAAAGTTAAGTACAATGATGGTTCATCTTTGGTTAAAGCAGAAATAAAATTATTTGGAATGAATCCTGACCACTTTAGAGATTCAGATGGTCATAGTTTTAGACTAAGATTTGATGGTGGAGAAAATTTTGGAGATAAAAAAGTCAATTTTTTAAATCCTAGGTCTAGAGATTTTATAACAGATCCTCTCTTAAATATAATATATGGTAAATTATATGGGGGTCTTAAAATTAATTATAATCCCGTAAGGGTTGTTTTGAATAAATCAAATTATGGGATCTTCTATATTGAAGACTTTTTTGATAAATATCTTATTGAACAGAATAATAAAAGAGAATCATTAATATTCGAAATATCAAATGATAGCTTATATTTTAACCACCTTGGGGAAGATGACATATTTATGGATATAGGATCAAAACTTAGTCAATTATATAATAATAATTATGATGCATTTATAGATAAAATTGATGTAGATAAAATTAAGGCTATAATAGTTCTAACTTCATTAATTAATGATGAACATCCTGTGAGTGATATAAATATGCATTGGTACTATAATAATGTTACAGGCCTTATAGAGCCAACAATTAGAGAAGGATTTGTTAAAAAAGCAGACTCAATCAATATTACTAAGACTCTAGATAATAACTCTATATTTCATGATGTATATCATAAACATATAAATTCTGATTTTCTAAATGAAATGAAATCAGATTTATTTGCAATCAAGGAAATAATATATAACGACTTGGAGTATAATAATTTTAAATCTACAATGATTGGCTTTAAGGATAAGATTGATGAAAAAGAAAATATAATAGTTGAAAATATCAACTTTATTACTGGATTATTAAAAAATGAAGAAAGGGAAGAAAAAGATATAGAAAATATTATATCAATATCTAATGATACAATAATATCAGGAGATTTTACTGTTCCTAAGAATTCAACACTTAAAATTCAGGCAGGGGTGAATATAAAATTACAAAGTGCATACGTTAAAATTTTTGGAAAGTTTAGTGCATTGGGAGAAAAAAACAATCCAATCATTATAGAGGGTATTGGAAGAGATTCTGGAACTTTGTTTTTCAATACCAAAAAGGACATAGACATCGATAATGTAATATTTAAAAATTTAACAAATGCAAGATCTCATCATGATCAAACAGCAGCTATTACATTTTATGAATGTAATTCAATAAATATCTCAAATAGCTTATTTAGTAATAATCTTATGGGAGATGATTATATTAATTTTTTTAGATCTGAAAATATATCAATTAAAAGTGTGGACTTTCAAAATGTAATCAATGATGCTATTGATTCTGATTTCTCAGAATTATCAATTATTGATTCTGATTTTAAATATATTGGAAATGATGCTATCGATGGTTCAGGTAGTATTGTAAATATTGATAATAATTTATTTTATAGGGTTGAAGATAAAGCAATTAGCGCAGGAGAACAGAGTATATTCAACATAAGTAACAGTTCTTTTAGACTTAATGAAATTGCTTTAGTCTCAAAGGATGCATCTCTACTGAATTCAAAAAATAATTTATTAGAAAATAATATTATTGATTTTGCATCATTTAAAAAGAAGAAATTCTTTGGCTCTCCAAAAGCAGTTTTTGAGAATACTAACATAAATAAATATTTAATTGAACAAAATTCAATAATAGAAGGATTGGACACAATTATTTATAGCTCAGATATAGAATCTAAATTATATGGTAATATTTATGGGAGAGCATCAGAATAAATCATATAGATATGAGAGAAAATTTATCATTGAGCAGAGTCGACTTAATGACTTACTTTCTTCACTTTATTCTTCAAGTTATAATGAGAAATATTCTGAGAGAAGAATTAATAATATTTATTATGATGATTATAATTTTTCTGCAGTATCAGAAAATCTAGATGGTTTATCAGAAAGAAAAAAATATAGGGTCAGATGGTATGGAGAAATATATGAAAAATCAAATAAAGTACTAGAGATAAAGGTAAAAAATGAGTTTTTGAATCATAAAATTAATATTAAACTTGGACCGATTCAATTAAATAATTTAACTCAGATAGTTAGTTTTAACAAAGAAGTTATACAATCTTTAAATTCACAGAAAAAACATTATAACCTGCTCTTAGGAAAGAGGCCGACTCTTTTTAATTCATACAAAAGAAGATACTTTGAAAATAACCAGTCTGACATTAGGATTACCATTGACCAAGATCTTTCCTTTTTTTCTCCAATAACAAAGTTAAATCTCAAAGAAAAAAATATAATTATTGAAGCAAAATTTAATAAAGATGTTAATTTCTCAAATACATTTAAACACTTATCTTTAACTAGATATTCTAAATATGTTAAAGGAACTCTTTACACTTCTTTTTTTGCTCCTATATATTAATCCAGTTAATTCACAATTGGAGGATAACAAATTTTTTTTTGTAGGACATGCATATGGTTCTCATAAAGTTAAGGATCAAAATTTTGATCCAGATTTGTTGCATTTTATCAATAATCAAAAAGATAAATTGTTTAATAAGATTGTTCTTGGTGGAGACGTAGTTTATGATTGTAATGATGATATAGAGTTAGATAATCTTAAGAGACAACTTGATTCACATAATATAAAATTCATTATTGGGAACCATGATACCTGTGGTAAAATGTTAGAATTAGCTAATAAAGAGTTTGGCTCTTTAAACTCATATGAGATAATAAAAAATACCCTAGTTTTATACCTTAATACATCTGTATCTAGTGATGAAGAGGTTGAAGAGCTATATAGCTTTATTAAAGCTAATATAGAAATTTCTAGCCCTCAAAATGTTATAATATTTACTCATCAGCTAATTTTTTCAAAGTCCGACTTCTATGTTAGGGTAAATTCTAGGAAGTATTATGATTATGGAAATAAATTATATGACAAAGTCTATGAGAGCTACATTAATAGTGAAATTCAATTTCATTTTGTTGCTGGAGATATTGGAGCTTTTAAATATACGCCATATTCATTTTATGATGCAATAGATAATTTTAGTCTCTATGGAGTTGGAATAGGTAATCTTATAAATCAAAAAGGATTATTAATTGATTTTACTAATGATGTTATAGTCAAATTTATAGACATTAAAACATTGAAAATTGAACCAAAGGAAAAATATCTAAGACATAAAGTACAACTTTATCAATTTCCAAAACTTATTCTTTACTATATAAAAAATTATATTATTTATATTCTACTCCCAATAATTATTTTTTTTACTTATAAGATTAATAAGAGTTTAAGATAATAAGATGAATTCTTAAAAATTAGTACCTGTAATACTCTGGTTTAAATGGACCGCTTCTGTTAACACCTATATATTTTGCCTGCTCCTCTGACAGGTCTTCTAATTCAACTCCTAATTTAGGAAGATGGAGCAATGCTACCATTTCATCTAGATTTTTTGGTAACATATAAACTTTGTTTTCATATTTTTTAGAGTTTTTCCAAAGTTCAATTTGAGCAAGAGTTTGGTTAGTAAATGAGTTGCTCATAACAAAACTTGGGTGTCCAGTAGCACAACCAAGATTTACTAATCTACCTTCTGCTAAAAGAATAATTTGGGAATTATTATCAAGGGTATATATATCAACTTGAGGCTTTATATTAGATTTTGTATCTCCATAGTTTGAATTCAACCAATCCACATCTATCTCATTGTCAAAATGGCCGATATTACAAACAATAGTCTTATCCTTCATTGCTTTAAAATGTTCCATAGTAACAATATCTTTATTCCCAGTTGCTGTTACTACAATATCAGCATTTTTAATCACTGTATTCAGCTTTTTTACTTCATAACCATCCATTGATGCTTGGAGTGCACATATAGGATCAATTTCTGTAATTGTTACAATTGAACCTGCCCCTCTAAAAGAAGCTGCGGTACCTTTTCCAACATCTCCATAACCACAAACAATAACTCTTTTGCCGGCAAGCATTATATCTGTAGCTCTTCTAACTGCATCTACAGCACTTTCTTTACAACCATATTTATTATCAAATTTTGATTTAGTTACAGAATCATTAACATTAATTGCTGGAAGAGGCAATTCCCCAGCTTTCATTCTATCATATAGCCTATGAACTCCAGTTGTAGTTTCTTCTGAGAGACCTTTTATTCCAGAGACGAGTTCAGGGTAATTGTCAAGTACCATATTTGTTAAATCACCTCCATCATCAAGAATTAAATTTAATGGCTCTCTTTTTTCCCCAAAAAACAATGTCTGTTCAATACACCAGTTAAATTCTTCTTCATTCATTCCTTTCCAGGCATAGACAGGAATTCCTTTAGATGCAATAGCAGCAGCAGCATGATCCTGCGTTGAGAAAATATTACATGAGCTCCAAGTAACATCAGCACCAAGATCTATTAGTGTTTCTATTAGAACAGCAGTTTGAATTGTCATATGCAGACACCCTGCAATTCTAGCTCCTTTAAGAGGCTTTTCTTTTTTAAGCTTTGTTCTTAATGCCATAAGCCCAGGCATTTCAGCTTCAGCCAATTTAATTTCTTTTCTACCCCATTCTGCAAGGTTTAAATCTTTTACCTTATATGGAACATATTCTGTTAGTGTTTTATTTTTCATAGCATTATCTTTATATATGGATACAAAATTAACCACTTTAATTCGATAATCAAATGCCCTTGTTAAATGATTTAGTTCCTAATGAGTTTTTACTCTGTAAATTATGGAGAATAGAAGCAGGTGAGTATATAATGGATCCAAAAAATGAATTAAGTTTGAATGATTATCAATTATTTTTAAAAAAGAAAGTAAAGCAACTTAAAAGTCAATTCCTTGCATCTAGAAAACTTATTACATTAGTTGATTCTGATCTAAAAGTCACTTATAAAGAAGGTATCCCTCTTCTTTCTGATAATAGGAATATATCAATCTCTCATTCTGAGAATATAGCAACAATTTTAATTTCAGAGAATAAAGGGATAGGTATAGATGTTGAAAGAATAAATAACAAGGTTAATTCAATCAAATCAAAGTTTCTTAACGAAAAAGAGATGCATTATCTTAGAGGTTATAGAGAAACCAGAAATTTAACTAGAGCTTGGACAGCTAAAGAATCAATATATAAGGCTTTAAGAATGCCTAGAGTAATTTTCTCAGAAAATATTTTAATAGAAGAATTTAATAATGAATCTAAAACAGGGATTGGAAAATTTATTTCGTCAAATCAAGAGAGAACATTTAAGCTATATTTTTATGATTTGGATGACTATTGTTTAACTATTTCAGAAGAAGTTTAATATTATGGAAAAGGTAATAGAATTTTTATTTGGACAGTACTCAGAATATTCGATAACTCATACTTTATTAGAATTATTTGCAGTTATTATGAATATTTTTAGTGTGATTTATGCAAAACGAAATAGTATTTTAGTTTATCCTACAGGACTTATAGGCACAGGAATCTTTGTATACATTCTATATAACTTCTCTTTATTAGGGGACATGATTATTAACTTTTATTTTGTTATAATGTCCATATATGGATGGTATTATTGGTCACAAAAAAAGAATGGAGAAGTGCTGCATAATGTTTCAAGAACATCAACTAAAGAATACTATTTTATCCTAATGCTAGGGGTAATTAGCTTAATCTCTATTTACGCTATCTACAACTTTTATGATAAATGGGACTCCTGGACAGCTTATGTAGATACTATTACAACAGCAATATTTTTTGTAGCAATGTACCTTATGGCAAGAAGAAAAGTTGAGAGTTGGATCTTTTGGATTATTGGGGATATAATTACTATTCCCCTTTATTTTTATAAGGGACTAACTATATCAAGTATTCAATATTTGATTTTTTTAATTTTAGCTATATTAGGTTATATCTCATGGAAAAAGATCTTAAACAATTCAACTCAGACATAATAAAAGTTGTAATAAATGGGCCTGAATCAACAGGTAAAACTACTCTTACAAAACAACTTGCAGAATATTTTAATACTGAATATGTCTCAGAGTTCGCCAGAGATTATTTACAAGAAAAATGGGACTTAAAAAAAGAAGTATGTTCAAAAGAAGATCTTATAGTTATTGTGAAGGAACAGGTAAACCTAGAGAATAAATTATCATTAAAAGCAAACAAAATTCTTTTACTTGATACAAATATTATAACAACAATTAATTGGTCTATTACTCATTTTGATGGCTACTGTGATCCATGGATAATAAAACAAGCAAAATGTTTAAAATATGATCATTATTTAATAACAAATATTGATATTCCCTGGGTAAAAGATGATTTAAGAGATAGGCCTAATGAAAGAGGACATATGTTGTCTTCTTTAATAAATGAGCATGATATTAGAGGGCTAGGATATTCAATTATATCTGGAGATAAACCCAAAAGATTAGATAAGGCTATTGAAATTATAAATAATATATTATAACTTTGAGTTATTGTTGGGGTGCTTTTGCTGAGAATATACCCATTGAACTTAGACAGGTAATACTGTGAAAGAAATCAGTTATGAAAAAAAATATTTTACTTGCATTTATTAGCGTAAGTGTTTACTCTCAAAATTTACAGAATAATCAAAAAATAGACACTTTATTTGCGACACAAACTCTTGATGAAGTAACAGTTAAAGCATTGAGGGCTTCAGACCAGACTCCAGTATCATTTATAAATATTACAAAAAAAGAGTTAAATAAAATTAATTTGGCTCAGGATATACCAAGATTAATTAATAATACTCCTTCTTTGATAATGCATTCTGATGGTGGATCCGGAATTGGATATTCATCAATTAGAATTAGGGGGTCAGACCAATCAAGGATAAATGTTACTATTAATGGTGTATCATATAACGATTCAGAATCAATGTCAGTCTATTGGGTTGATTTACCTGATTTTGCTTCCTCAGTTGAAAGTATTCAAATTCAACGAGGTGTTGGTACTTCAACGAATGGAGCTGGTGCTTTTGGTGGTAGTGTTAATATTCAAACAAATGTTGCCTCAGAGAACCCAACATTCGAAATAAATAATACCATTGGTAGTTTTAATACTATTAAAAACTCAGTTGGCTTTTCGACTGGATTTATAAATAATAAATTTGAACTTTCAGGAAGATTATCAAGAATTAAGTCCAGTGGATACATAGAAAGATCAGGTTCAAAATTAAGATCATATTTTTTACAAGGAATTTATAAAGATGAGAATACACTTGTTAAATTATTAAATTTTGCAGGTCATGAAATTACAGATCAAGCATGGTTTGGAGTTGATTCAGAAACTTTAAAAACAAATAGAAGATATAATTTTGCAGGAGAGTATTATGATGATATTGGTAATACAATGTATTATGAAAATCAAGATGATAACTATAAACAAGACCATTATCAAATACACTTTAACCAGGTTTTTCAAAATAATTGGATATCAAACATAGGTCTTCATTACACTTATGGTAGAGGATATTTCGAAAATTATAATATTGGTTACGATGATGGAATTTCTAAAAATCCTGATTTTATTGATAGAAGGTGGCTAGACAATGATTTTTATGGACTAATTTTTAGTCTTAACAAAATAACAGAAAGATATAATACAACCATAGGAGGGGCATATAATTTATATGATGGTGAGCATTTCGGTGAGTATTTATGGCATGCTCAAAATCAAATACTGCCTGTTAGAAATGAATATAAAGAAAGATTTTATAATGATTACGGAAACAAAAAAGAGTTTAATGTCTATACAAAAATTGATTTCTCTTTATCTAGTAAACTTTCCTTTTATGGTGACTTACAGTTTAGAAAAATACACTATGAAGCTAATATCACCCCTTATTCTGTTATAACAGGTTATGTTGAACAGGGTTATAACTCAATAGATAAAGTATTCAATTTCTTTAATCCTAAATTTGGATTTTTTTTAAATCAAAATGATAATTCCAATTTTTATTTATCATATGCGAGAGCAAATAGAGAACCTACTAGAACAGATTATGCAAATGGAAGTCCTAATCCAGAAAAATTAGACGATTTTGAACTTGGGTGGAAAGGCCAATTCAAAAAAATATCTATTAACCTTAACTCTTTTTATATGATCTATAATGATCAATTAGTTTTAACCGGCCAGAGGGACAATAATGGTTATGAAATAAGAACAAATGTAGGAGAATCCTATAGGTTAGGATTAGAATTAGAATCCAGATTATTAATAAATTCAAAATGGGATTTAGAAACTAATTTTACTATTAGCAAAAACAAAAACAAAGACTTTTATTTCAAGTTTGATGGTGAGCTAAAAAGTTTTGGAAACACTGACTTAGCTTATTCTCCCTCTATTATTGCAAATAATATTCTAAACTATAGCCCTAATGACAAGGTTTTAGTTTCTCTTAGATCACAGTATGTTTCAGAGCAGTATTTTGCTCAAATAAATACTCCAATATCTAAATTAGATTCTTTTTTTGTTAATGATTTGAATTTCATTCATGATTTATCTGTCCCCAATATTTCAGACAATGTTAAATTTAAAGTTTTAATTAACAATATTTTTGATAACAAGTACTCTAGCTATGGTGGATACTATACATTTGATCTTAGTGAAGATGGTCAAGCAAAAACTTATGAAGGAACTTATTATTATCCGCAGGCAGGAATAAATGTCTTAGTTGCTTTAGACATTAAATTTTAATTATTTTTCATAAATTTGTACAGAACATCCCCACATTAGGGGATTTTTCTATTAAATAAAATGAGTAAAGTATCTTATTATACAGAAAAAGGTTTAAAGAAACTAAGGGAAAAACTTGACCATCTTAAGGATGTCAGGCGCCCTCAAGCATCAAAAGCTATTGCTGAGGCAAGAGATAAAGGGGATCTTAGCGAAAATGCAGAATATGATGCTGCAAAAGAAGCTCAAGGTCTTTTAGAACTTGAAATTTCTAAGCTTGAAGAGACTGTAGCTAATGCTAGGATAATTGATGAGTCTCAGCTAGATACTTCAAAAGTACTTGTACTATCTACAGTTAAAATAAAAAACACTTCAAATAATGCTGTTCTGTCATATAAGCTTGTTGCTGCAAGTGAGGCTGATCTTGCGAAAGGAAAAATTTCCGTCGATTCACCAATCGGAAAAGGGCTTTTGGGGAAAAAAGTTGGTGATACTACAAAAATCTCAGTTCCTAATGGAGCTGTTAAATTTGAAATACTAGAAATCACTCGTTAATGCCATCTATTTTTACAAAAATAATTAATGGCGAAATACCATCCTATAAGATTCTTGAAGATGATAATTTTATTGCTTTTCTAGATATTAACCCAAATACAATTGGCCATACGCTTTGCATTCCAAAAAAAGAAATAGACAATTTGTTTGATTTGGATGATGACCTATATACTGGTCTTATGAATTTCTCAAAAAAAGTAGCTACTGCAATGAAAAAAGCATTAGATTGTCAAAGAATTGGAGTTAGTGTTGTAGGCTTTGAAGTTCCTCATGCTCATGTTCATCTGATACCGATAAATAAAATTGAGGACATGTATTTTAATAATATAGTTAAATTGACAAATGAAGAGTTTATTAGCATTGCAGATAAAATAAAATCGTATTTATAATGGAATTATTAGGGAAAATAAAAGTAATTGGTGAGGTTAAAACATATGGGGAAAAAGGTTTTAGAAAAAGAGAACTTGTTCTTACAACAGAAGAACAGTACCCTCAACATATATTAATTGAATTTGTGCAAAATAATTGTGAATTATTAGATAATTTTCAAATAGGAGAAACTGTTAGAATAGGTATTAACATTAGGGGTAGAGAGTGGGTAAATCCAGAAGGAGAGACAAAAGTTTTTAATTCTATTCAAGGTTGGAGAATTGAATCAATAGATGAACAAGTTTCAGATGATATGCCAGAGGATCTTCCGCCAATTGATTCAAAAGATGACTCTCAGGATCTGACTGAAGACGACTTACCTTTTTAAAAACTTTCAAAACTATAATAAAGTTGCTATATTTGGCACATGAAAGCTCTCCTAAGTATTATTCTAGTAACAATACTTCAGATCCCTATTATTTCAGGAATTTTTCATACTATTGAAGATAACCATGATCATTATGTATGTGAAGATCAAAAACTACATCTTCATGAACTAAGCTATGAATGTGAAATTTGTTTTTTAACTAATGCCACTTTTGTATATCATTCTGATATCTCAGAAACAAACTTATTAGTTTTTGATAAACTCTACATAGCTAATTTAAATGAGCCTTCAGAAAACTCTGATATAAGCACAAAATCTTCACGTGCTCCACCTGTTAGAGTTTAATAACTAGCATTTTAAAGAAACTAATAGTCTTTATTCAAAATATTTTGGATACAGGGACTATTAAAAATTAAGATTAATCTAAATATAAATAAAATGAAAAAACACTTATTGTTATTGTTCGCTGTTGTAGCAGTATCACTTGCTGCATGTGAAAAAGATGATCATGATGATCATGACGATCACGACGATCACGATCACATTGCAATGGTAAACTAAAAAGGTTAACCTAAAAACTTAGCCTCTCATTAATGAGAGGTTAAGTTTTAAGCTAAAGCATGATGGCTATAAAAAATGCATTAAAAAATAAATAAAAAAACAAAAATGAATAAAAAAATTAGAATTGGACTGATAGCAACAATGTTATTAGCCACTCAATTAATATTCTCTCAAGCTGACAATGAATTAGTTGAACTTGAAGAGATAGTATTGACCATTCCATTTGATCAAACTGTTGGAAAGTCAGTATTAAAAGTTGATAAATTAAACTTTGATAATGTCAACCCAATTATTGCTCAATATATGATGAATTCGATTTCTAAATTACCAGGTGTTTCTACTATTTCTACAGGCCCGGGTATTGGAAAACCATCAATTAGAGGATTAAGTTTTAATAGAGTTGTTGTTATAGATCAGCGGATAAGATTAGAAAACCAACAATGGGGTGAAGAGCACGGTCTTGCTATAAGTAGCTCTGGAGTTGAATCAGTTGAAGTTGTCAAAGGTCCTTTATATGTCCTCTACGGAAGTGATGCAATGGGAGGGGTAATCTATATTGAACCTGAAAAATATACTTCAGAATGCTGTGCACTAATAGACTATACGGGAATTTATAACTCAAACTATAATGGATTTACAAACAATCTTGGTCTAAAGGGTAGTTCAGGTAAATTAAGCTGGACTTTTAGAGGTGAAATGACAGATAATGGAGATTTTTCATCACCTGATGGTGAGGTAGAGAATACTTGGTTTAAAAATAATGAGCTCAAATCAGGTATACAATATCAAACTGAAAAATATACATCAGATCTAAGGCTTTCTATGTCTAGGATTGAGCTTGGTATACCTCATATGGAAGAAGGTCATGACGATCATGATGACCACGACGATCATGATGACCATGGTGATCATGATGACCACGATGATCATGAAGATCACGGAGATCATTATCAAGAGATAACTCATACAACTTTAGCATGGAATAACACCTTTGATATGGGGAATGATCACACTCTTCAAGTTAACATAGGTAGACAGTTAAATGATAGGAAAGAATTTGGAGGTCATGAAGAAGAAGAAGGTCATGATGATCATGAAGAAGAAGGTCACGATGATCACGATGATCACGAAGGTCACCATGAAGGTGAAGCAGAACTTGATATGGAACTTTCAACTAATACAATTGATATAAAGCTTACTATGCCTCAGTCAGATGTTCTTAACCTTATTATGGGTATAAATATCTTAAATCAAGAGAATAGAAACTTTGGTCATGAAGTATTAATTCCAGATGCAGAAAAAGGAGACTTTGGAGTATTTGCCTTGAGTCAGATAGATCTTAATGATTCATCACAAGCATTAATTGGTTTTAGATATGATTCTCGATCTATTACTTCAGGTTCTAGTTCAAATGATTGGAAAAACGTTAATGGATCTCTTGGATATAAAAAAGATTATGCAAATTCAGTTTTAAGAATTAACTTGAGCTCTGGGTTTAGAGCACCTGATTTAATTGAATTATATGCTGATGGTTCGCATCATGCATCATTCACATATAAAAAGGGTAACACGAACTTAGTTGCCGAAGAAAGTGTTCAAACAGATCTTTCATATCAAATAACTAATGATGACACTGTTGCATCATTTGATCTATTTTATAATGATATATCTAATTATATATATCTATCTCCAACAAGGAACTTTATTGATGGACTAAGAGTAAATGATTATCTGCAACAAAACGCTGTTATATATGGTGGTGAAATACAGATAGCTAAAAATACTGGTCTTGACTGGTTATCATATAATACTTCACTTCAATATCTCTTTGCTGAAACTGCAGATGGGGAACCACTCCCTTTTATATCACCTTTAACTTTCAATCAAGTTTTCAATATTGATTTTGGAAGCGATTTCTCAATGGAAGTGGACTTTATTGCGAAGGCTAAACAGGGAAGAGTTGCAGACTTTGAAGAAGAAACTGACGGTTACTCAGTCTTAAACCTTTCAGGAAATTATAAGACAAGCATCTTTAATAATGATGTAAATTTATTTTGGAGTGTGAGTAATGTTTTTGATAAAGAATATTACGATCACTTATCAAGATTAAAAACGGCTGGAATCCATGAAATGGGTAGAAATATTTCGGTAGGGTTAAAGTATAATTTTTAATTTAAAATAAACTATATACAAAAAGGCTGGGTATTTTATATCTGGCCTTTTTTTTTACCCTAAACTAACTCTTGCAAAACCTGTTATATCAAGGCCCTGTTGTTCAGAGTTAATATAATCAGTTACAGTTTGCTTACTATCTTTAATGTATTGTTGATTTATTAAGGTGTTTTCTTTGAAGAATTTTTTCATTTTACCTTTTGCAATATTCTCAAGCATTTCTTCAGGTTTCCCCTCTTGTCTTAGTTGATCCTTTGCAATCTCAATTTCTTTTTCAATTACTTCCTTACTAACTCCATCTTCATTTAATGCAATTGGATTCATAGCTGCTATTTGCATTGATACATTCTTAGAAACTTCAGTAGCTTTATCAAAATTTTCTGAAAGACCAGTTAAAGAAGCTATTTTATTTCCTGCATGAATATAAGACCCAACAAAAGCTGCAGAAAGATATTTAAATGCACCCAATTCTATTTTCTCTCCAATAATACCTGTTTGTTCGAGTAGTTTCTCGGAGACTTTCATGTTGTTAAAGTTAGATTCTAAAAAGCTTTCTAAATCTTTATGATTTAAAGCATGATCTGCAAGTTCATTAGCAAGATCAATATAGTCTTGGTTTTTTGCAACAAAATCAGTTTCACAATTAAGAGAAATTATAACTCCATAAGAATTATCAGGACTAACCTTTGCAATTACAACTCCTTCTGATGATTCTCTATCAGCTCTATTAGCAGCTACTTTTTGTCCTTTTTTTCTAAGAATCTCTACTGCTTTTTCAAAATCTCCATTAGATTCTTCTAAAGCTTTTTTACAGTCCATCATACCAGCTCCGGTAGATTGTCTTAATTTGTTAACATCAGAGGCAGTTATTTTCAATTTGAGTAATTTAGGTTAGATTATTTTTTTGAAGACTTAGTCTCAGTTTTTTTAGCTTTAGCTTTTTTTGGTTCAGCTTTTTTAGTCTCAGTTTTTTTAGCTTTAGCTTTTTTTGGTTCAGCTTTTTTAGCATCTACCTCTTTAGGTTCTTCGTTTTCAGTTTCAGTATTTTCAGATGAACCTTCATTTTCAGCCTCTTTCTCCATTTTCCTTTCGTCTAATCCCTCCTGAATAGCTTTACAAACAACACTTAAAATCTTTTCAATCGATTTTGATGCATCATCATTTGAAGGAATAATATAATCTACTTCACCTGGATCAGAGTTTGTGTCAACCATTGCAAAAATTGGAATTTTTAATTTTTGTGCTTCTTTAACTGAAATTTTTTCATTAAGAGTGTCTACAATAAATATTGCCCCTGGTAATCTGGTCATATCAGAAATTGAGCCAAGGTTCTTCTCTAACTTACCTCTTAAACGATCTACTTGTAATTTTTCTTTTTTAGATAATGTTTCAAAAGTCCCATCTTTTTTCATTCTATCGATTGCAACCATTTTTTTAACGGCTTTACGAATAGTAACAAAATTAGTAAGCATTCCTCCAGGCCATCTTTCAGTAATATATGGCATGTCAACACTTTTAGCTTTTTCAGAAACAATATCTTTTGCTTGTTTTTTTGTTGCAACAAACAAGATCTTTCTCCCGCTTATGACAATTTTCTTTAATGCATTCACTGCCTCTTCTAATTTAGCAGCAGTCTTATAAAGATTTATTATATGGATCCCATCTCTTTCCATGTAGATGTATGGAGCCATATTAGGATTCCATTTTCTAGTCAAGTGTCCAAAATGAACACCAGCATCCAAAAGTTCTTTAACATCTGTTTTAGCCATAGCTTATCTTTTAGAGAATTGGAATTTTTTTCTTGCTTTCTTCTGTCCGAATTTTTTTCTTTCAACCATCCTAGGGTCTCTTGTCATAAGTCCCTCTTTTTTAAGTAACCCTTTAAATGCTTCATCTATCTCGCATAATGCTCTAGAGATAGCTAGTCTAATAGCTTCTGCTTGTCCATTAATTCCACCTCCTTTAACTGTAACTGAAAGATCAAATTGATCTTTTGTATTAGTTAATGCAAATGGTTGAACAACCTTATATTGAAGGGAAGCAGTATCAAAAAATTCAGAGTAAGGTTTTTTATTAACTGTAATTGCACCTTTACCTTTAGACATATATACCCTAGCTACTGATTTTTTTCTTCTACCTATCTTATGAATTACCTCCATTATATTTTAGCTTTTAAATCGATTAACTTAGGTTTTTGAGCTTCATGATTATGCTCAGCTTGAGGAAATACGTTTAAATTTCTAAATAATTCTGCTCCAAGTTTGTTTTTTGGAAGCATTCCTTTAACAGCATTTTCAACAAGTTTGATATTATTCTTTTTATGTAGTTTATCTGCAGTAATAATTTTTTGTCCACCAGGATATCCAGAGTGACTGATATATTCTTTTTGAGACCATTTATCACCAGTTAATTTTATCTTATCAGCATTGATTACAACTACATTATCTCCACAATCTACATGAGGAGTAAAATTACTCTTATGTTTTCCTCTTAATAGGCCTGCTACTACTGAAGCAGTTCTTCCTAAAGAAATATCAGATGCATCAATAAGAACCCAATCTTTAGTGACTGTTTTTCTATTAGCAGAAATGGTTTTATAACTTAGTTTGCCCATATATATTAACGTTTTGCCGAATCTCAGCGTGCAAATATACATTTATAAAGAATTTTATAAAAACTTTTTTACAATTAATGTGCCTCTAACCAGTTTTTACCTGTTCCTATGTCTACTTTTAGAGGAATATCAAGGGTTACAGCGTTTTCCATGCTGTTTTTAACCACTTTTTTGATTTTATCTAGTTCTGATAAGTGAACATCAAATACTAATTCATCATGAACTTGAAGAATCATTTTGGATTTAAATTCTTTTTCACTCAAAATATTGAAGATATTCTTCATGGCAATTTTAATGATATCAGCTGCACTCCCTTGGATTGGCGCATTTACTGCATTTCTCTCATCAGCACTTCTAATCATACCATTTTGTGAATTAATATTAGTTAAATATCTTCTTCTACCCATTAATGTCTCCACATATCCATTTTCTCTAGCAAAATCTATTTGTTTTGACATATATTCTTTAAGAGTTGGATAACTTTCATAGTAATTATCAATCAAGATTTTAGACTCTTTTCTGTTTAAGTCTGTTTGTTGACTTAATCCAAATGCAGAAACACCATATATGATTCCAAAATTAACAGTTTTAGCATTACTCCTCTGTTCTCTAGACACTTTATCCTTATGGACATTGAATATTCTTGAAGCGGTAGATGTATGAATATCCTCATCTTTATTAAAAGCATCAATCATATTAATATCTCCGCTTAATGATGCAATTACTCTTAATTCAATTTGTGAGTAATCAGCACACATTAAGATAAAATCTTTATCTCTAGGAGTAAATGCTTTCCTTATTTTTTGACCATTTTCAGTCCTAATAGGTATGTTCTGAAGATTTGGGTTATTACTACTTAATCTGCCAGTTGAGGTAACAGCCTGATTAAATTTTGTATGAATTCTTCCTGTACTTGAATTTATCTCATTAGGTAAAGCTTTAACATATGTGTTAAGTAATTTATCTAAAGATCTCCACTCTAAAATATTTGATATAATCTTATGATCTTTAGATAACGCTGACAATACTTCTTCAGAGGTCGAAAATTGACCTGTTTTTGTTTTTTTAGGATTATTAACAAGCTTTAATTTATTAAAAAGAATCTCACCTAATTGTTTTGGAGAATTCAAGTTGAAATCTTCTCCAGATTCCTTAAATATTTTATTTTCTAGGATATTTAATTCATTTTGAAAGTCATCCTCAAGGCTTTTTAAATACTTTTCATCTATTTTTATCCCTTCCTTCTCCATAAACGATAAAACTTCTATAATAGGAAGCTCTATTTCTGAGAAAATTTCTGAAAGATTATTATCCTTGATCTCCTTATCAAAAATTTCTTTTAGCTGTAGGCATAGATCAGGATCTTGAACAGAGTATTTAGTAATTTCTTCAATTGGTATATCTCTTATACTTTTCTGATTTTTCCCTTTCTTACCAATTAAGTCTTCTTCTGATATTAGCGAATAATTAAGATATGATTCTGCAAGAGAGTCAAGATTATGTCTCATGTCTGGATTTATGATATAATGGGCTATCATTGTATCATATATTGGAGCGCAAACACTAATACCATACTTAAACAGAACTTTTATGTCAAATTTTAAGTTGTGCCCAACTTTTTCAATCTTATTACTTTCAAAAAAAGGTTTTAATAATTCTATAAATTCATTGTTCTTTTTCTTATCATTATTAAATGAAATAAAATATCCAGTATGTTTCTCCCAAGAAAAAGAGATCCCAATAAGTTTTGTTTCTAATGAATTTAAAGTTTCAGTTTCCGTATCAAATGATACTACCTCTTGATTCATTAATTTTTCTACAAAAAATTTTAATTCTTCAATATTCTCAATAAACTGATATGAACTCCTTGATGAATTTGAGTTTGTTTTTTTATCTGTAACCCCAGTATATTGACTCTGATCAAAAAGATCTGTTTGAATTGAAATTGGCTGATTTACTGAATTGTCAGTTTGAACTTCTGTTCCATAAATTTTGAAAAATGTTTCTTTTATTCTTCTAAACTCTAATTCATTAAACACTTCAATCACCTTCCCCTTATCAGGCTCTGTAAGTTTAAAGTCCTTTAAATTATAGTCTATAGGAACATCTAATATTATTTTGGCTAGCTCTTTAGAGATTATTCCTAGCTCTTTGTTGTTTGTTATTTTTTCTCCAAGTTTCCCAGGAATTAAGTGAGAATTTGACAATAGGTTTTCTAGGGATCCGTATTCCTTTAAAAATTTTTTTGCTGTTTTTTCACCTACACCAGGTAATCCAGGAATATTATCAACAGAGTCTCCCATCATTCCAAGAAAGTCAATAACTTGTTCAGGTGAATTAACTTCAAACTTTTCATTAACCTCTTTGGTGCCCCAGATTTCCATTCCATTTCCCATTCGCGCAGGTTTGCATAAGAAAATATTTTCTGATACTAATTGAGAGAAATCCTTGTCAGGAGTAACCATAAATACTTTGAAATTTTTTTTCTCTGCCTTTTTTGCAACTGTCCCGATAATATCATCAGCCTCAAATCCCTCTTGTTCAAGAATTGGAATATTCATTCCTTCTAGTATATTTTTTATATAAGGTATTGCCATTATTATTGGTTCAGGAGTTTTATCTCTATTGCTTTTGTATTCTACAAACATTTCAGATCTGGTAACCGATCCACCTTTATCAAAAGCAACACCTATATAGTCTGGTTTTTGAGACCTGATTATTTCAAATAATGAATTCGTAAAACCAAGAATAGCTGAAGTATCCAGTCCTTTAGAATTAATTCTAGGATTTTTTATAAATGCATAGTAGCCTCTATAGATTAATGCATATGCATCTAATAGAAATAAGCTTTTTTTATCACTCATTTTTCAGCATTTTTGGTTAGTAACATCAACATAAATAAACTAATCAGAACCATACAAATATATAACTTCGTTTATTTAATCAAGTCTTTTTGTAATTTAGTAAATATGGTTAAGAATGACACATATTTTATGAAGTTTGCAATATCTCAAGCTAAATTAGCGAAAGAAAATAATGAAGTTCCTGTGGGCGCAGTAATAGTTTATGAAAATAATATAATCTCAAGAGCACACAATATGGTTGAGTTATTAAATGACTCAACAGCTCATGCTGAAATATTAGCAATTACATCAGCCAGTGATTATCTTAATTCGAAATATCTACAAGGTTGTACATTATATACTACACTAGAACCATGTTTAATGTGCTATGGAGCTATTTACTGGTCAAAAATTTCTAGAATTGTATATGGTGCAGATGATCCCGAAAAGGGTTATAAAAGTCAGAAATTAAAGTTAAATAGAAAAATTAAAGAAAAATCGGGAGTTTTAGAGTCAGAATCAAAGGATTTGATTGATAATTTTTTTAAAAAATTAAGAAATTAATTTTTACCTGATTTCTCCCTCATCTTCTTGATATTCTTATCACTTAAGGTATAGTCTTCAAATTTTTTCCCCTTAAGACGATAGATTAAAAATAAAGGCATAAATATGAATGCTCCAAAAATTACAAAGAATCCTATAATTTTATCTCCCAGAGATGTTTCAATTAGTTCTCTATAGTAAATACCGAATAATATTCCTGCAAAAAGTAAAATGGAAAGTATTTTTATAAAAATATTTTTACTGGATAAACCCATTATTCTTCCTTCATATCCTTAAGTTGCTCTTTAGTCAGTTTTGCTGGAGCATCAATCATTAAATCTTTTCCGCTATTATTTTTTGGGAATGCTATAAAGTCTCTTATTACATCTTTATTGTTAAGAACAGCGGCTAATCTGTCTAGACCAAATGCTATCCCACCATGAGGAGGTGCTCCATACTTAAGAGCTTCAATTAAAAATCCAAATTGACTCTCATATTCCTTTTTTGACATTCCAAGAATCTCAAATATTTTCATTTGGGTGTTGTAGTCATGAATTCTAATTGAACCACCCCCAATTTCATTTCCATTTAATACAAGGTCATATGCATTGGCAATAACTTTTTCAGGGTCTGAATCTAAATGACCTAAACTTTCCTTGTTAGGAGATGTAAAAGGATGATGCATTGACTTAAACTTTTTTTCTTCCTCATCATATTCAAAAAGAGGAAAATCTGTTACCCAAGCTGGGCAAAACAAGTCAAAATTTATAAAGTCATATCTCTTACCTATCTCTACTCTAAGTGTTCCAAGATGCTCAAGAGTTTCTTTTTTTGTTCCAGCCATTATAAGTATAAGATCTCCTGACTTACTTCCAATATCTTTTGTTAGACTTGTTAAATCATCAGAGGTAAAAAATTTATCAAAAGATGATTTAATAGAACCATCAGCATTATTTTTAATCCATAAAATACCATTTGCTCCAACTTGTGGCCTTTTTACCCATTCAGTAAGTTCGTCAATTTCTTTTCTAGATAATTCAGCTTTATCGTTTAGAACCAGACATCCTATGTATTCAGCTTTATCAAAGATGTTAAAATCTTTACCCTTAACATTATCAGTAATTTCATTGATTTTCATATCAAATCTTAAATCTGGTTTATCTGTACCATAATTTTCTATGGCATCTTTGTATGTAAGTTTTGGAAAAGCCTTTACCGTTTTCCCAAACTTTTTTAATAAATGTAAGATCAAACCTTCAAATTGTTCTAGAACATCAGACTCACTAACAAAGGACATCTCACAATCAATCTGAGTAAATTCAGGCTGTCTATCTGCTCTTAGATCTTCATCTCTAAAGCATTTTACAATTTGATAATACTTGTCAAGTCCACCAATCATTATGAGCTGCTTGAATATCTGAGGTGATTGGGGAAGGGCATAATATTGATCAGGATGCATTCTTGAAGGAACAACAAAATCTCTAGCTCCTTCGGGAGTAGATTTTATCAAATAAGGTGTTTCGATATCTAGAAAACCATTATCAGACAAATAGTTTCTAACTTCTAATGAAAGCTTATTTCTAAAGATCAAATTTTCTTTAATTGGCTCTCTCCTTAGATCAAGATATCTAAACTTCATTCTTAATTCATCTCCTCCATCTGTCTGATTCTCTATGGTAAAGGGAGGTGTAATAGAAGTATTCAAAATTTTGAGGTTTGACACTAATACTTCAATTTCTCCTGTGCTTATATTTTGGTTAACATCTTTTCTCTTTATAACTGTTCCATCAATTTCAATAACAAACTCTCTGCCCAAATTATTTGCTGCTTCAAAAACTGATGCATCCGTTCTTTCTTTATCAAAAACTAGTTGAGTTACTCCATATCTATCTCTTAGGTCAATCCATATAATGAATCCTTTTGTTCGAATTTTATTGACCCATCCTGAAAGCTTAACTTCTTGATCAACAAAACTTGAGTTTAACTCACCACAATTGTTTGTTCTATACATATTAAATTATTATAAATATAACTAGATATTCTTAAGTTTTAACTTTAGGCAATGAACTATGAAGTACATAGATGGAACAACAATTAAAGTAAGGAAAGTCGCAAAGGATAATCCAAATATTACCGTCCATGCAAGAGGCCCCCAAAATATAACATTATCTCCTCCTATATAAATATTAGGATCCCAGGATCCAAATAGACTAAAGAAATCAATGTTTAATCCAGTAGCAAGCGGTATTAGACCAAAAATAGTTGTGATAGCTGTTAATAAAACTGGTTTTAGTCTAGCTTCTCCAGCTTTCACTACAAGAACAAGTGCTGTTTCTTTATCTAACAGTGTATTTTTAGATAAGTTTAAATCAAGTTTTTTCCTATCAAATAAAAGTTGAGTATAGTCAATAAGCACCACAGCATTATTAACTATAACTCCTGCTAAAGAAATTATTCCAAGCATTGTCATAAGAATACTAAACGTTAAATTGAATATTACTATACCTAAAAGAACTCCTGTAAAGCTCAATATGATTGAGACTAAAACAATCATAGGCTTTGATATTGAACTAAATTGGAAAATAAGTAACAAAACAATAAAAGCTAATGCTGTCATTAAGGCTCCTGATAAAAAAGATTGATTCTCAGCTTGTTCTTCAATTTCTCCAGTAAACCTATAGTTGACACCTTCAGATGTTTCATATCCAGTAAGCGCAATTTTTATATTATTCACCACCTCCTGAGCATTAGACCCTGCCAGAATAGATGAGTACAATGTAACTACCCTTTCAAGATCAATATGTTTAATTGCATTAAATGATGTAGTGTTTTTTATATTGACCACAGAAGCAATAGGAATAGTTTTAATTTCACCATTAGACTGATCTCGAAAAACAATATTTTGGTTTATTAATGCATTAAGATCATTTTTGTATTCTTGATCAAAACGGACATTAATATCATAATCTTCTCCTTTTTCTTTATAGACCCCTGCTTTTGTCCCAATAATAGAATTTCTTAAAGTTTGACCAACTAAACCAGTTGGAATACCAAGCTCCCCAGCCTTTTCTCTATCTACAATAAACTCAATCCCTGGTTTACTTTTTGTTACATCTATTTTTAATTGCTCAATTCCTTCAATATTTTCTTCACTCAAGAAATTTCTCATTGAAATTGCTGATTCCACAAGTTCTTCATAGTCCTCTCCAGAGATTTCAATATTAACAGGATAACCAGTTGGAGGGCCTTCTTGAATCTTTTCAACAGAAATTGCAATTCCTGGAAATTTTTCTAATAGCTGAATCTGAATATCTTTTCGCAAGTCTTCACTTGAGAGTCCTCTTCTAAATTTGAACTCTCTAGCAGTCAATGTAATTAAAGCTTTATGTGGTATCTCACCAGTACCTCCAATATCTGTTTGTGGATTTCCCGCACCTTCTCCTACTTGAGAAATTGCAGATTCTATCATAAAATTATAACCAGAATCTAGATACTTATCATCATTAACAACCTTATAAATTTCATTTTCAATTAATATAGAAGTACTATTTGTTTTTTTAATATCAGTCCCTTCAGGATATTCTACATAGACTAATATTTGTCTAGGCTCATTGTCAGGAAAAAACTCTACTGCTGGAGGAAAAATGCTAAATAACAATGAGGAGAAAAATAACATTAAGATAGTCCCCCCTACAAAAAGATATGGTTTTACTCCTGATAGAGCATACCTTAAAAACTGATTATATAAGTTTTCAATTGTAACTAGAAATGTATTTTGAAACTTTAGTGCAAGATCTTTGACAATATATTTATATGACCAAAACAGTCCAAGAATAAAAATGAATAGCGAGCCAATAGCCCTTGTATCTTTAAATATTACAAAAACTAATGCAAACCCTCCTAAAATATATGTCATCCTCATTAAATTTTTTCTACTAATCTCTTGTTCACTTAGATTCATAAAATTTGACACTAGCATTGAATTAAAAAATATTGCAACTATCAAGGATGAACCAAGAATTGCTGAGAGTGTTATAGGAAAATAAATCATAAATTCACCTATGATGCCTGGCCATCCACCCAATGGTATAAATGCTGCGATTGTAGTTGCAGTGGATACAATAATTGGCATAGCAACTTCACCAACTCCAACCTTGGCAGCTTGAATTCTTGACATCCCCTCTTTTGACATTAATCTGTATATATTTTCTACTACAACTATTCCATTATCAACTAGAAGACCTAGCCCCATAACAAGGCCAAATAGAACCATCCTATTTAAAGTAAATCCAAAATAGGATAAGATCATTAATGACATAAACATTGACATTGGTATTGCAAATCCAACAAAAAGAGCATTCCTAAGTCCTAGAAAAAATGTCAATACTGTAACAACTAATATTATTCCAAAAATTAAATTATTCATTAAGTCATTTACTGCATTAATTGTATAGTCAGATTGATCGTTTTGAACTGTTACTTCAAGATTTTCTGGAAAGAAGTTTTCTCTAGCATTGCTAATTATATCTTGAATTGAATTGGAAGCAAAAATTGCATTTTCTCCACCTCTTTTAATTACTTCAAGCATAACAGTTTTTTCTTTAAAAGACCTAGTAAAAGAAGTAGCCTCTTTTTCTTTGAAAGATACTTTTGCAACATCTTCAAGATAAACTGGGCCATTATTTCGGTTTACAATAAACTTTCTTAATTTTTCTGGGTCGTCAACCTCTCCAATTATTTTAAGATTTCTTCTTTGACCATCAGCAATTAAGCTCCCGGCTGAGATAGTTATATTCTCATTAGAAATAGCATCAACGATATTCTGAAAACTCGTTTTTGAAGCTGCCATTCTATAGGGATCTACAGCAACCTCAACTTCGAAAGTTTGGATTCCTCTTATTTCAACAGTTTTTATTTGAGGTAATTTTTCAATTCTTTTCTCTAAATACTCAGCATAATCTTTGAAGTCTTCAACAGGAAAATCTCCAACCATACTAATATTAAGCACAGGATATCTTTCAGCTACATCAAATTCAAAAATGCTGGGATCAACTTTTGCATTATTATATATTGGCCAATCTGCTTTAACAATAATATTATCAACTAAATCTTTAGTCCTTTGTCTGGCAAGCTCTGTAGTTACATCTTCATCAAATTCAATATTTATTACAGAGATTCCTTCGCTAGAACTTGAAGTAATTTCATTAAGGTCTTTAACACCTCTTAACTCTTCTTCAAGAGGATCTGTTATTAACTTTTCAATTTCTTCAGCAGTATTACCTGGAAATATTGTTGTTACAAAAATATTCGTTGAATTAATTTCAGGAAAAAGTTCTCTAGGCATAGTTTTGTATGCCGTAATCCCTGAGATCAAGAATAATAACATTATAACATAAATAATGGTTTTATTATTTATTGCCCAACTTGAAAAGAAGAACTCTTTGTTTTTTATATCCATTATAGACCTATTCTATTACTCTGACTCTTTGATTATCTTCCACATTATTAGCACCTTCAAGAACTATAATATCCCCTATAGAGAGTCCTTTAGTTATTTCAATTTCTTCATCATTATTAGCTCCTGTTTCCACAAAAATTTTGACTGTTAGTAAAATGTCTTTTTTATCAGTTTCTACTAATTTGTAAATAAAAGGTCTCCCAGAAGCATCTTCCCTTATTACTCTAAGTGGTACAACTAGAGCTTTTATATTGCTGTAATTTTTTATTTTAATTCTGGCATTAAGATTTTGTTTTATTCTTTTATCCTTATTTTCAACAGGAGCTTCAACTCTAAATGTTCTATTGTTTGGGTTGATAAAGTTTCCAGATTGAACAATTTTTGAAGTAACTTCTTTATTCAATAGAGGAATAGAGACTAGGGCTTCAGTTCCAAGTTCAATTGATGAAACGTATTTTTCAGGCACTTGAGCTTCTGCATATATTATGTCAAGATTAACAACTCTGAGTATTGGAGAACCAGGGACAAGATTTGATCCTAAATTTGAAATGATCTCATCAATCTCTCCATCAAAGGGAGCATAAATATTTGTTTTTGAAAGTTGATCTCTAATCTGTTCAACCATCTTATTATTTGTTTCAAAGTCACTTTTTGCTTTTAAAAACTCCATCTCAGAACCGATATTTTTTTCCCATAACCTTTTTACTCTATCGAAATTGTCTTTTGTATAGTTTGCTTGGATTAACATTTGATCTAACTGTTCCTTTAAGCCAGAATCATTAATCTCTGCTAGAAGTTCCCCCTTTTTAACAAGTTGCCCTTCTCTAACAAACAAATTTTTCAATGCGCCTTGAAATTCTGATAGTATTACAACATTTTTCCTAGACTTAAGATTTGCCTGAAGTTCAACATAGGTTGTAAATTCTTTTTCAATAACATTAAATTTTGAAATAACTTGAATTTGTTCATTTTCATCTAATAACATTATACCATTATTAATTTCATTGAGGTCTAATCTCAAATCATTCATAAGATCAACATATTCTTTTTTCTTTTTTTTCAAAGTTTCCAGATCTCCTTTATTAATAAGATCATTAATTGAAGAGTTTCTAGAAGAGTTACAACTTAGAAGGAGAATTAGAGAAAGAGTAATTATTAATTTTTTCATTTTAATGTAATTGGTTTGTTAAAGAGAGTTTCTAACTCAGCATTAATAGATATTAAATTGATCACTGAGTTTAAATATTTTTGTTGAGCATTTAAAAGTTGATTTTGGGCTTGTCTTAATTCAAAGGAAGACACCATTCCTTCAAAAAATTTTATAGAATTTTTTTCTTCGATAGACTGTGAGAGAAGCATATTTTCCTTATCAATATTATAAGAATCAAGAGCTAATAAATAATCATTTATTTTTTGTTTAACAAGTGCATATATTCTTTCTTGTTGATCAACATAGCTTGTTTCTGCTTGATTCATGGCATACTTTGCCTTTTGTGCAGAAGCTTTCAATCCTAAAGATGAAAATACTGGAACTTTAAGATTAATACCAAAAACAGATGAATTGAACCATTTTTGTTCGCTTTGTAAAAATTTAAAATCATCATTATAGCCAGTAAAACTATTGCTGTAGAACCCCGAAATCTTTGGCAACCTTTTTGATTGCTCTAATTTATATTCAAGCCTTTTTGTATCAAATGCGTTTTTTGAAATTTTTATTTCAATATTATTTTCTGGGATAAAGTCACTTATAGATTTATTAAAAACTATATCTCCTGATATAAGTTCTTCAAAGTTTGTTGTTAATACTAATTGATCATCAAGCTTGATTCCAAGAATTAATTTTAATAAGTCTTTTTGATTATCATATGTTTTTTCAGTTTGCTTAAGTAGAAATTCAGATTGAGCAAGTGTTATTTTTATTTGCTCTACATTTTCAATTTCTTCAAATCCATTTTTATAAAGCTCGGAGATTTCATAATAATCTTTTTTAAAATTTTCAACATTATTTTTTAATAGGATAACACCTTCTTTTAGAATTGAAACAAGACTATATAATTTAATGACACCTTCTTTTACTTCTAGAAGTGTTTTTTCATAAAAGTTTTTAGAAGTTTCAAGATAAACTTTAGTGGCTTGAAGCCCAACTATCCATGATCCATCAAAAATTTGTTGCTCCATTCTCATTGATCCAAAAGCTGTTTGTTCAAGTCCAAATTGAACTTCTGAAAATTCTCCAGGGGGACCACCAAATTTTTCTAGTGGTATCAGAGAAGTAGGCAATTCAATATAATTTGAATAGTCTAGATTTGCTGTTACTTGAGGTAATCCAGTTGCAATTGTTTTCCATTTTTCATTATAAGCCATTAAAATTTCTCGTTCAGCATTTATTAGATTTCTATTATTTTCTATACCATATTCAACTGCTTGATCAATAGATAAGCTTATCAAATCATTCTGTCCAAAGACTGTTTTGGTTAATAGAAACAGTATCAAAGAAAGTCTAAACATCAATTAAAAAATAGTGTACTTTTACTGAAAATTAATATGGGCAAATTTAGTAATTATATAAACGATTTAAATAATTATATAGATAAAAATTTGTCATTTAATGATCCAAACAATTTATATGACCCAGTTAAGTATATTTTACAAAACGGGGGTAAAAGAGTTAGACCATTATTTACACTTTTTATATCTGATCTTTTTTCTGGTAAAATAGATAATGCCCTTCCTGCAGCAGCTTCGATAGAGATCTTCCATAATTTTACTCTTGTCCATGATGATATAATGGATAATGCAATAATCAGAAGAGGGACCAATACTATAAATAATAAGTGGAACAATAATACTGCAATTTTATCCGGAGATGTAATGTTAATTTTGTCTTACAATCTATTGCGCAATTATAAGGATCAGACATATATCCAGTTATCTAAAGAGTTAAACAATACTGCAAGACTTGTTTGTGAAGGACAACAATATGATATTGACTTTTCTAATCAACAAAATGTTCAACTTGATGAATATTTTAAAATGATTGAATTAAAAACTGCAGAGCTTATTGCTTGTAGTTTTAAATTTGGTGGAATAGTATCAGAGGCTTCAGAGACTAATATTCAAAATTTATACAAAATTGGAAAAAATATGGGTATAGCATTTCAGCTTGAAGATGATTATCTAGATTCTTTTGGAGAGTCTAAAGATTTTGGAAAAAAAATAGGAGGTGATATATTGGAGAAAAAGAAAACACTATTATATATCTTATCAAAAGAAAATCTAGAAGGAGAGGACAAGGATTTATTCTTAGATACTTTTAATTCATCTAACTTAGGTGAGGATGAAAAAATAGAAAATATAAAACAATTTTATATATTATCAGGGTCAAAAAAAGCTTTGGAAGATTATATAAAAAAGTTCTATGATATTGCTATTGATTTAATTAATGATTTAGAATTAGAAGAAGATAAAAAAGATACCTTTAAGCAATATTGCTCTTCGTTGATCAATCGGGTCTCCTAATTATTCTATCAATTATCTCTGCTAACCTATTTATAAGAGCTCTTATAAATGGAATTTTGTTAACAGAAAGAAGTATTGGAATCTCTTCAAATAGAGTGGTTTTTTCATCCAAAAAAGTCAATATTTTTATAGGGTTATTTCTTTTAAACATGTAGCTAAATGCTTTATATCCATGCCCCTTTGTAGATTTTAAAACATCTAATAATATTAAATCATAATACCAAAATCTATTTCTTTTATTAAAATGCTCTAGAGCTTTATTTGATTTTATATAAGAGGTTATTTCTTTTGATTTATCAATTGCATTTTTTATTGTATAACCTGTACTTGGTTTTGTCCATCCACCTGCTGTTCCAATATAAATTAATTTATTCGTGTTTGATTTTTCAAAAGGGAAGCATGTCATTGGAATATTTCCTTTTTCCTTTTCTATAATTTTAAAATTATCTATTTCTTTTTCATTTAAATATTCTTTTATACCGTTCTCATAATCTTGATCCGAAATTATTTTTTCAGAAAAAAGAGTGTACTCAACTAATGCTTTTCTAGATGAAAATGGGAGAACATATATAAATCTGGTTTCATCTTTTTGATTTCTGTTAAAGTCCATTAATGTCATCGTTTTTTCATCAAATACATCTTCTTTAGTTTCAATAGTCCACCCAATAAAGCTTTGATTTAGTAAAGGATATTTTTTTAAATTCATTTTGTCATTTTTCGGTAAACTTGAAAAAATTAATTTGGCTTTAAAGTTCCCAATAGATGTATTGATATAATTATCTGTAGAGTTAGAAATTATTTCAGAAATAGATGCATTAACATATTCAAAATTTGGAGCATTTTCAACCTTTTTTAAAAAATGCGAATAAAAGTCAATAGCTCTTATCATTTTATATTTATAAGGCTCTAATAAAAAATGTTTTTTAAATGATTTTCCAATAAATTCAGCATTATCCCAGCTTTTGTGTAAAATTGAATCTAATACATTTGTTTTATTGTCCCATAATCCCCATGTCCTATCATTAATTGATTTTTTATCTTTTTCAATTAACAGGATCTTCTTATTTCTAAAAAATTTATCCTCTATCATTGCATTAGCAAGTAAAAGACCAGACGCACCTGCTCCACAAATTATATAGTCAAAAGATTTCTTCATTATTGCGATTAATTCCTCATTAATTAGATTGATTCTTAACTAAAATCAGATTATATTTGAAATCAAAATTACCTAATTTATAAACCAAATAAATTTTAAAATAATAAGATCTCTATAATTTACTGCAAATATGAATGAAATTATTGAATATTTTTCAAATTTACACCCTGTTCAAGGTGCTTTATATGCTACTCTTTTTACATGGGGAGTAACTGCTCTTGGAGCGTCTTCAGCATTTTTATTTAAATCTATGAGTAGGATGTCACTAGACGGTATGCTAGGTTTTACAGGTGGAGTTATGGTTGCAGCAAGTTTTTGGAGTCTATTATCTCCAGCTATTGAAATGAGTGCTGGGGAGGGTTTTGTTAAAGTAATGCCTGCTGCAATTGGATTTGGTTTAGGGGCATTATTTATTTTTGCACTAGACAAAGTACTACCTCATATTCATATTAATTTTAAAGAAAGCGAAGGGATTAAAACCCCTTGGAGGAGAACAACATTATTAGTTTTAGCAATTACCCTTCATAATATTCCTGAAGGACTTGCTGTTGGAGTTTTATTTGGTGGAGTTGCATCTGGTATTCCTGAAGCATCAATTGCTGGAGCAGTAGTTCTTGCATTTGGAATTGGACTTCAAAATTTCCCCGAAGGAATTGCTGTAGCAATGCCATTAAGGAGATCAGGTCTATCAAGGTTTAAAAGTTTTTGGTATGGACAATTATCTGCAATTGTAGAGCCAATAGCTGGAGTAATTGGTGCACTTGCAGTTACTTTTTTTACACCTCTTCTTCCTTATGCTTTAGCTTTTGCTGCTGGTGCAATGATTTTTGTAGTTGTGGAAGAAGTTATACCGGAAACCCAATTAGATAAATATACTGATATCGCAACTTTAGGATTTATAGGAGGATTTATAATAATGATGTGTCTTGATGTAGCTCTTGGATAGAACAATCACTTATTAAATGGATCCCAACCATCACTACTTATATTAATCTTTTGACCGATACTGGTAATCATACAATTATCATTCTTTTTCTTTGTGCAACTCCCTAAAATTCTAAATAATGGATTGTCAGCAATTTTCTTGGAGTTTTTCTTTGAAATAGTAAATAATAACTCATAATCTTCTCCACCATTAAGTGCAGCAACTGTAGGATTTATTCCAAATTCATCACAAACTTTTTTAGTTTCTTCTGCAATAGGAATTTTATCCTCATAAATATGAATTGATAAATCTGATGAACTTGATAAATGGTTAATCTCTGTAGATAATCCATCACTAATATCAATCATTGATGTTGGCAGAATATCCATATCATCTAATGCTTTAACTATATCTTTTCTTGCTTCTGGTTTTAGTTGTCTTTGAATACAATATGTGTATTCTGATAAATCAGGTTGTGAATTAGGATTTACTTCAAAGACTGACTTTTCTCTTTCTAAAACTTGTAAACCCATATAAGATCCTCCAAGATCACCACTAACAACTAGAATATCTCCATCTTTTGCCCCAGATCTTTTTACAAATTTCTTTTTATTAATACTTCCTAAACAAGTAACTGAAATTATAAGCCCCTTGTTGCTAGATGTTGTGTCTCCTCCTACTAAATCTAGATTATATTCAGAACAGGCAGCTCGAATACCATCATAAATTGCTTCTATTGCATCAAGCTTGAACCTATTTGAAGCTGCAATAGAAACTAATACTTGAGAAGGAGATGCATTCATTGCAAGTATATCAGAAACGTTAACTACAATAGATTTATACCCTAAGTGTTTAAGAGGCATATAGCTTAAATCAAAATGCACTCCTTCGACCAGCATATCTTTTGAAATAACAACTTCTTGATTATCGAAATTAAGTACAGCTGCATCATCTCCTATACCGAGAGTACTTGATTTGTTAGATACTTTGAAAGATTTTGTTAATTTTTTGATTAATACATTTTCTTTAATATTAGAGAGATCATTTTCATTATTTGCTTCTTCTTCTTCCATAATCAAAAATACTCTAAAATTATCATCCAATGAATACGATAAGTAATTGCTTATACTTTAATAAGTTTTTAACATGTCTAAATACTCTATAAAGTATTGATATATTGTATATTTGCATATAATTTAGATGTAGATATTATGGCTTATACAGAAGAAGAATTAAAGAAAAATTTAGAGACTCAAGAGTATGAATATGGTTTTTATACAGATATTGACGCTGAAACATTCCCTGTTGGGCTTAATGAAAAGATAATTAGGAAAATTTCTGAAAAGAAAAAAGAACCAAAGTGGATGACAGAATGGAGGCTTGAATCCTATGAAGCATGGAAGGAAATGGAAGAGCCAGATTGGTCAAGTTTAAAATATGAAAAACCTAATTTTCAAAATATCTCCTATTATTCTGCCCCAAAGCAAAAACCAAATCTAAAGTCATTAGATGAAGTTGATCCGGAGCTTTTAAAAACATTTAATAAACTTGGAATCTCTATAGATGAACAAAAAAGATTAAGCGGTGTAGCAATGGATGTGGTTGTTGATTCTGTATCAGTAGCTACATCATTTAAAGATACTTTATCGGAAAAAGGAATTATTTTTTGCTCAATTTCCGATGCAATAAAGGATCATCCAGAATTAGTAAGAAAATATATTGGAACAGTTGTTCCTCAAAAAGATAATTATTATGCTGCATTAAACTCTGCTGTATTCTCAGATGGATCATTCTGTTATATACCAAAAGGAGTTAAATGTCCAATGGAGCTTTCAACATATTTTAGAATTAATCAAGCAGGTACAGGTCAGTTTGAAAGGACACTTTTAATTGCGGATAAGGAAAGTTATGTTAGTTATCTAGAGGGTTGTACAGCACCATCTCGTGATGAAAATCAATTACATGCTGCAGTAGTAGAGTTAATTGCTCTTGACGATGCAGAAATAAAATATTCAACAGTTCAAAACTGGTATCCCGGAGATAAGAAAGGAAGAGGAGGTGTTTATAATTTTGTAACTAAAAGAGGGATTTGTCATGATAGAGCAAAAATTTCATGGACACAGGTTGAAACAGGCTCTGCAGTTACATGGAAATATCCTTCTTGTATATTAAAAGGAAATGATTCTATTGGAGAATTTTATTCTATTGCTGTTACAAATAATTTTCAACAAGCAGATACTGGAACAAAAATGATTCATCTTGGAAAAAATACCAAGAGTACTATAATTTCAAAAGGAATATGCGCTGGTAAATCACAAGGTAGTTATAGAGGTCTTGTAAAAATTTCACCACGTGCAGATAATGCCAGAAACTTTTCACAATGTGATTCTCTTTTAATGGGAAATAATTGTGGAGCTCATACATACCCATATATTGAGGCACAAAATAAAACAGCTCAAATTGAACATGAGGCAACAACAAGTAAAATAGGTGAAGATCAAATATTTTATTGTAATCAAAGAGGAATTGATACCGAAAAAGCTATTGCTCTTATAGTAAATGGTTTTAGTGCAGAAATCTTAAATAAGTTACCAATGGAGTTTGCTGTTGAAGCAAAAAAACTTCTAGAAATTTCACTAGAAGGATCGGTAGGATAAAAATAATATTATGCTAGAAATAAATAATTTACACTGTAAAATTGAAGGAAGATCAATATTAAAGGGAGTTAATTTAAAAGTCAAAAAGGGCGAGATCCATGCAATTATGGGCCCAAATGGTTCTGGTAAAAGTACTTTGGCTAATGTAATATCAGGTCATGAAGATTATGAAGTAACTAAAGGAAACCTTTATTATAAAACTAATGAAATAAATGAATTAAGTGCATCTGAAAGAGCTCATGATGGAATTTTTATGTCATTTCAATATCCTGTTGAAATACCTGGGTTAACAGTAACAAATTTCATTAAAGCTGCAATAAATGAATCTAGAAAAGCAAGGGGACTTGATGAGATGAGCTCTAGAGAAATGCTAAAAAAAATCAGAGAAAAATCTTCACTACTAGATATTGATACCAAATTTTTGTCAAGATCTCTTAATGAAGGATTTTCAGGTGGGGAGAAAAAAAGAAATGAAATTTTTCAAATGGCTATGTTGGAACCAGAGTTAGCTGTTTTAGATGAAACGGATTCAGGTTTAGATATTGATGCTTTAAAAATTGTTGCTAACGGAGTAATGAAATTTAGTAATGATGATAATGCAGTAGTTGTTATTACCCACTATCAAAGACTTCTTGATTACATTGTCCCTGACTTTGTTCATGTAATTTTAGATGGAAAAGTGATTAAATCGGGAGATAAATCTCTGGCAAAAAAGATAGAAGATAAAGGTTATGATTGGTTAAAAAAAGAGAAAAAATAAAGTATGGATTTTAAAGAAAAGTTATTAGATTCTCATCTAGCTTTTGAACAAGATGTTGACTTATTACATCCTATTCATGACTACAGAAAAAAGGCATTAAAAAGATTTGAGTCAGATGGATTTCCAACAAAGAGTGATGAATTGTGGAAGTATACTTCTCTTGCTTCAATTATTCAAAAAGATTATCATTTATCTCCTACTTCAGAAAGTAATATTGAATTAAAAGATGTTAAAAAGTATTTTTTAAATGATATAGACTCATTTAAGCTTGTTTTTGTTGATGGTATATTTAGTCCTTTTCTATCAAAGACAACTCATGATGGAATGGATATATGTGTTTTATCAGCTGCAATTTCAAAATCAAAATATAAAAAAACTATCAAAAAATATTTCAATAAGGTTGTACCTGAAAATGAAAGTCTTTCCTCACTTAATACATCATATACTAGAGAAGGAGCATATATATTTATACCCAAAAATATGGAGCCTGAAGATCCAATTCAAATTTTGCATTTTTCTACAGGAGCTCAGAAATCTATATGGCTTCAACCAAGAAATTTGATTGTTATGGAGGCAAATTCAAATGTTCAAATTATTGAAAGACACCAATCTTTATCAGATCATAAAGTAGTAACAAATAGTGTCACTGAAATATATGCAGATAGTAATTCACATGTGGATTACTACAAAATTCAAAATGATCTTCTAACTTCATCTTTGATTGACAATACATTCATTAGTCAAGAGAAAGATAGTAATGTTAGTGTCCATACATTCTCATTAGGTGGACAGCTCACAAGAAATAATTTAAGATTTTATCATAAGGGATCTAATATTTCATCAACTTTAAAAGGATTAACAATACTAGAAGCTAAACAACATGTTGATCACAATACACTTGTTCATCATGCAAAGCCAAATTGTGAAAGTCACCAAGATTATAAAGGAATATTTTCAGATAGCTCAGTTGGAGTTTTTAATGGAAGAATAATAGTTGAAAGAGAAGCTCAAAAAACTAATGCTTTTCAACAAAACAATAATATTTTAACAACAGATAAATCAAAAATTAATACAAAACCTCAACTAGAAATTTTTGCGGATGACGTTAAGTGTTCTCATGGTTGTACAATTGGTCAATTAGATAAACAGGCTTTATTCTATCTAAATTCCAGAGGAATCCCTGAAAAGGAGGCAAGAGCATTACTTACATATGGTTTTGCAAATAATGTTCTTGAAAGTGTAAAAATCCCAAATCTGAATAAAAGAATTAAAAAATTAATTGCCTATAAATTAGGTGTTAATTTAGGATTTGATCTATAAATGAAAGATGTATATAAAATAAGAGAAGACTTTCCAATATTAAGTAAAAAGATCAATGGAAGTGATCTAGTTTATTTTGATAATGCAGCAACATCTCAGACTCCAACTCATGTTATTCAAAAGATTGTAGAATATTATGAAAATCATAATTCAAATATCCATAGAGGTCTTCACTCTTTGAGTGCAGATGCCACTAATCAATATGAGTCATCTAGAAAAAAAATCCAAAATCATTTTGGGATAAAGAATGATTATGAGGTCATATTTACCTCTGGCACAACACATGGTATAAATATTGTTTCTTCAGGATTAGAATCTCAAATTGGTAGTTCTGATGAATTAATTGTATCTGAGATGGAACATCATTCTAATATAGTTCCATGGCAAATCCTATGTGAAAAAACCGGAGCTAAATTAAGAGTTATCCCAATGAAGGATAATGGTTCAATTGATATAGAGGCTTTCAAAAAGATGCTAAATAACAATGTTAAGTTTGTTTTTGTAAATCATGTTTCAAATTCTCTTGGAACAATAAATCCTATTAAGGAAATAATTGATTTATCACATAAAAATAAAACTAAGGTTCTTATAGATGGAGCTCAAGGTGCTGCACACTTTAAAATTAATTTGTCAGAAATTGATGTAGATTATTATGTAGCTTCAGCTCATAAGCTATGCGGCCCAACAGGTGTAGGGTTCTTATATGGAAAATCTGAACTTCTTGAAGAATTGCCACCGTATCAAGGTGGAGGAGAAATGATTTCAAGTGTAACATTTGAGAAGACAGAGTATGCTGATCTACCTCATAAATTTGAAGCAGGTACACCAAATATCTCTGGTGTTATCGGTTTTGGAGCAGCTATTGATTATATGAATAATATAGGGTTCGATAATATCGAAGCTCATGAGCAAGAACTTTTAAAATATGCTACAGACAGGTTAAATAAAACACCAGGCATAAAAATTTATGGCGATCAAGTAAATAAAATTTCAGTAATATCTTTTAATCTTTCTAATCATCATCCATCAGATATAGGCTCTATTCTTGATCAGTTTGGAATTGCTGTTAGAACTGGTCAACATTGTACTCAACCTATCATGGATTATTATAAAATACCGGGCACAGTTAGAGTTTCTCTATCATTTTATAATACAAAAAGCGAAATCGATCTACTTATTGATGCATTAGAGAAGGCATCAACCATGTTGGGATAATTCACTATTTTTGAATGTGGGAAGTATTCAATCTATACAACAAGAAATCGTTAATGAATTTGATTTTTTTGATGATTGGTCAGAAAAATATCAGTATTTAATTGATCTAGGGAAAAACTTACCCGATTTTAATCAAATAAATAGAGTTGAAGAAAACCTAGTAAAAGGATGTCAAAGTAATGTCTGGCTTCACGCTGAAATTATAGATGATAAGATTATTTATACTGCAGATAGTGATGCTATTATCTCGAAAGGAATCATATCAATACTAATATCGGTTTTTTCTGGTCAAAAGCCAGAAGATATAATTAATGCTAAAATGGATTTTATTGATAAAATAGGTCTTAGTAATCATTTATCACAAACTAGAGCAAATGGTTTACTTGCTATGGTAAAACAAATAAAAATATATGCAGTGGCATATAATTCTAAAAAATAAATTATGAGTGAAAAAACAATTGATCCAAATCTTTTAGGAGAGAAAATAGTCAAGCAGTTAAAACAGGTTTTTGACCCTGAGATTCCAGTTGATGTTTATGAATTAGGTCTTATATATGATGTTTTTATTAATGAAGACTATGAAGTTAAAATTTTAATGACATTAACATCTCCAAATTGTCCCGTTGCAGAGAGCCTTCCAAAAGAAGTTGAAGACAAGGTGAAATCTATTGATGAAGTTAAAGATGCTGAAGTTGAAATAACATTTGACCCTCCTTGGACAAAAGATCTAATGAGTGAAGAGGCTAAGCTTGAGCTTGGCTTTATGTAAGAACCTTGAAATTAAATTAATGAGATTTTTATTAATAATTTCTGTATTTATAATTTCACAAACCTTGTATTCTCAAGATTTAGAGGAAATAGATTCGTTATGGACAAAACGTGGTAAGGTAGGATTATTATTAAATCAGACAGGTTTTAGTGACTGGGTAGGTGGAGGAACTAATAATTTTTCAGGAACTATAAAATTTGATTATGAATGGAGGTATAGGTATTTAGGTTGGGATTGGTTAACAAATGTTGAATCAGCATATGGTCTGGCGAAATTTAAAAATGCCCCTTTTGCAAGAAAAATTGATGATAGGATTTTAATCCAATCAATAGTAGGTAAAAAGTTTTCAAAGAATTTATCTTTTTCAGCTTTTTTTAATTTCAACTCTCAGATAGGGAATGGGTATAAGTATTCAAAGGACAGCCAAAATAATGAAACGAGAGAATTAAAAACTAGAATACTCTCTCCATCATATTTTCAATTAGGTTCAGGGTTTCTTTGGAAAAAAGATAAGACATTATGGGTTAATTATTCTCCTATAGCAGGTAGACTTATCCTTGTAAGTAAAAAGTTTACTGACAATTTAAATGATGGGGAGTCTTATTATGGGGTTATAAGAGAAAAAGGCTCTAGATATGAATTAGGTGCTAATTTAACTTTTCATTCCGAAGGAAAAATTCTAGAAAATGTAAATTATAAACAAGATTTGAAATTATTCTCAAATTACCTTGATAAGCCAGCAAATATAGATTTAGATTATTTATTAGAAATTGATCTTGATGTCAATCCTTTCTTGTCTACACAGTTAATAATGCAGTTTTTATATGATGATAATTCGATTGCAAAACTTCAAATAAGAGAAATTATTGGGATAGGAGTACAATTAAAATTAAATTAAAGAATTTTGGAGAGAACTGAGAAAATACTAATTATTTCATACTACTGGCCTCCGGCAGGAGGCTCTGGTGTTCAAAGATGGCTGTATTTTTCTAAATATCTGTCAAAGTTTAATTTTAAACCAATTATCTTATCAGTTAATCCTTCTAAGGCGTCTTATGCATCTATTGATATAAGTTTAAACAATTCAGTTACTGAAATAGAGACATATAGAACCTCTTCTTTTGAGCCATTAAAGTTTTATTCTCTTTTTAAATCTAATGGAAGAATTCCACAATCTGTAATTCCAAAAAAGACATTTTTTGATAGATTTTTAGCCTTTATAAGATTAAATTTCTTTATACCTGATGCTAGAATTGGCTGGAATCCTTTTGCTATAAAAAAAGCACTGAGGATTATAAGAGATCAAAACATAAAATATATAATAACAACTGGCCCACCTCATTCAACTCATTTAATTGGTTTAAAAGTTAAAAAAATAACAAGGGTTAAGTGGTTAGCTGATTTTCGTGATCCTTGGCAAGAATTATTTTACTTAAAGAACTTCTTTAGATTTAATTATATAAAAAATTTTGATATAAAACTTGAAAAAAAAGTCCTTAGTTCTGCTAATGGAATAATTACAACTGTTGGGGATCAATACCATTCTATTCTTAAGAATAAAATTTCATCAAATCAAAAATTCTTTTCAATCTATAATGGTTATGATAAAATAGAATATGATAAAATAGAATCTATTAGACCTAAGTATTTTAATATAGTCTTTACAGGGGTTCTTTCAGATAATAATAACTATAAAACTTTTTTAAAAGCAATTGAAGCGATAAATCCAATTAAGAATAGTCTAAAGATTAAATTTAATCTAGCTGGTAATGTTGAAGAAAGTATTATTGACATGTTTTCTAAATTTGTTGATACAAGATCGTCCGGGTATTTACCTCATAGTCAATCTATCTCATTAATGAAGTCTTCTCATCTATTAGTCAATTTTAATTACAAGGGAACTGAAGCTCCAGATATGATTTCAGGTAAGCTTATAGAGTATCTTGCTACTGGTTCTCCAATTATTAATATATCACACAATAATTCCGAATCAGATTCTCTCCTATCAATCTCAGAAGCATCAGCTACTTTCTCTGAAAATGATTTAGATAAGATAATAAGTTATATATACATTAATTATAATTCTTGGCTTAAAGGAGAGTTTAATGAAAAAATTCCAGATAATATTAGTGATTTCTCAAGATTAAATCTTACAAAGCGTTTGGTAAATATTCTAAAGGAAGTATAGTATTATTTGTAAAGTTTTTTCTCAATTATATACTGATGTATCTCTTTTGGTAAATAACTTTGTATATCATTCCCCTCCTTCATTTCGTTCCTTATTTCCTCACTTGAAATTATAATTTTAGGGGCATCAAGTATCTTTATTTTATTATTATTAGCTATTTCTTGATTCACATCGTGCTTTTTAATTCTTGGATAAACAAAAACATTAACAAGATCAAGAATTCTAGTGTAGTCTTTCCATTGATGAAAATTAGTAAGGTTATCCTGCCCTATGATTAATGTGAATTGATTATTAGGGAAATCTTTCAATAATCTATTAAGAGTATCAATTGTATAATTTGGTTTTTCAAGTTGGAATTCAATATCACAAACTTTAATATTTTTTAAATGATTAAATATTTTGTTTGCCATCTCAAGCCTATAATTGTCTTCAACTAAATCGTTATTTTTTTTAAAAGGATTCTGGGGTGTTATTACAACCCAAACTTCATCCAATTCAGTATTATTTATAAAATAATTAGCAAGAGTAACATGACCATTATGGATAGGGTTGAAAGTTCCTGGATATAAACCAATTTTTTTCATTTATTGATTCAAAAATTTATCTACATATTTAGAAGCAATTTTTTTTGACTCTTCAAGATTAGCATTTAATATTATTTCATCAAACGCAGAAGAATACTCTATTTCCTTTATTGCTTTTTCAACTCTTTTATCTATCTCTTCAGGAGAATTATCCCCTCTTTTTTTAAGTCTTTCTTCTAAAGCCTCTATACTAGGGGGTTGAACGAAAATCGCAAGAGTTCTTTCAGGGAATAGCTCTTTTATATTGATGCCTCCTATTACATCAATATCAAAAATTACATTTACCCCATTTTCTGAATTTCTTTCAACTTCATCTATAAGAGTTCCGTAAAATGTTCCATCATAGACTTCCTCATATTCAAGAAATTCTCCATTATCTATTTTATTAATAAAATCTTCCTTAGAAAGAAAAAAGTAATCTTTACCATCTATTTCATTTTCTCTTGGTTTTCTTGATGTGGCAGAGATAGAGAAAGCAAGATCTGTTCTTTCATTTAATAAATAATGAACAAGAGTTGTTTTCCCGCTTCCAGATGGAGCTGAGAAAACAATTAATTTTCCTTTATTTATTGATAAATTTTTCAGAAATAATGGGATTTTGAAATTATAGCTCTCGGATTTTAATATTTCTAAATCTAACATTACTTCCATGATCTTGAAGAGCTATCTTACCAGTTTTATATGCTCCAAAGACAAGTATCCTTTTGTCTTTTTTATTTTTTATAGTGTAGCCTCTTGAATTAAATTTTGATTTAGATACAAGATCATCCCACTCAGGACCAGATAATGGATATGAAAAAGCAAATTGATCATTTATCTTAACAGTTCCTAAATTGTTTTTATGATCTATTTTTAAAATAAGATGGTTCCACTCTCCATGGGGCTTTACATTTAGCTCCTTTGAATTAGAACTAACTAAATCATATAAAGATGGAGCTTTATGGAGATCTGTTGATGTATTGAAATTTATATTATCTAATACCTGAATTTCTGGACCTGTTCTGTGAGCATCTTTAAACTCTGGTAGTTCCTTTACACCATAAAAAATTCCACTATTTCCTCCTTTTGAAATGTTCCACTCTATTGATAATTCAAAGTTTGTATATTCTTTATCCGTTAACAGATCTTGTAAGCGTTCATCATTATCAGTAAATACTAGCTCACCATTTTCAATTGACCATTGACTTCCAACAGAGTCACTATTATACTGATGCCAACCATTAAAAGTTTCACCATCAAAAATATATATCCATTCATCATCATTTTCCACAAAATGAGTTTTGATTGAGGAAGAGACTAAAACTAATAAGGCTAAAATTAAGATTCTCATAATTACAGTTCTCTAATTTTTATATTTCTAAATCTAACATTATAACCATGATCTTGAAGAACTATTTTCCCTGTTTTAAATTGACCAAAATATGGCGCATAGGTATAGTATGGATGTTCTGGATCTAGGCCCTTAAAGAATTCATCAGAGCTGAATTTTGATCTAGCAACTAATTTATCCCATTCAGGACCAGACAAAGGAAAAGAGTAAACAAATTCACCATTAAATGTTATAGATCCAAGATTATTATCATGATCTATATTAAGTAGCAGGTGGTTCCACTCTCCATATGGGTTATACTTTATATCTCCTATTGGTTTTAGACCATATAAAGAGGGTGCTTTATGCCAATCTGAGTTAGGACCAACAAAATTTTCATTATCAAGAACTTGAATTTCAGGACCTGTCCTCCATGGTGCATCCATATCACTACGTTCTTCAACTCCAAACATAATTCCACTATTTCCACCCTTTGGTATATTCCACTCAATAGATAATTCAAAACTTGTATATTTTTTATCAGTTACAAGATCATTTCCTCTGCTAACGTTATCATTTTTTGATCTAAGAATAAGCTCACCATTTTTTACATACCATGAATTTTCTTCTTGAAAATTGTTATAGTTATGCCAACCATCTAAAGTCTTTCCATCAAAAAGGTATGTCCATTGTGAATCTTGAGAAAACCCATAGCTAGTAGTTAATATCAATATTAGAATAAAGATTTTTTTCATATTTATATATTTAGAATATTTTTTAAATCATCTTCATTTTTTTCGCCTCCTGCAAAATCATCAAACTTTTTATCAGTACAATTTATAATTAAATTTTCAATAAATGTAACACCTTCTCTAGCACCTTGTTCTGGACTTTTAATACAGCACTCCCATTCCATAACTGCCCATAAATCACAACCATATTCGGTGAGCTTTGAAAAAATTGTTTTAAAATCAATTTGACCATCACCAGGAGATCTATATCTTCCAGCTCTATCCGCCCAATCTAGGTATCCTCCATAAACTCCTTTCTTTCCATTTGGATTAAACTCAGCATCTTTTACATGAAAGGACTTAATAAATTCATGATAGTGGTCTATGTAACTTATATAATCTAATTGTTGTAATACAAAATGACTAGGGTCATATAAAATATTTACTCTTTTATGATTTTTCGTTGCTTTACGAAATCTTTCAAATGTAATTCCATCATGTAAGTCTTCTCCAGGATGAATTTCATAACAAACATCCACACCATTTTCATCAAATACATTTAATATAGGTATCCATCTTTTTGCAAGTTCTTTAAAACCTAATTCAACCAATCCTTTTGGAGATTGTGGCCAGGGATGCCAAGTATGCCATAATAATGCTCCAGAAAAAGTAGCATGAGTTTTTAACCCAAGCCTTTTACTGGCAATGGCTGCTTTTTTAACAGTCTCAACTGCCCATTCAGTTCTAGCTTTTGGATTGTTCTTTAAATTATCTGGGGCAAAATTATCAAACATCAAATCGTACGCAGGGTGAACAGCAACAAGTTGACCTTGAAGATGAGTTGAAAGCTCAGTAATCTCAAGCCCATGAGATTTGACTTTACCCAGAAGCTCATCACAATAATCTTGACTTTCTGCTGCTTTATCTAGATCAATAAGGAAATGTTCCCAAGTTGGAATTTGAATTCCTTTGTATCCTAAATCTGCCGCCCATTTACACATCCCTTCAAGTGAATTGAAAGGTGCTTTTTTATCAACAAATTGAGCTAAAAATATTGCAGGACCTTTAATTGTTTTCATTTTATTTCTAATTTAATTTAACCCATTTATTCCCATTCTTATGAGATTCAACAGCTTTCTCTATAAATAACATTCCTCTTAAACCATCATTTAATGTTGGGTATTCCCCATCAAATTCTTTATTACCATTAATCTCTCTTGCAACCCCATTGTATATATTAGCCATCGAGTCAAACATTCCTTCTGGGTGACCTGGGGGTAACTTTGCTGATATTTTTGAAAAATTCGAATTGTAATCGTGTCCAGGCTTTAAGACTTTCATAGGGTCTGTATCGCTTAAATGATAGAGATAGTTGGGATTTTGTTGCTCCCATTTAAGCCCTCCTTTTTTGCCATATATAGCAACTGTAAAATTATTTTCTTCTCCAGTTGCAATTTGACTTGCTCTTATAACACCTTTAATTTTATCCGAAAATCTTATCAAGATTGTTCCATCTACATCCATTGTATTATCATCATAAACATAGTTTAGATCTGAAAGAAGCTCTTTAACTTCCATTCCTGTAACATACTCTAGCATATCAAATGCATGTGTTCCAATATCACCTATACAACAGCTTATTCCTGACTTTTCTGGTTGTAGCCTCCAAGTTTCAGATCGCTTTGAAGAGTCATGAATTATAGGATTAATCCATCCTTGATAATATTGAAGATCAACACGTTGGATATCACCTATTACTCCAGATTTGATCATTTCTTTCATTTGCCTTATCATAGGATACCCAGTATATGTATATGTTACAGCAAATGTTAGATTTTTAGATTTATAGATATTCTCCAAATCCTTAGCCTCTGCATATGTTGTTGTCATAGGTTTTTCACAAATTACATTGAAGTTGTTCTCTAAAAGTTTTTTTGCCATTGGATAATGAAGAAAGTTGGGAGTTAAAATAGAAACTACCTGAACCCTTTCGCTCTCATCTAGCTTTAGCTCCTCTTCAATCATCTTTTCATAATCTTCATAAATTCTCTTTTTGTCTAGCCCTATTTCTTCAGCAAACTTTAAATTTTCATTATAATCTGGATTAAATACACCACCAATTATTTCATAACTATCATGCATTGAGGAAGCGATTCTATGCACAATTCCAATTAATGAATCTCCACCACCACCAAGAATACCAAGTCTGATTTTATTTTTCAATTTCTATTTTTTCGTTTTTAAAAGTAAGAATAAAAAGAACTAGAACAACTGCTGCAAAGATTGCTGGGTATGTCCAGATTTGAGTCCAATCATGACCTGAATCAATTGCGAACTGTTCAGTTATTTTACCTGTAAGTCTAAATCCAATTAACATTCCAATTCCATATGTTGCTAATGCAATCAAGCCTTGGGCAGCACTTTTATATTTTTCACCTGCCTTGAAGTCAGTATATATTTGTCCAGAAACAAAAAAGAAATCATAACATATACCATGCAGTACAATTCCGAAAATTAACATCCAAAGATTTGATCCAGTGTCCCCAAATGCAAATAATACATATCTTAAACTCCATGCCAACATTCCTACAATTAAGGTTTTCTTTATGCCATATTTAGTTAAAAATATTGGTAATAAAAGAATAAATAATGCTTCTGATATTTGACCTAGTGTCATTACCCCTGCTGCATTTGCCATGCCTAGTTCATTCAAAAAAAGATTTGCATCTTGATAGTAAAAGGCAAGGGGAATACAAATAAGTATAGATGAAATAAAGAACACTAAATATCTAGTGTCTCGTAGAAGTTGTAAAGCGTCTAGTCCAAGAATCTCACGAATACTAGGGCTTTCTTTTTTGGCTTTTGGTGGAGTTTTAGGTAAAGTAAAACTAAATAATCCAAGGGTAATAGAGACTATTGCAGCTAGGTAAAATGTATATTCTAAGGTTTGGCTTGCTTCCCAACCAACACCATAACTTATAACTAGTCCAGCAACTATCCAGCCTATAGTTCCCCATACTCGAATTTTTGGAAACTCTTTAGAAGGATTCTGCATTTGTCTAAATGCAATAGAATTAACTAATGCTAGAGTTGGCATATACAAGATCATATAAATTAATATATATGGATAGAATTTATCAAACCCAAGAGCAATAGAGCACATAAATAAAAGTCCACCTCCAACTATGTGAATTAATGCAAGAATCTTTTCTGCATCAAAGTATCTATCAGCTATTAGACCAATTATAAAAGGAGCGATTATAGCTCCCCATGATTGAGTTTCATATGCTAAGGAAATTTCACCACCTGAAGCACTAAATGCTTGAGATAAAAATGTCCCCATTGTTACAAACCAACATCCCCAGATAAAAAACTCTAGGAACATCATTATACTTAATTTAGATTTAATTGAGGTACTCATTTTTACTAATTTATATTGATTTACCAACTTTAATTAACAGATCTCTAGTCGCTTTAATCCCTTCAACCTCTGATAGTCTTAGCCCTTCATATTCAACCCCAATATATCCAGTATAACCAAAACTTTTAACAATCTCAAGTATTCTTTTATAATCAAGAGTTGTCTCCTCTCCATTTTCATCAAAATCATTTGATTTAGCGCTAACGGCCAATGCCCTTGGCATCATCTCTTCCATACCTTGATAGAAATCATAGATTTGTTCACATGATCCATCAAAAACAGATCCATATCCTTCATCTGCCATACAAAAGTTACCAAAGTCGGGAAGGGTTCCGCAGTTATCCATATTTACACTATCTATTACGTTCATTAGAGCGGGAATATTTGAAGTTATTCTACCATGATTTTCTACTGTAACATTAATATTGTGATCATTTGCAAATTCTGCTAGTTGACTTAAGCTGTCAATTGAGAGTTCTGTCCATGTATTCACATCTTTAGATCCATATAAGTTTAATCTAATTGCACTACAATTCATTTCAGCAGCTGTTTCTAACCATCTCTTATGATTATCAATTGAAATAAGTCTTGCATCAGAATCTTCATCTGCAAGGTTACCTTCAGAATCAATCATAATTAAAACATTTTCAATATCGTTGTCCATAGCTAACTCATTATTTTTTTTGATGAATTTTTTAAGAGCATCACTTTTATTGTCAACTTTCATAACATCATCGTAAAGTGCGTTAACATATTCTATTCCTTCAAATCCAAGACTTTTTGCATTTTGGGCAAATGTATAAGGGGACATAATCCCATTCCGAATAGCTCTGTGGAATGACCATTGTGCCAGTGAAAGCTTAAAAAATAATTCTTTTTCTTTCTCACATCCTATATATCCAATTGAGGAAAGACCAATTGCACCACTTGCAGCTAATTTTATAAATTCTTTTCTTTTCATATTTTCTAGGGTTTTTTCTATTTATTCATTTCTATAAATTTAATTAAATAAATGTGATATATAAATCTTAAATATTATATTTAATTGTAACTAAATTACGAAATGGATAATAATTTTGATGCAATTGTAGTTGGAACTGGAATAAGTGGAGGATGGGCTGCAAAAGAACTTACAGAAAAAGGTCTTAAGACTTTAGTTCTTGAGAGAGGTCGAATGGTTAAGCATATTGAAGATTACCCAACTGCAAATATGGACCCATGGGATTTTGAGGCGGGGGATACTATAACTCAAGATGCATTAAAAAGACAGCCAAAACAAAGTAGAACAGGATATGTCAATTCAGAATCGTCAAGACACTTCTTTGTTGATGATATAGAACATCCCTACAATGATGATGAAAATAAATTTAATTGGATACGAGGCTATCATGTTGGTGGAAGGTCTCTTACCTGGGGGAGACACACATATAGGTTAACGGATCTAGACTTTGAGGCAAACTTAAAAGATGGAATTGCAATAGATTGGCCAATAAGATACAAGGATATATCACCATGGTATGATTATGTTGATCGATTTATTGGTGTTCAAGGAAGAAATGAAGGAATATCTCATTTTCCTGACCGTAAATTTCTCCTAAAGCCATTTGGCTTGAACATTCTAGAAAACCACATGCGAGACAGTTTTTCTAAAAACTTTTCTGATGGAAGAATTTTATCAAATGCAAGGACTGCACATGTAACTGAAGGGACTAAGCCTGGACTTGGAAGAGTATCTTGTCAACTTAGAAATAGATGTATGAGAGGATGCCAGTATGGAGCATATTTTAGTAGTAATTCATCAACACTTCCTGTTGCTGAAGCTACTGGAAATATGACCTTAATGCCGAATTCTATAGTCCATGAAATAATTTATGATGAGGGTACAAAAAAGGCAAAAGGTGTAAGGGTAATTGACAGTGAAAACAATAAATCTTATGAATACTTTGCTAAAGTAATATTCCTCTGCTCTTCTGCAATTGCATCAACTTCAATATTAATGCAATCAAAGTCAAATAGATTTCCAAACGGTTTGGGTAATGATTCAGGAGAGCTAGGTCATAACTTAATGGATCACCATTTTCAAGTTGGAGCTAGTGGTAGATTTGATGGGTTTAAAAATAAAACTACTTATGGAAGAAGACCCGCAGGATATTATATACCAAGATTTAGAAATATAGGAGGGAAAACCAATCAAAAAGATTTTATAAGAGGTTATGGCTATCAAGGAGCAGCAAGTAGAGGATTTATGGGTATTGCAAATAGTAAAGAAGAAATGGTTTCTTATGGCCCTAGACTAAAGGAAATTATTGTTCAGCCAAATGAATGGACAGCAGGTCATGGTGCTTTTGGAGAAATCCTACCATATCATGATAATAAAATGGAACTGGATTATGATAAGAAAGATAAGTGGGGATTGCCAACTGTTACTTTTAATGCTACAATTAGAGAGAATGAACGTGCTATGAGAAAAGATATGAGACAACAAGCTGCAGAAATGCTTGAAAGATCCGGATTCAAAGATATATACGACTGGGAAGATAAATATGTATTTGGAAATGGAATTCATGAAATGGGAACAGCAAGAATGGGACATGATCCTAAAACTTCAGTTCTAAATAAGTTTAATCAGGTCCATAGTGTTAAAAACGTTTATGTTACTGACGGTGCTAGTATGACATCATCTGGATGTCAAAATCCATCTATTACCTACATGGCATTAACTGCAAGAGCTGCAAATCATGCAGTTGATGAATTGAATAAACAAAATATATAATATGGATAGAAGATCAGCAATAAAAAATATTACACTTTCTTTTGGAACAATTACCCTTTCAACTGGAACGATGTCTATTATTCAATCTTGCCAAACAAACCCAGATAATTGGAGTCCAAAGTTTTTCTCTTTATCTGATTTACAATTTTTAGAGAAAGTTCTTGAAATTATAATTCCAGAAACTGATTCTCCTGGAGCAAAATCTTTAAAATTGGTCAGATTTGTAGATAGATATATTGATAAAAATATTCGGACATCAGAAAAAGAGTTTCTGTCATCCATTATGGATGAATTTATTAATATGATATTAGAATCAGAGAATATCAATTCAATATCTGAAATTGATAGCAAAGCAATCGAAAAGCATCTTTCACTTCATATAGATAGTGGAAGTATTATAGCTAAAGATGGAAACAATTACTCTAAACTGTGTGGCTTATTTAGAGAAATGGCTGTTAGATCCTATAAGTTGACAGAATATGTCCTTACAAACAAACTAGGGTATGTTGCAATCCCTGGATACTATGATGGGAATGTTGATGTTTAGTTTTTCCTTGATACCATATAGACACCAATAAAAACTAACAAACAAGCTAATACTTTTGTAAAATCTAAAACATCACTTCCAATTATAAGTGCAAAAATTATTGTAATGATTGGTTGAAGATAAATAAATGATCCTACGGTTGTGGGGGATAATGTTTTTAATGCATATATATTTAATAGGTAGGTTAGAAAAGTTGTACCTATTACAACATAGGCCATTCTCCAAATTGCAAACCATGGAAGAGTATTCCATTCTACAGCATTAAATTGATTATATGTTAGAGGTGCAGATAATATTAACCCAAATAAGAATGTCCACTTCATTAGTGTAAACACATTATATTTTTTTGCTAAGGGTTTAATAATTACTAGATAACCTGCATAAGCTGAAGCATTTAATAGAAAAAGAGAGTTTCCAACTGGAATATTTGGAGCATTTATTCCAGTTTTAGAACTATTAAAAATTAAAAATAATACACCTGAAAATCCAATTAATATTCCAGATAGTTTTAAAAATGTTATTTTTTCCTTTAAGAATAGATATGATAAAATTAATACTATGACAGGAGAAAGTGTAATTATTACCCCGCTATTAATAGGAGTTGAAAGTTCAAGTCCTCTAAAAAAGGCCAACATGTTTATACAAACACCAAAAATAGCTGCAAAAAATATGGTTATGAAATCTTTTCTTTCAACTTTCTCTTTTGGAGTGAAGAGACTAATTATCCAGAAAAGTGCAGTTGCACCTAGTAGCCTCAACATTATAAAACCAAATGATCCAATATATATAGGCATAACCTCTTTAGCAATGGTATGATTTATACCATATATAGTGGTTGCTAGAAATGCTGCTACTAATGCAAGATGTCTTTTCTTCATGTTAAGATTTCAGAAGCAAAGAAAATGATTTTAATATAACCACACACTATATTCCAATATCTTTATCTTTGTCTACATGAAGAAAAAAATGAAATTTAATACTAAGGCAATTCATGGAGGGCAGATCTTAGATCCTGCATATAATTCTGTAATGACCCCGATTTACCAAACTTCAACTTATGCTCAATCCTCTCCTGGCAAGCATAAAGGCTATGAATATAGTAGGACTCATAATCCAACAAGAACAAATCTTGAAAATTCTATAGCCTCTTTAGAGAATGGAAAATATGGTTTAGCATTTTCCTCAGGACTAGCAGCTATTGATGCACTTTTAAAAACATTAAAACCAGGAGACGAAGTAATCTCTACGAATGATTTATATGGAGGAAGCTACAGGTTATTTAAAAAAATATTTCAGAAGTATGATATCAAATTTCATTTTGTTAATATGGAGGATATAAAAAACATTGAAGATAGTATCACAAAAAAAACTAGACTTATATGGCTTGAAACACCAACAAATCCAATGATGAATATAATTGATATTAAATCTCTTGCAAAATTATCCAAAAGAAATAATATCCTTTTATGTGTTGATAATACTTTTGCCTCTCCTTATCTCCAAAGACCTTTAGATTTAGGAGCTGATATAATAATTCATTCTGCGACTAAATATATAGCAGGTCATAGTGATGTGATAATTGGGGCTATTGTAATAAATAGTAAAAGTCTACATAAAAGATTATCATTTATACAAAATGCATCTGGAGCTACTCCTGGACCAATGGATTGCTTCTTGACTCTAAGGGGGATTAAAACTCTACACGTTAGGATGAAAAGGCACTCTGAAAACGCAAGGAAGATTGCAAATTTTTTAAAACGTAATCCTAAAATAGTAAAGGTATACTGGCCTGGTTTCACAAATCATACTAATCACATAATTGCTAAAAAACAAATGAAAGATTTTGGGGGGATTGTCTCATTTATTCCAAAAAAATCAAATTTTAAAACTGCAAAAAAGATAGCAGAAAAATTAAAACTATTCACTTTAGCTGAGTCTCTTGGGGGAGTAGAGAGTTTATGTTGTCATCCTGCAAGTATGACTCATTCTTCAATAACACCAGAGGATAGAAAAAAATCAGGACTTGTAGATTCTCTTTTGAGATTAAGTGTTGGGATAGAAGATGTAGATGATTTGATTGAGGATCTTAAGCAAGCAATAGGATAATGGATATTTTAAAAGATAAAAAAATTTACTTTGCTTCAGATAATCACCTTGGAGCTCCTTCAGACAAAGAAAGTCGAATTAGAGAAAGAAAATTTATTTTGTGGCTTGATAGTATAAAAGAAGATGCTGAAATAATTTTTTTACTTGGAGATTTATTTGATTTCTGGTTTGAGTATAAACATTCTGTTCCTAAGGGTTTTACTAGAACACTTGGAAAGCTAGCTGAATTATCAGATATGGGAATAAAAATTTATTTTTTTGTTGGGAATCATGATTATTGGATGAATGATTATTTTGAAAAAGAATTAGGAATTAAAGTTTTTAAAAAGCCTGAAGTCTTTGTATTTAATTCTAAGTCCTTTTTTATTGGACATGGTGATGGTTTAGGCCCTGGCGATAAAGGATATAAAAGAATGAAGTTTATATTATCAAATCCCTTCTTTATATGGATATTTAAACTCATACACCCTGATATTGGAATTTCTCTTGGAAAGTATTTTTCTCAAAAAAATAAGTTAATCTCTGGAGAAAAAGATCTGAGCTTTAAAGGCGAAGAAAATGAATGGCTGATAAGATACTGTAAAAGAAAATTAGATAAAGAGCATATTGATTATTTTATTTTTGGCCATAGACATCTTCCAATAACTCATTCTTTAAAAAATAAATCAAAATATATAAACTTAGGAGATTGGATATCACATTATACCTTCGGTGTATTCGATGGTAAAAATTTTAATTTAAGAACTTTTAATCCTTAAAATGCTTGACTTAAAAAAATCTAATTTTGAAAATACAGTATTAGTTGGAGTTACTAATTCTAGCCAAGATGAATTTAAATTAAATGAATACCTAGAAGAGTTAGAATTTTTAACTAGAACTGCAGGCGGTAAAGTTGTTAAGAAATTTAAACAGAAGGTTGTAAATCCAAATCCAAAATTTTTTATTGGAAAGGGTAAAATGGCAGACATTAGAGAGTTTATTAATAACAATAAAGTCTCAATGATTGTTTTTGATGATGAACTTTCACCAACTCAACAAGCAAATATTGAAAGATTTTTAAAATGTAAAATCCTAGATAGAACTGCTTTGATTTTAGATATTTTTGCTCAAAGAGCTAAAACAAGCTATGCGAAGACTCAGGTTGAATTAGCTCAATATGAGTATCTGTTGCCTAGGTTAAAAGGTTTATGGACTCACCTTGAAAGACAAAGGGGTGGAATAGGAATGAGAGGTCCTGGTGAGACAGAGATTGAAACCGATAGAAGAATAGTTAGAGATAAAATCTCTTTATTGAAAAAAAAGTTAACGGTTATTGATAAACAAATGAAAGTACAAAGAGGAAACAGAGGCTCATTAGTTAAAGTTGCTATAGTGGGTTATACAAATGTTGGCAAATCAACAATAATGAACCTTATTTCAAAAACTAATGTATTTGCTGAAGATAAGCTTTTCGCTACATTAGATACTACCGTTAGAAAAGTTGTAATTAATACACTGCCTTTTCTTTTAACGGATACTGTGGGATTTATAAGAAAATTGCCTACTCAATTAATCGAGTCGTTTAAAAGTACTCTTCAGGAAGTTAAAGATGCAGATATCCTTCTTCATGTAGTTGATATATCTCACATTAGTTTTGAAGAACATATTGCCTCAGTAAACAAAATATTGCATGAGATTAATTGCCATAACAAGTATACCCTTATGGTCTTTAATAAAATAGATAATTATAATAATGACGATTTTGTAGAAAGGAAAAGATTACTTTCAGAAAATGGAGATAATATATCATTAGTGCAATGGAGAAATACTTGGATGAATAAAACAGGAGGGAAGGCTCTATTTATTTCAGCTACAAGAAAGCTTAATATAGAAAATTTTAAAAAGCAAATCTATCAAATAATAAAGCAAGTAGATATGAGTCATTATCCAAAAAATGATTACTTATACCCTGAATATTTTTCAAAGTCATAGTTTTGTAATGACTGTAAATATTGATATTTTAACCAATTGTTAACAGTGATGTTTTAAATATTTTTTAAAATTTGTGCTCATTTAATCAATTTAGAGATGAAAGACAAAATAGATTTAAGTAAAAAAGATGAAAAAATAAAGAAGGAGAGTGCTTTTATTGATCTTCTTACAATGGAGATTAATAAAAAAATTATTGGTCAAAAGAAAATGATTGAAAGGCTTTTAATAGGACTATTAGGGAAAGGACACGTTTTATTGGAAGGAGTTCCAGGTTTAGCCAAGACCTTAGCTATAAATAGCCTTAGTGATGCTGTAAAAGGAACTTTCCATCGTATTCAGTTCACCCCTGATCTTTTGCCTGCAGATGTAATTGGAACAATGATATATAATATGAAAGAGGGAGACTTTTCTATAAAAAAGGGTCCTGTTTTTGCAAATTTTGTTTTATCAGATGAAATTAATAGAGCTCCAGCAAAAGTTCAATCTGCTCTTCTTGAGGCTATGCAGGAGAAGCAAGTTACTATTGGTGATAAGACTTTTAAACTCTCTGATCCTTTCTTAGTTATGGCTACTCAAAACCCTGTAGAACAAGAAGGCACATACCCTTTACCAGAGGCTCAAATAGACCGATTTATGCTTAAGGTTGTTGTAGACTATCCAGAAATTGATGAGGAACAGAAAATAATTAATTTAAACCTTAATAAATCTGTGGATAAGATAAAACCCGTAGTCTCCACAAAGCAAATATTAACTGCACAAGAAGCTATTCAAGAAGTCTATATGGATGAAAAGATTGAAAAGTATATACTAGATTTAATCTTTTGTACTAGATATCCTGATAAATATAAACTTGATGATATATCACCATTAATTTCATTTGGTGCATCTCCGAGAGGTAGTATAAATTTGGCTCTTGCTTCAAAATGCTATGCATTTATTAAACATCGAGGATATGTTATACCAGAAGATGTTAGAGAAGTTGTTCATGATGTTCTTAGACATAGAATAGGGCTAACTTATGAAGCTGAGGCAGAAAATGTTTCTACTGAAGATTTAATAACAAAGATTATAAATACTATAGAGGTCCCATAATAGAATTATGGATACAAAAGAACTACTTAAGAAAGTAAGGAAAATTGAAATCAAGAGTAGGCGCTTAAGCGACAACCTTTTTGGCGGGGAGTATTTAAGTACCTTCAAAGGAAGAGGTATGACCTTTAGTGAAGTTAGAAAGTATGAATTTGGAGATGATATTAGATCGATAGATTGGAATGTTACAGCAAGATACAATTCGCCATTTATAAAAATTTTTGAAGAAGAGAGAGAATTAACGGTAATGCTCCTAGTTGATGTCAGTGGTTCTGAATTATTTGCAACAAAGAATAAATTAAAAAAAGAAATAATAACTGAAATAGCTGCAACACTAGCTTTTTCTGCTTTAAAAAATAATGATAAAGTTGGAGCAATATTATTCTCTGATAAAGTTGAACTATTTGTTCCACCAAATAAAGGTAAATCACATATTCTCAGAATTATTAGAGAGCTAATCGAATTTACTCCCAATAGTATAAAGACTAATATTGACTCATCTTTAAGGTTTTTATTAAACGTAATTCAAAAAAAAGCAATTGTCTTCATGCTTTCTGATTTTATTGATGAAAAATATGATAAGTCTCTAAAACTTGCATCCAAGAAATTTGATCTTACGGGTATTAGAGTTTATGATATAAAAGAAACTGAAATCCCAAAAATAGGAATAGTTCCAATAGTTGATGCGGAATCAGGTCAACTTGAATGGATTGACACTAATTCCAGAAGAGTAAGGGAGAATTATAAGAGTAATTATAAAAGAAATATTAAACATTTTCACAGTTTATTTAAAAAAAACGGAGCAGGAGTAATAGATTGTCGTGTTGATGAGAGCTATGTTAAAAAACTTTTAGGATATTTCAAATTAAGAGCATAATGAAAAAGGTATTCCTCATATTAATTCTTAACAGCGGAATATTGTTTGCCCAATCAGCAAGTTTTGATCCTTCTATTCAGATTGAAAGTCAATTAGATACAACAAGTTTTAAGATTGGAGAAAAAATAGATTACTCTATTAAAATCTCTCTTAAAAATAAGTATGATATCAAGTTTTCTGAAAAGCCAAACTTCTTGCCTTTTGAGGTTTTAGAATCATTTGAAACAGATACAATCAATGATACTGACAAATTCTCAATTATTAAAAAATACTCTTTAATTAATTTTGAGCCTGGTGAATTTTGGATACCTCCACAGAAAATATTGTTCGATACTGCAATTAAATTTTCTGACTCTTTGCTTATAACTATTAATGATGTTGAAGTAGATACTCTTAAGCAGAATTTATATAATATAAAACCTATTATACCTATTAAAAGGAATTATACCAATATTTTCACAGTTATATTTTCTCTTTTGCTAATATCATTAGCTCTCTGGTATTTTATATCAAAAAGATCAAAAGAGAGCTCACGTAGTAATTTAGATGATAATGAGTCTTTCTATGAGATTGCAATAAAAAGAATTAACAAATTAAAGTCTATATCACCAAAAAATCAAAATGAGTTTAAAGAATTCTACACTAATCTAGTTGATTCCTTAAGGGAGTATCTAGAATCACAATTTCAAATCCCTGCATTGGAAAGCACATCAAGTGAACTATTAATTAGAATCAAAGTATTCTCTGATAATAAAAAATATAATATAGAAAATAATAATTTTAAAGATCTTGAAAAATTATTCACTAAATCGGACTTAATTAAATTTGCTAAGTCCCTACCGTCAAAAAACGAGGTATCTAATGATATCAAAACTATTTCTAGCTTTATAAAAACAGTTAATGATTACCATCTAAAAGAAATTGAATTAGAAATTGATGCTGAGAAATTAACAACTTACAACAAACAAGAAAATGATGGTTTCAAATTAAAAAAGTTAGCCTATATATTTACAGGTGCTGTTTTATCAGTTTTGTTATTTTCATTTATATTCTTTGGATACTATCCAGTAAGAGACACACTATTACTTCATCCAACTAGAAAACTATATGCGAAGCAATGGTATTCTAGTCAATATGGTTCTCCTCCTGTTGAGATTCAAACACCTGAAATATTATCTAGATCTAAAGATACTCTAGGAATAACTAAATTTAATTTTGGAAACTCAACAGATCCTTTTTTTATTGAATTAAGATTTAATGATGTAATCAAAGGTCAGCAGGTTTCTGATTTAAATACGTTATTAAATAATTCTCTGGAAAAACTTCAGGATTTAGGTGCAAAAAATATCTTAATGAATGATGAATCATTTACAATAAAATCTGGGGATACTGGCTATAAGTTTTATGGAAGCTTAGATTTTGGTGAAAATACTAGTGAAGTTAGGTCAAGCTATACATCTATTATTTTTCCATATGATCAAGTTACTATTTCTATTACTATCATATACCTTAAAGAAGATAGATACTCAGATAAGATTGAAAGAAGAATATTAGAAAGTTTAAATATAATTAAAGAGCTATGATTTTTACTGATTCCTATTTCGCAAATCCTAGATTCTTATTATTATTGATTTTAGTTCCAATCATAATCTATTATCTAGTTATTATATCAAAACAACTTCAGGCTACTCTGAAGTTTCCATCAACAGATGTTTTAAAGGAAAATAAAACTAATATCGCCAAGATTAGACCAGTCTTATATGTTTTAAGATTATTAGCAATTATTTTGATCATTATATCTTTAGCCAGACCTCAAACAAAAGAGACCTCAAGTAGGATAAAAACAACTAGAGGGATAGATATTGTTATGGTTATTGATATTTCCTCTAGTATGCTCGCAAAAGATTTAAAACCCAATAGATTATCAGCACTAAAAAATGTTGCATCAAATTTTGTTGATAATAGACCAAATGACCGAATAGGCCTTGTTGTATATGCAGCAGAGAGTTATACTAAAACTCCAGTAACTAGTGATAAAAATATAATAAAACAGGTTCTTTCAGAAATAAGTTATGACCCTATACTGGAAGATGGAACAGCAATTGGAATGGGATTATCTACTGCTGTTAACAGGTTAAAAGATAGTGAAGCCAAAAGTAAGGTGATTATATTGCTAACAGATGGAGTCAATAATTCGGGTTTCATTGACCCTAGAATTGCTGCAGAATTAGCAGCAGAATATGAAATAAAAACTTATACAATTGGTTTAGGAAGTAATGGAAGAGCTCTTGCCCCTGTTTCTATTCTCCCAAACGGAGAGTTCCAGTTTAGCTTAACTAATGTTGAAATAGATGAAGATTTATTAAGGAATATTTCGGATAGGACATCTGGAAGATATTTTAGGGCTACCGATAATTTAGAGCTTGCAAATATCTATGAAGAGATAAATAAATTAGAAAAAACGGAAATAAATGAAACAGTCTATACAAATTATGATGAAAAATACAGGTTATACTCGATTATAGCTCTTATCTTCTTATCTATTGAAGTTATTTCTAGAAAAACTATATATAAAAGTTTTATTTAATTATGTATCAATTAGATTCTCCATATTATCTATATCTTCTAATAATTATTCCATTTCTCTTAATTATTAATATAATATATATGTTATGGAGAAAGAAAACTCAAGAAAATTTTTCTTCAAGTGAATTATTAGAAAAATTAAGTCCAAATCGTTCAAACTTTAAGATAAAATTGAAAATGATTTTTGAGATACTTGCTATACTTTTCATTATAATAGCTCTTGTTAACCCAAAAATTGGGACTGAATTAAAAACTGTTAAAAGAGAAGGAGTAGATATAGTATTTGCTCTTGATATATCTAAAAGTATGCTTGCAGAAGATGTCGCTCCTAATAGACTCCAAAAGTCAAAACGTCTAATCTCTGAGATTATCAATTCTCTGGGTAGCGATAGAGTTGGAATTATAGTTTATGCAGAACAAGCTGTCCCTCAAGTTCCTCTAACAACTGATTTTGCATCAGCAAAAAACTTTTTGCAGATGATAGACACAGATATTCTATCATCTCAGGGTACATCTATTGACTCAGCTCTAAACCTATCAATAAAATTTTTTGATGAAAACTCAGATACAAATAGAGTACTAATTATGCTTTCAGATGGAGAAGATCATGATGATATTTCTCAGAAAGTTGTACAATCAATTCCTGATCAAGGGATCAATCTACTGACAGTTGGAATTGGAGATGATAATGGTGCAACTATACCATTGAAAATAAATGGTGTAATAGATTCTTACAAAAAGGATGCTAATGGGCAGGTTGTTATAACAAAGAGAAATTCAGAAATTTTAAAAAAAATGGCTAAAGTATCTAATGGCATATATCTTGATGGTAATGATACAGAGATAGTTTTAGATAATATTAAAAATCAATTAAATGAAATTGATAAGACTGAATTTGAAACAAATAAATTTGTTGACTATAGACAAAGGTTCCAATTATTTCTTTCACTTTCTTTATTTTTTATTATAGCTGACTTATTTTTATTTGAAACTAAGACAAAATGGATACAAAAATTAAACTTGTTTAATGAAAAATAGAATTTTAAAATATATAATCTGCCTCTCAATATCAATGTCAGGATTATACTCTCAAGATACAAGAGATAATAGCACATTTAAGGGAAATAAAAATGTAATTAGTAAGGAATATAATAAGGCTGAGATAAACTATAGAAAAGCTCTTTCTAATTCTGAAAAAGAGACAAGAGCATCCCATAATTTAGGTAATGTTTTATTTGAGAATAATAATTATGATGAAGCAATTCAAGAATATTTTAAAACTCAAAAAAACTCAGATATTGATTTAGAGAAGCACTCTGCATTTCATAATCTTGGAAATTCATATATGAAAAAGAAGGATTACGGACAAGCTGTGGAGTCTTATAAAAATGCATTAAGAAATAATCCAGAAGATGATGAAACAAGATATAACTATGCAATAGCAAAAAAGTTTCTTGAAGGAGATAAAAGAAATAAATCTCAAAATAATAATAAAGATTCCGAAGAATCAAAAGAAGATAAATCAGAAGAAAAAGATAAGGATCAGGAAAAAGAAAATGATAACCAAGAAGAAGAGCAATCTAAGAATCAAAAACCAAATGATCAAAAGGACAATGAAGAAAAAGGAGGGGGATTATCAAAGCAGCAAATGGAAAACTTATTAGAAGCGATAAATAATATCGAGAATGATGTAAATAAGAAGGTTAATGCTAATAAAACGAAGATTAAAACATCTAAAAAGTCAGAAAAGGATTGGTGAAGACACTTTATAAACATATAGGGCTTTATATTTTATTACTTAATTCAACTATGGTTATTTCGCAAGTTAATTTTGAGGCAAAGGTTAGCAAGAATAAACTTGGACTTAATGAAAGATTAAGGATAGATTTTATAATGAATGAGAATGGAGATAATTTTACACCACCAAATTTTGAAAATTTTCAAATAATTGGCGGTCCAAACCAATCAATAAAGACTTCATATGTTAATGGAGAGCAAAGTTTCTCAAAAACGTATTCTTATTTTTTAAAGCCCTTGAAGAAAGGAAGGTTAGTTATATATCAAGCTTCAGTAACAATTGATGGGCAGGAATATAAATCTCTTCCTGTTGAACTAAATGTTACTGACTCTGTAAAAGGTGCTAATTCGAATTCTGATGAGGTTTATTTTGATGATGACAATATTGAACTAATTGCTAGTATATCAAAAGGCTCTCCATATATTAATGAACCAATTACTATTGTATATAAACTATATTATAAAAGTCCTATAAATGTTTCAGATGCAAGAGAATCAGAATCACCAAAATATAAAGACTTTTGGAGTCAAATTATTAAAATTCCCCAACTTAAAGTTGAAAGAGGAAATTATAAGGGACAGACTTATAATGTTGTTCAATGGAGAAAGGTAGTTTTATATCCTCAAAAGTCTGGTCTTCTTGAAATTAGTCCATTGTCGTTAAATTTGGTTCTTGATTTCCCAACAAATAGAAGGGATTTCTTTGGCAATATAATATATGACCAAACTTCTAAGATTATTACCACAGGAACTAAAAATATAAATGTAAAAGAATTGCCAGATAATGGAAAACCTAAAAATTTTACAGGTGCGGTTGGACAATTTGAATTTGATATAATTCTGAATAAGAATTCATTAAAAGCATCCGAATCTTTTCAAGCTAATGTCAAAGTTACAGGTGAAGGAAATCTAAAATTATTTGATTTGCCAAAAATAATGGTTCCTGCATCAATGGAGCTTTATGAGCCTGAAAGAAAAGAAAATGTTAGAACAAATTTATCAGGAATGTCTGGGACAGTTGAGAATACATATACTATTGTTCCAAAATATCAAGGAAAATTCCCAATACAAGAGGTTGAGTTTTCATATTTTGATCCATATGAAAGAAGATATAAGACTTTAAAGTCTCAAAAACTGAATATTGATGTTTTTGAGGGTCCAACCTTATCTTCAAATAATGACAATATAATTGCACCCTCAAATGAGTCTTTTAAGTTTATAAAAACAGAAAAAAATTTTACTAGAATAGATAAAGATCAATTTTCAAATTCAAACACTTTTCTTATTCTTCTGTCATTTCCTATTTTATCCCTTTTATCTTTTATGATTTTTTATAGTCTTCCTAGAAGAAAAGAATTAAACAAAAATGAAAAGATAAAACAGGTATATAAAAAAATAAAACTAGATCTTATTAATGCAGAAAAGTCAATAGGTAATAAAGACAAATTTTATGATTTAATAGAAAAATCAATTTATAACTTTCTACAGGTTCGATTTTCAATCGAAACCAATAAACTAAATAAAGAGTCTATTTCAAAACAAATGATTTCAGAAGGAATAGCTAATGAATCTATAGAGATAATTTTAAAATTAGTCGAAAGTTGCGAAAGAGCAAGGTATTCTGATTCATCAAATAATGAGATGGCTAATGATCTTGGTATAGCAAACAAAATATTTGATGAAATATTAAAAAACAACAAATGAATATAAATATCATTTTCATACTATTCTCTCTTTTTATTTCTTCCCAATCTAATGATGAAATATTTGAATCAGCAACTAATGATTATATTAATGGAGACTATAATAGTGCAATAAATCTTTATCTCCAAATTGTTGATTCAGGCTATGAAAGCCACTCTCTCTACTATAATCTTGGTAATGCTCACTATAAGCTTAATAATATAGCAGAAAGTAACTATTATTTTGAAATGGCAAAGAAATTATCTCCAAATGATTCAGATATAGCCATAAACTTATCTTTTGCGCAAAACATGAGAGTTGATAAAATAGAAAGACTACCTATTTCCCAACTTGAAGCAATCAGACTTAATGTAATAAATCTATTTTCAGTTAACTCATGGAAAGTACTATTCTTGATTTTCATTTGGCTACTATGTATATCCTTATTCCTTTATATTTACTATGGTGAACCTTACAAGAAAAAACTTTTTTTTAATATCTCAATTGTATTGATAATATTCTCATCCCTTATTTACTGGATTAGTTATGAAAAAGAAATAGAGTCTGATAAATTTTATGGAATTATTTATCCAAAAGAAATTGAAGTTTGGAGTGAACCTAATAAATTATCTGAACTTAAATTTTTACTGCATGAAGGAACAAAAGTTCAATTGTTAAATCAAGCTCAGGACTGGACAAATATTAGATTAGAAAATGGGACAACAGGTTGGCTTTACACTGATTTTATTAAATCAATTAAGTAAATTTTTGAACAAATACTGAATCCTCAGTTTCTATTATATTAAAAAAGACTTCAGATAAATCAAGTAACAATTCATACATAAATGAGTTTGATATTTCCTCAAAACTAGAAAACTCTATAGAATCAAGAATCCATACTAATAGTATAAATAATAAGGACCATTTAGTTAAACCAAACAAACTACCAAGAGCACTGTTTAACAGTCCAAGGTTAACTACTTTAATAAATTTTGTTATTGATTTCGCAACTAGGATTACCAAGCTATAAATAATGAAAAAGATGATCAAAAAAACAAATATCTTTAATAAACTGAACTCAATATTGAATTTATTGTATAAAAAGTTTGAAATTAAATCATCAAAATTGACTCCTATAGTAAACCCAAGGAAAATAGCTAGTAAACTGGACATTTCAACAATTAATCCTTTAGAAAAGCCTCTGAAAGAACCATATCCAATTAGCCCAATTGAAATTAAATCAAATAAATTCATTAAACTTGAATTATATTTGCAATATACATAACCTTAATCTTAGAGATTATATATTATGAGATTATTTAAATGTAATTTGTCAACACTAAACTAAAATGAAGAAAGAAATCCAAAACCATCTAGATTCTATTAAAAAATTTAATTCTGATAAAGTTGATAAGTTGGATGACTTTAAAATAAAATATTTAGGAAGAAAAGGTATTGTCAACGATTTATTTTCAAAGTTTAAAGAAGTTCCAGATACACAAAAAAAAGAAGTGGGGTTAAAGATAAATGAATTAAAGGATTTAGTTCAGAATAAATATGATGATTTATTAAATAAAATTGGTAGTAATCAAGATAATTTATCAAGTGAAGATATATCTAAGCCAGGATTCCCTATTAAATCAGGCTCACTCCATCCGATCACAATTATTAAAAATAAAGTCATAGATATATTTTCTCAAGTAGGATTTGATTTATCTGATGGACCTGAAATAGAAGATGACTGGCACAACTTTACTGCCTTGAACCTTCCTAAAGATCACCCTGCTCGTGATATGCAAGATACGTTCTTTATTCAAACAAACCCTGATATTCTTTTAAGAACCCATACCTCATCAGTTCAAGTAAGATATATGGAAAATAATTCACCTCCTATTAATATAATCTCCCCTGGTAGAGTTTATAGAAATGAGGCTATATCCGCAAGATCACATTGTCTTTTTCATCAAGTAGAAGGAATAGTGGTTGATGAAAATATTTCTTTTGCTGATCTTAAGCAAATGGTCTTATATTTTACAAAAGCAATGTTTGGAAAGTCTAAATTGAGATTTAGACCATCTTTTTTCCCTTTTACTGAACCTAGTGCAGAAGTTGATATATACTGGGGTTTAGAGTCAGAGAGTGATTATAGGCTAACTAAAGGAACTGGTTGGTTAGAAATTATGGGTTGTGGAATGGTAGATCCAAAAGTTCTAGAGAATTGTAATATAGATCCAGAAAAATACTCAGGTTATGCATTTGGACTTGGGATAGAAAGAATTGCAATGTTAATCTATGAGATACCGGACATAAGATTATTTTTTGAAAACGATATCAGGTTTTTAGAACAATTTAAATCTTAATCTATAAATTAAATTTGATTCCTTGAGCTAAAGGAAGCTCCGGTGAAAAGTTTATAGTATTAGTTTGCCTTCTCATATATACTTTCCATGCATCAGATCCACTTTCTCTCCCACCTCCTGTTTCTTTCTCTCCTCCAAATGCTCCTCCAATTTCTGCCCCAGATGTTCCAATATTTACATTTGCAATTCCACAGTCACTTCCCCAATGTGACAAAAAACATTCAGCATCTTGTAGATTATTTGTCATAATTGCTGAAGATAATCCTTGTTTAACCTCATTCTGTATTTCAATTGCAGATTCAACACTACCAGAATACTTAATTAAATATAAAATTGGAGCGAATGTTTCTTCTTGTACAATTTTTTGTGAATGATGAATTTCAGCAATTACAGGCTTAACATAGCATCCACTTTCAAATTCTTGACCATTTAAAACTCCACCGGGAACAAGAAAACTACCTCCTTGTTCTTCTATCATATTCAATGCATCTAAATAATTTTTAACAGCATCTTTATCAATTAAAGGTCCAACATGGTTTTCAGAATTAAGTGGGTCACCTATTTTAATCTGATTATATGCTTCTTTAAGTGAACTTCTAACCTTATCATAAACTGTTTCATGAACAATCAATCTTCTTGTAGATGTACATCTTTGTCCACAAGTCCCTACAGCTCCAAAAACAGTCCCCATTAACATCATTTTAAGATCTGCATCTGGTGTAACAATGATGGCATTATTTCCTCCTAACTCTAGTAATGTTTTACCTAATCTAGAGCCAACCTTTTCTGCAACTTTCTTCCCCATTATAGTTGAACCAGTTGCTGAAACCAAAGGCATTCTATTATCAGAAGATAGTAGCTCACCTATTTTATAATCACCATTTATAAGAGACGAAACTCCCTCCGGGATATTATTTTCTTTAAATACGCTTGATATTAATCTTTGGCATATAATACTACATAGTGGTGTTTTTTCACTAGGTTTCCAAACAGTAACATTACCGCATACCCAAGCTAGAGTTACATTCCAACTCCAAACTGCCACAGGGAAATTAAATGCAGATATAACACCAACTATCCCTAGTGGATGGTATTGCTCATACATCCTGTGTTCAGGTCTCTCAGAATGCATTGTAAGTCCATGAAGTTGCCTAGATAACCCGACTGCAAAATCGCAGATATCAATCATTTCCTGAACCTCCCCAAGACCTTCTTGGTATGATTTCCCCATTTCATATGATACAAGTGTCCCTAATTCTTCTTTATTTTCTCTCAATTTTTCCCCAAATTGCCTTACAAGTTCTCCGCGCTTGGGAGCAGGGATTTTTCTAAATTTAACAAATGCATCCTGAGCTGCTCTAATAATTTTTTCGTAATCTTCTTTTGAACCTGTCTTTATTTTCCCAATGGTTTTTCCATCAACGGGAGAAAAAGAACTGATAGCCTCTCCATTACCAAACCATTCTGATCCAGAAGAACATCCCAATTCTTCATCTTTTATGTTAAGCTTTTTCATTAAATTTTCTTTAATATCCATACAATTATAATTCTGAAATTCTTAATGTGTTTGTCATACCCTTTTGATCTATTGGCATTGAAGTTAAATTGATTACCTTATCACCTTTCTGTAAGTATTTATTTTCCATTGCAATTTTATTTATTTCCTCTACAGTACTATCAGTACTTTCAAAGCCATCATAAAAAAAAGCTTTAACTCCCCATAAAAGATTTAACTGCGTTAATATTCTTCTGTTTGATGTAAATACAAGTACATGTGTTGAAGGTCTCCAAGATGATATTTGAAATGCAGTATAACCACTATTTGTTAATGTGCTTATAGCCTTAGCTTTAATATCATTTGCCATTTTAGCTGCGCTAAAGCAAATAGACTTTGTTATATATCTTTTAGACTTTTGATCTTTAGGTCTCTTGTTTGCAAGAGAAATTAGATTTGAATTTTCAACTTTATTGATAATTGATGACATAGTCTTTATAACTTCTGTAGGGAATTTCCCAACAGAAGTTTCTCCTGATAACATTACTGCATCTGCTCCATCCATTACTGAATTAGCAACATCATTTACCTCTGCTCTAGATGGAGTAACACTTTCCATCATGCTTTCCATCATTTGAGTAGCAATTATAACAGGAATTCTAGATTTCTTTGCTTTTGCAACTAATCTCTTTTGAATTAAAGGAATCTCAGATGATTGAAGTTCAACACCAAGATCTCCTCTCGCAACCATTAAACCACTTGAAACTTTTATAATTTCATCAATATTTTTAAGAGCTTCTGGTTTTTCTATTTTGGCAATAACAGGAATGCTATATTCAGATTTTTTGTTAATTATTTTCACTAAACTTTCAATATCACTTCTCTTTCTAACAAAAGAAAGAGCTATCCAGTCCACATTCTCTTCTATAGCTAAGATTGCGTCTTTGACATCTTTATCTGTCAGCGGAGACAAAGAAATTTTTGTATTAGGGAGATTAAAACCCTTGTTAGATTTAACTTCACCTCCTTGGACAACTTCTGCTATAATTTGAGTCTTTTTATTTGAACTTAATACTTTTAAAATGATTTTACCATCATCTATTAATATCTTTTCTCCTTTTTTAATGTCCTTTGCAAGATCTTTATAATTTACATACATTTTTTTGTTGTTACCTACAAGCTGGGATTTACAATCTATAGTTATCTCATCTCCTATTTTTAAAGAAGAATTTTTTCTCATTTTACCAATTCTTAGTTTTGGCCCTTGAAGATCAGCAATAATCGCAGTATTTAATGAGAGTTTATTGTCAATTTGTCTTATCTGTTTGATAATTTTTTTTGCTTCATTATGTTTTGCATGAGAGAAATTAATTCTAAAAACATCTACACCTTCTATCATCATCTTTTCCATTATCGAAGAAGATGAAGATGAGGGGCCAATAGTAGCAATTATTTTAGTTTTTTTAATTTTCTTCATAAATCAAAATTTAAATTTTCCTCAATGTCATATATTCTATAAACAAAATATATTCCTTTTACTTTTTTCAGAGCTTTAATTATTTTTTCTGTAGAATAAAAACAATTTTGTTTAATAAAAAAATCTACTTCTTTATACTTATTAATCAAATATAATTCATTTAATTCTGGATAGCTAAAAAGTCCCGTGATATCTTGGTTGGCATCATTATGCCCTATTAGCTTGTTAGAAAATAGCTCAAAATCTATACCTTTAGATTCAGATTTCCACCTATAATGACTAGAATAAAAATGCTGTTCTAATATTATATCCTTTTTTGAACGCTTGAATTTAGATTTTAATAAATAGTTTATGTTATAGGAAATTTGGTAATCCTTTAAACTTGAATGTAATCCAATAAGTTTTAGCTTTTCCTTTTTTAAAGGTTTTAAAAATAAAGTCTTATTGCTTTTATTGTTTTTCAGTTTTACAATTATAATTTTTTAAATATAATACATGCATTATGTCCTCCAAATCCGAAAGTATTTGAAAGGGAGGCGTTAACTTCTTTCTTTTGAGGTTTTGAAAAAGTTAGATTTAGTTTTGGATCAATATTTTCATCTCTATTAAAATGATTAATTGTTGGAGGGACCATACTGTTATTCATTGATAGAATACAAGAAATCCCTTCTATTGCTCCAGCAGCTCCTAAAAGGTGACCAGTCATAGATTTTGTAGAATTAATATTCAGGTTATAAACGTCTTCTTGAAAGACTTCTTTAACAGCTTTACTCTCAGCAATATCACCAAGTGAAGTAGATGTTCCATGCATATTAATTAAATCAATTTCAGATGAATTTAATTTAGCATCATCAAGGCAATGCTTCATAACTTTAATTGCTCCTTTTCCATCTGGGTGAGGAGCCGTCATATGATATGCATCACTAGACAAACCAAATCCAGAAACTTCAGCATACATTTTAGCACCTCTATTTTTTGCATGTTCATATTCTTCGAGAATTAGAGCTCCTCCACCTTCGCCTAAGACAAAACCATCTCTGTCTCTATCAAAAGGCCTCGATGCAGTTAAAGGATCATCATTTCTAGTAGAAAGAGCATGCATTGCATTAAACCCAGCGATACCAGAAATTGTAATTGGTGCTTCTGATCCTCCCGCTACAATGATATCAGAGTATCCCATTCTTATATAATTTAAACCATCTATAATTGCATTTGCAGAGGATGCACATGCAGAGACTGTAGCAAAATTAGGCCCATGAAACCCATACTCTATAGATATAAGTCCTGGTGCAATATCTGGAATCATTTTTGGAATAAAAAAGGGATTATATCTTGGAGTTCCATCACCTTCTGCAAAGTTTAAAACTTCGTTTTGAAATGTTTCTAAACCACCTATGCCTGCTCCCCAAATTACTCCAACCTTGTCATTATTTACTTTAGATTCAATTAATTTTGCATCTTCAATTGCCTCTTTTGCAACTATCAATGCATATTGGGTAAATTTATCATATCTTCTGACTTCCTTTTTTTCAAAAAAGTCTAATGGATCATAGCCTTTTACTTCACATGCAAATTTTGTTTTGAATTTAGCTGCATCAAAGTGAGTAATATTACTTGAACCACTAGTCCCAGAAATAAGTCCATCCCAAAATTGGTGAAGTGTATTACCTATAGGAGTTAGAGCTCCCATTCCAGTTACTACAACTCTTCTTGGATTCATACTATGAACTTAGTCTGATTTCTCTATAAACTCTATTGCTTGACCTACTGTGATAATATTCTCAGCTTGATCATCAGGGATCTGGATATCGAATTCTTTTTCAAATTCCATTATTAATTCTACAGTGTCTAATGAATCGGCACCAAGGTCATTAGTAAAACTAGCCTCGGGGACAACTTCATTTTCATCAACACCTAACTTATCGACAATTATTGCTTTAACTCTTGAAGAAATATCTGACATAATATAATTATTTATGAGTTATATAAATCAAAATTAAGAAACTTTGAATAAAACTCTTCTTATAGTTCGAAAATATACCTTTATTTGTTAAATAAAAAAGTTTTTTTCTGAAAATTATCCATAGTTATTAAAATTTATGAAAAAGAAAATTATTCTTTTAATTTCAGGTAAAGGAACTAATGCTATAAACATTACAAATTATTTTCAAAATAATAATTCAGTAGAAGTCAGTCTCATACTAAGTAACAATAAAAATTCTCCTATTTTTGAAAATATAAAAAAATATGATGCCCCCACCGAATTTTTTAATCTAAGAGATTTTGATAATCAAGTCTTTGAAAAAATTAAAAAAATTAATCCAGATTTAATTGTATTAGCAGGCTTTTTAAAAAAATCTCACTAAAGTATATTAACTTTTTTTCAAAAAAGATTATTAATATCCACCCATCTCTTCTTCCAAAATATGGAGGTAAGGGGATGTATGGAATGCATATTCATAAAAAGGTTATAGATTCTAATGATAAAGAAACAGGAATTACTATTCATTTTGTTTCACAGGAATATGATTCAGGTGAAATTATTTTTCAAAAAAAAATAACTGTTAATAAAGGGGATAATGCATCTTTAATTGAAAAAAAAGTTCATAATTTAGAATATGAATATTATCCTAAAATAATTGCATCGTTGCTAGATATTTAAATGACAAAAAAAATTAACATATATACAGATGGATCATCAATTGGTAATCCTGGACCTGGCGGGTATGGTATAATTATGATTTCAGATAATGGGGAATACAAAAAAGAATTTAGTAAAGGGTTTAAATTAACTACAAATAATAGAATGGAACTTCTAGCAGTTATCGTTGCACTTGAAAGTATAAAAATTAAAAACTGTAATGTTGAAGTATTTACTGATTCAAAATACGTATCAGATGCTGTTGATAAAAAATGGGTTTTTGAATGGGAAAAAATAAATTTTAAGAAGAAAAAGAATCCTGATTTGTGGAAAAGATTCTTGATGATATATAGAAAACATAATGTAACTTTTACATGGATTAAAGGACATAACAATCACCCTGAAAATGAAAGGTGTGATTATATCGCTAATAATTCAGCAAAAAGCTCTAATCTTATTAGTGATACATATTATGAAAAAAATATAAAAGGGTTATAATGAACAAGAATAATAAGTTGCTAATAGTAGCTAGTCTTGCTTATGATGGCATTGATACTGGAGAAATAAAAGTAGATCGAGAATTAGGTGGAGCAGGCACCTATATTTGCTTATCTATTAAGCACTTCAATCTATTTTCTGGAATTGTGTCTGTAGTTGGAAATGATTTTAAAGAATCAGATATAAGATTATTAGAATCATGTGGTGTTAACTTAGACGGCTTGGAAATTAATTTAAACAAAAAGACATTTTACTGGAGATGTGTTTATCGGAATAATTTTAATGAAAGGGAAACTCTAGAAACAGTATTAAATGTAATGGAAGATTTTAAGCCTTTAGTTCCAATTGATCAGAGAGAACCAGATATAATGTTATTAGGAAATTTACATCCAGAAATTCAGCTTTTAGCAATGAATCAAATTACTAATAAACCAAAAGCAATTATTCTGGATACTATAAATTTTTGGATTGAAAAATTTTGGGATACTCTGGAGAAAGTCATTAGTAATGTCAACATTATTTCAATAAATGAAGAAGAATCATTATTAATTACGGGTGAAAAAGACATAGAGAAAGCAGCTAATATTCTTCATAAGATGGGCCCTAAATATGTTATTATTAAAAAAGGTGAAGATGGAGCTGTTCTATTTGGCGAAGGAAAAACATATTTTGCCCCAGCATATAAAATAGATAAAGTAGTTGATCCTACAGGTGCAGGAGATTGCTTCATAGCTGGAATTGCAGGATACTTATCTGAAATAAATGAGGTTTCTTTTGAATCTTTAAAATCTGCAATATATTTTGGGACTAGTATTGCATCATTTAACTTAGAAATGGTAGGAACTAGAAACTTATTAAATTTGCCGAAGAATAAAATCGAAGAAAGAATAAAAATATTAAAAAAGGAGAGTGAGTGATCATATAAAACATGAGTGCGGAATAGCACTGATTCACCTAAAGCGCCCTATATCATATTATACAAAAAAATATGGGTCAAATCTATATGGTGTAGATAAGATGTTTTTAATGATGGAGAAGCAAAAGAATAGAGGTCAGGATGGTGCAGGGTATGCAAGTATAAAATTTGATCTCAACCCAGGTCAGAAATATCTATATAGAGCAAGATCATATAATTCTCAGGCAATTCATGATGTATTTAAAAAAATTAATAAAAAAATATTCCAATTTGTTGATTCTAATAAATCATTAAATAAAAACTCTAAAAAATTCTATTCACAATTACCATATGTTGGTCAGGTTATGCTTGGTCATGTTAGATATGGGACATATGGAAAAAATTCAATCGATTATGTTCAGCCTGTTATGAGGCAAAATAACTGGATGCATAGAAACTTAATTCTTGCTGGCAATTTTAATATGAGTAATAATGATGAACTCTTTAATAGCTTAGTTAGGCTTGGTCAACATCCAAAAGAACAGTCAGATACAATTACAATAATGGAAAAAATTGGTCATTTTTTAGATTCTGAAGTTTCACTAATTTATGATAAATTAAAAGACGGTGGCTATAGCAAAGAAGAGATGCCACCATTAATTGAGGAAAAACTAAATATTGTTAAAATTTTAAAAAATTCATCCAAAAACTGGGATGGAGGTTATGTAATTGCAGGAATGCTTGGACATGGAGACTCATTTATTTTAAGAGATCCATCTGGAATTAGACCTGCATTTTATATGGAAAATGATGAAGTTGTTGTTGTTGCTTCTGAAAGACCTGCAATCCAAACAGTATTTAATGTTTCATATCAAAAAATCAAAGAAATACCTAGGGGTAATGCTTTGATCATAAATAAAAAAGGAAGGATCTTATTAAAACAAATATTGAAACAACAACCAAATAAAGCTTGCTCTTTTGAAAGAATATACTTCTCCAGAGGAAGTGATGCTGATATATACAGAGAGAGAAAAGAATTAGGGAGTAGATTATTTCCCCAGGTTAGAGATGCGATTAAATCAGATTTTAAGAATACCGTTTTCTCTTTTATTCCTAACACAGCTGAAACATCTTTTTATGGCTTGCTTTCTAGAGCTAAAAGTCATAATCCAAGAGTTGAAAAAATCGCAATTAAAGATGCAAAATTAAGAACATTTATTTCTGAAGACAAAGGAAGAGATGATTTGGTAGCACATGTTTACGATATAACCTATGGAGTTATATCTAATAAAGATACTCTTGTCATAATTGATGATAGTATTGTAAGGGGTACTACTTTAAGAGAAAGCATATTAAAAATGCTTATTAGACTTAACCCAAAAAAGATAGTTATTGTTTCAAGTGCACCTCAAATAAGATACCCTGATTGTTATGGAATAGATATGTCCAGACTAGATAAGTTTATTGCATTTAAGGCAGCATTAGAGCTACATAAAGATAAAAAGACGTATAATAAAGTAATCAAAGTAGTATATAAGAATTGTTTAAAAGCATTATCAGTTGGGGGTGATATAGAAAAGAATTATGTAAAGGATGTCTATAGGCCTTTTTCCCCTGAACAAATTTCAAAAAAAATGGCAGAAATGCTTTTAGGGGATGAATCAAAAGTCAAACTCCAAATAATTTTTCAAAAAATAGAGAATCTACATAAGTCTTGTCCTAATCATAAGGGAGATTGGTATTTCACAGGTGATTACCCAACAGTTGGAGGTAATAAGGTTGTTAATCAAGCATTTATAAATTATGTGGAGAATAAAAAAGGAAGGGCTTATTAGTTTACACTATAATAAAAAATAATTCCAAAATAAGTTTTGTTTATTAAAAAAAAATACTACATTGGTTTTACCAGAACATAAGTAGGTTAAGTTCATGGTAAGATTTGGGGCAAAAAAGGGAGAATTTATTCTCCCTTTTTTATTATTTAAAATTCAAATATTTACTATTAACCTCATCCCAATTAATTAAACTGAAAAAGGCTTCAATATAATCAGGTCTTCTATTCTGGTAATTAAGATAATACGCGTGTTCCCAGACGTCAAGGCAAAGAATAGGATTACCACCGCATGAGTTTTCCATAAGTGGATTATCTTGGTTGGGAGTTGAACAAATTTCTAATTTCCCATCTCCAAGTACACAAAGCCATGCCCAACCAGAACCAAATCTGGTCGCTGCTGCTTTTTTAAATTCTTCTTTGAAGTTTTCAAATGAATTAAAATTTGAATTAATTGCTTCAGAAATTTCACCACTCGGATTACCTCCACAATTTGGACCCATTATTTCCCAAAATAAGTTGTGATTAAAATACCCCCCTGCGTTATTTCTTAAAGCCATATTATCTAAATCTAGATTTTTTAAAATTTCTTCTATAGTTTTACTTTCAAGTTCAGTTCCACTAATCGCATTATTTAAATTGTTTGTATAACCATTATGATGTTTTCCATAATGAATCTCCATTGTTTTTGCATCAATGTGAGGTTCTAGTGCATCAAATGAATAATTAAGTTTTGGTAATTCAAAAGCCATAATATTTAATTTTCTATAAAATTACAATCTTTTTATGATTCAAATAACTAAATCTATATTTTAGTAATATTAGATATATGGATTATTCATTTAAAATTATAAACTCATCAGCTGGTTCAGGGAAAACATTTAAACTTGCCATTGAATATATATCAAAACTATTCAGTAAAAAAAATGATGAGCATTTTAAATCAATGCTAGCTTTAACTTTTACAAATAAAGCTTCTGCTGAAATGAAATATAGAATACTACTCTATTTAAATGATCTAAAATACCAAAGTAATAAAATTGTATTGGATGAAATATTAAAAATAACAGGTCTGGATGAATCTACAATTCAAAAAAGATCCTCTACTATTTTAGAAAAAATTTTATATAACTATTCAAATTTTAATGTTATTACAATTGATAGCTTTACTAATAATATTATTAAAACTGTAAATGCAGAGTTAGAAAACAAGGATGATTTTCTTGTTGAGTTCGATAATCAAATATATATAGATCAAGCTGTTGAAGAATTAATTTCTGAAATAAATCAGGATAAAGAATTAAAAGAATTACTTGTCGAATTTGCAAAATATAAACTTACAATTAATAAAAGCTGGGATGTTACATATGATTTAGTAAACTTTGGACTTTTTATTGATAAAGAATCAAATAGATATCAGGTAGAGTATTTTAAGAAAAAGGATCTTAAGTTTTTTTCTCAAATAAGGGAAAAAATTCTTGCACTATACTATAAAAAAACAAAATATATTCATGATTTAAGCAATGAAACACTTGATTTGATTAATCAAAGTGGACTTAATGAAAAGGATTTTAAAGGAGGTTATTTCCCAAAATATCTTAAAAAATTAAAAAGTCAATCCAATTTTAACATAAATGAATCTTCTGAAAAGTCTTTAAAAGGAGAATCAAATTTATATAACAAAACTTTAGAAAAAAATAAAGTAGATATTATCGAAAAAATTAGGCCAAGCCTTTTAAAAAATTATTTAAAAATTAAAAAATCAATTATAGAAATTGATAAAATAACTTCAACATTATCATTTATTCCATCTATATCTCTAATCTCAAGAATTGAGGATAAAATTGATAAAATACAAAATCAAAATAAAGTAAGATTAATAAGTAAATTCAACACTCAACTTAATACACTTATTAAATTAAATGATGCCCCATATATATACGAGAAGTTAGGTTCTATATTTGTAGACTTTTTTATTGATGAGTTTCAAGATACATCAGAACTTCAGTGGGAAAATCTAATTCCTTTAATTTCAAATTCTATTCATAGTGAAGATCATGATGGATCCAAGGGTTCTTTATTAATTGTAGGGGATCCTAAGCAGTCGATCTATAGGTGGCGTGGAGGAGAATTTAATCAATTTTTAAACTTAATACATAATCGAAAAAATCCATTTCATCTAAAAAGAATATTAGATGATAAAGAAGATATAAATTATAGAAGTTGTAAAGAAATAGTTGATTTTAATTCAGAATTTTTTAGTTTTTTATCAAATAATTTAGATTTAGGAATATACAATTCAGATGATTTAAATTTTAGACAAAAATCACATAGGCAAAGAACCGGATATGTTTCAATTGATATGTGTGATAACGAATCATTCTTTTCAAAAATAGAGAACCAAATTTTAGATCTTTTAAATCGAGGATATTCACCTTCAGAAATAGTTATTTTAGTTAGAAAGCATAAACATGCAAAAGAGATAATAGAGAATATTAGTAACTCAGAATTTGACTTTATTTCTAGTGATATTCTTCAAATAAATAATTCTGATAATGTTCAATTTATTATTTCAATTTTTAAATTAAGTTTATTTGAAAATGATTACGTTGAGAGAAAAAAAGTTATAAACTATCTATATAACCAGAATTTTTTTGAAAACAATCATGATAATTTGAATCAATGCTTTTCTTTTAACCTTTCAAGAGTTAAGATAAATGACTTTTTCTTAAGGATTTCAAATAATGAAAAATTTGAATTAAAACACTTTTTATCTCTTAATATTCTTAATGCTATTAAATACTGTGCATATATTTTTAACCTAGATATTGAAGATCCATTTATAGTTGCTCTAATTGATAATATATTTGAATTTCTTGATAATAATGATGATTCAATCAAGTCATATCTGAACTATTGGGAAAAAAAATCTGACAACATAATGTTAAGTATGCCTGATAATCAAAACTCTATAAGTATTTCTACAATTCATAAATCTAAAGGTCTTGAATATCCTGCTGTAATAATTCCTATCTATGATGATAAGCTAGATGAAAATCTTTCTAAAGATCTAATATGGTTGGATGATCCTTTTGAAAATTTAAAAGATTTAAAATGGACTTTAATGAGAACATCAAAAAATCTTCGAAATATGGGAGAAAATGCAAAAGAAATATATGATAGAAGTATCCTAAACAATTTAATCGATTCAGTTAATTTACTATACGTTGCTTTCACTAGAGCTGAAAAAGAACTTTTTATTATTTCAAAAAAAGACAATTCTGAAAATAATTCTTCTTCTAACCTAGTTAAAGACTTTTTAGCTTATAAGTCAAGTTTGGATAAATATTCAATTGGTGAAAAATTGATAATATCTAAAAAAAGTAGCCCTCAATATGACTCAAATAATCTCAGCAAGAAAATAATTAATATAAGATCCACCTCAAAAAATGTTAATCAAGCAAAATATGTATCTGACATTCTTACCAAAATTTATGATAAAGATAAATCCGCAAAAGTTTATGTTTTTTTTGCTAATGAAAAATTACTTAATCTTATTAATATCTATGACTATAATCAGAATTTAAAAATTTCCTCAAATCATCATATTCTAGAGTCAGGTTCTTTAGACTGTGATTATGTTATAATTACAAATATGAATGAAGGTTTCTTCCCTTTTTCAAATATTAATGAGGGTGTTATAGAAGAATCAGAAAAAATAAATTTTGATAATAAGTCGCAACATGAACAGGAAAATCATATTCACGATCTTTTCTATGATTTAATCCATAAAGCAAAAGAAGTACATTTAATTTATGACTCAGACTTAAGTTCATTAATGAGTGGTGAGGCAAGTAGATTTATTAAACAAATAGAATTTTCCGGATTATATAATTATAATGAAGAGGTAATCCAATCAAAAAAGATTATTAAAAATATTGATTCAGAGATAATTAAAAAAGACGATTTGATTAATCAAAGGATTGATGATATTTTAAAAAACGGAATATCTGCATCAACTTTAAACCTTTTTATTAAAAACCCCTACCTATTCTACCAGCAAAAGATCCTTCGCATTAATGACTATGAGGAGTCAAATTATTTAAATTTCAAAGATCAAGGCACGCTGTTTCACACAGTTATGGATAAAGCATATTCCCCATATATAAATAAAATTTTCAAAGTTGAACATTTTAATGAAATAATAAAAAAATTAGATACGATTTCAATGGAGTGTTATATGGAACTTAATTCAAATAGTCCAGAAGGAAAAGATCTAATATTTATTGAGGTGCTAAAAAAGTGTATCATTAACATATTAAATTATGAAAGAGAACTAGTTAAAAAAGGGGATAAGATTAAAATTTTATCACTTGAAAATAAGATGACATCGATGATAAGAGTTAATCATAATTTAGATGTTATATTAACTGGAACTATTGATAGGATTGATACTTTTAATAATAATTTGAGAATCATTGATTATAAATCAGGAAAAATAGAAACTAACTATTTGAAGTTTAAAGGTTTTGAAATTCTAAAGAATAATCATAAATACTCTAATATGCTTCAACTTTTATTTTATAAACTTTTGGTTTCAAAGAAACATCAAGATGTTAATGAGATTGGATTATGTTATTTTAAAAAAAATAATAATCCTTATGAGTTTATTGAAAATTCAGAAGACATAGAGATAAGTAAAATAGAAAATTTTATTAGAGAAATAATAGAATCAATAATGGAAAAAGAAAGTTTTATTGATTCGGGAAATCCTGCATAATAGTTTTAGAAACAATTTTTCCGGAAATTAAAGAAGGGGGAACTCCTGGTCCTGGGACAGTGAGTTGACCTGTAAAGTAAAGACCTTTTATTTTTTTACTCTTTATTTTAGGTTTAAAAATTGAAGTTTGGAATAATGTATTGGCTAATCCATATGCATTCCCCTTGTATGAATTATACTCACTTATAAAATCATTAACACAAAATGACTTTTTATAAATAATATTTTCACTAATCTTCTCTCCTGCTATATCCTCAATTCTTTTAAGTACAATATTTAAATATTTATTTCTTATTTCCTTATTGTCTTTCAAGTCAGGTGCAATAGGAATTAATATAAAACAATTTTCACAACCCTCTGGGGCCATATCATTGTCTGTTATTGATGGAAAATTAACATAGAAAAGAGGGGATTCAGGCCATTGAGGATTATCATAGATCTCAGAAGCATGTTTATCGAAGCTAACATCAAAAAAAAGATTATGATGACTCAATTTTTTAATTTTTTTATCTAAACCTATATAAAAAAGAAGTGAAGAAGGGGCGAAAACTTTTTTATCCCAATATGAACTGCTATAATTTCTATAATTTTTAGGAATAAGTTGTTCAGTGTGATTATAATCAGCACCACTTACTACAATATCACATGAAAGATTCTTACCATTAGCTATAACGCCAACAACCTTTTTATCCTGTATTAATATTTTATCAACTTGAGAGTCAGATTTGAATTTAACTCCTACTTCTTTTGCAAGCTCAACCATAGATTCAACTACTCTATACATCCCTCCTTTTTCTGGGAACCATGTTCCCAGTCCAAAATCTGCATGATTCATAATATTATAGAATGCAGGAGTATTTTCTGGCTTAGCTCCAAGAAATAGAACAGGAAACTCTAGAATTTTTCTAAGCTTTTCATTTTTAAAATACTTACCTACTTCTGATTTTATATTTGTAATAAAATATCTTAATCTTAAAAATGTATCTAGAGTAATTAATTCAAATATTGATTGACCTGGTTTATATACAATCTTATCCATTGCAATAAAATAGTTTTTTTTTGCTTCACCCATAAACTTGATTAATTTTTTTGAAGAACCGGTCTCAACTTCTTCAAATGAGTTACTAATTTTTTTTAGATCATCTTCTATATCTATAAAATCTTTCTTGCCAAAGTAAACCCTATAGGCAGGATTTAATTTTTTTAGAGAATAGTAATCTTTAACTTTTTTCCCAAAATCATTAAAAAACTTTTCAAATACATCTGGCATCCAATACCAAGATGGTCCCATATCAAATGTAAATCCATCAGCATTAAATTTTCTGGCTCTTCCACCAAAAGATTTATTTTTTTCAAGAATAGTTACCTGATATCCATATTTAGAGAGGTAAGTTGCTGCAGATAAAGATGAAAATCCAGAACCTATAACAATTATTTTTTTACTCATCTTTGGTTTTTAAATAATCATAGAAAATTAAAATTAAAACTATGATTATTGAGAAGATTACAATAAAAGTCACAAACGATTTACTCATAATTTAAATATTGAATGATAAAAGTATAAAATATCGTAGATTTAAAAATCAATATGAATGATTATTTAAAATATTTCTTGTTTATATCGTTAATTCTATTTTCTTCATGTAAACAAAACCAGAAAAATAGTTCCTTAGAGGAAAATGCTAATTCATCTGAGGAATTGATTATTGAATATACAATTCCAATTATTCTATCTGAAGAATTTAAAGAAAACAACAATATATCCGATTGGAGTAACTACAATTTAGTAGAGTATAATATTCTAGTATTAGCAAATTCAATAACTACTTTTATAAATAATGATGAGGGTGATATTGAAAACCAGTTAAATGTTATAGAAAAGTATTTAATAAATTTAAGAAAATCAGAGTATCCTGAAATATTTGACACGCCTGAACTAGTCAGCAGATTTAAACTATTAAACATTCAAGTAACAAATACTAAAATTGTATTAGATGAGTTTGGCAAGTTAGCTTTAATTGAAGAATTTGATAAAATATTCCAGTATTTTAATAACTGTAATAATATAATGAAATATATAGTTGATAATAAGTCAATGATTATTGACTAGACATTTTGTTTAACTTCTCAACCTGTTTTATTATCTCATCATCTTCAATCTTTCTAAACAGAACCCCTTCTGATTTAATTTTAAAAGAAAAATCTATTTTAGAATCTAAATTTTCTAATTCACTCCAGCTATCTATCTCACCTAAATTTAGTTGTGATTTAAGTTTGTTAGAAGTAAATGGAAGAAATGGCTCAGAAAGAATAGACAGATAGCAACTAATAATATATCCTACATATAAAATTTCTTTAACCTTTTCAGGATTAGACTTTTGTAGTTTCCACGGTTCACTCTCAGCTAGAAATTTATTACCATTTCTTGCAAGGTTCATAAGTGACTTTATAGCTTCCCTGAATTTGAATTCGTCTAAGAAATTGCCAATTAATTTTGGGAAGGTTTTAGCTTCATTAATAATTTTTTGATTTTCTTCATCAATACTTTCAGGATTAGGTAATATCCCATTATAGTATTTTATAATTAGTGTAAGCACTCTATTTATAAAGTTTCCATAGATAGCAACTAATTCACTATTATTTCTCATTTGGAATTCTTTCCAGGTAAAGTCATTATCTTTTGTTTCAGGGGCATTTACTGTTAATACATATCTTAAAACATCTTGCATATCTGGAAAATCTTTCAGATACTCATGAAGCCATACTGCCCAGTTCCTAGAAGTAGAAATTTTATTTCCCTCAAGATTTAAAAATTCATTTGCAGGCACATTAAATGGAAGAATATGATCTCCTGTCATTTTTAATATTATTGGAAAAATTATACAATGGAAGACAATATTGTCTTTACCAATAAAGTGAACTAGTTTGGTGTCTTTATCTTTCCAATATTTATTCCAATTTTTATTGTTTTTTTCTGCCCATTCTTTTGTTGCAGATATATATCCAATAGGGGCTTCAAACCACACATAAAGAACTTTACCTTCTTCTCCATCAATTTTAATAGGAATCCCCCAATCTAAATCTCTTGTAACCGCTCTAGGTTTTAAACCATTATCAAGCCATGATTTGACCTGACCTAAAACATTAGGTTTCCAATCATCTTTATGTTCTTTTGTAATCCAATCTCTTATAAAATCTTCAAACTCATCTAAATTTATATACCAATGTTTAGAATCCTTTAAAATAGGTTTAGATTTTGAGATTGCTGATCTAGGATTTTTTAGTTCATCTGGGCTTAATGTTGCTCCACACTTCTCACATTGATCTCCATAGGCTTCATCAAATTTACAAGATGGACATGTGCCAATAATATATCTGTCAGCTAAGAATTGTTTAGCCTCTTCATCATAAAACTGTTTTGTTGTCTTTGATGAAAACAAATTTTTTTTATTTAAATCGTTAAACATCTCTATTGAAGTTTCATGATGAATTTTTCTTGAGGTCCTAGAATAATTATCAAACGAAATTCCAAACTCCTCAAACGAGTCTCTAATTAATTTGTCATATCTATCAATAAGTTCTTTAGGTGTAATAGATTCCTTTCTAGCTTGAAGAGATATTGCTACACCATGCTCATCACTTCCGCAAATAAATGCTACATCATTATTAATTAGTCTTTGATATCTAGAAAAAATATCTGCGGGAATATATACTCCTGCAAGATGCCCTATGTGAAGGGGTCCGTTAGCGTATGGAAGTGCAGCTGTTACAGTAAATGTTTTATTTTTCTCTGACATTTAATAATTTGTCTTTATATCAAAACAGAATCCAAGATAAAATATTAAATTAGTAAATGAAACTATTCCATTAATGTTTTTAATTTTTGATACAGAAACTACCGGCCTACCAAAGAAATGGAACTCACCATTAACAGATTTTGATAATTGGCCAAGGGCAGTCCAAATTGCTTGGCAGATTCATTCGGAAGATGGAAAGTGTATCTCAAATGAAAGTCATTTAATATACCCTGAGGGTTATACTATTCCTTATGACTCTCAAAATATTCATGGGATATCAACTCAACTAGCTAAGAAAATTGGTAAAAACATAAATGAAGTTTTAGATAATTTTAATAAGGCATTAAATAAATCAGAATACATCTGTGGACATAATTTAAATTTTGATGAAAAAATTATTGGCTCTGAATTTTTAAGAATACACGGAAAGAATCCATTACAAGACTTCCCTAGAATTGATACTTGTACTGAAGAAACAGCAACTTTATGTCAGCTTTCAGGGGGAAGAGGTAGAAAATATAAATTACCTACTTTAACGGAGCTTCATATAAATTTATTTGGGAAGGAATTTGATTCTGCACATAATGCATCAGCAGATGTTGAAGCAACAGCAAGATGTTTATTTAAATTATTAAAAGAGAATAAAATTCATCCTGAGTCATTGGAAAATGATCAAAATACTTATGAGAAATTTAAAGAAATAGATCTCGATAAGGTTATAGCAGAAGGGATCAAGCATATAAATCTATCAGAGCAATCAAAAATTTTAAGGGATAAAGAGGATAAACATAAAGAACAAAAATCAGATAAAATAGATAGTTCTGTCTCACATAGTTCATTTGCCCACCTTCACACCTACAGTCAGTTTTCAATTTTACAATCAACCTCAAAGATTGAAGATCTGTTAGAATCAGCAAAAAAATACTCTCATGATGCAGTTGCAATAACTGACAAGTCTAACTTAATGGGAGCATTTCATTTTATTAAGGTCATGAAGAACTATAATGAAAACTTAGTTGATGATGAAAAATATATTAAACCAATCATAGGTTGTGAGTTTAATATTTGTGAGGATCACAAAGATAAATCTAGAAGAGATGATGGATATCAACTTGTATTTATAGCGAAAAATAAAAATGGTTTCAGAAATCTCTCTAAGTTAAGTTCAATAGCTCATATTGATGGATTTTATTATGTCCCAAGAATAGATAAAGATATTCTTATGGAGTATAAAGAGGATTTGATTGTCTTATCAGGTGGTCTAAAAGGCGAAGTGTCATCAAAAATATTAAACCTTGGAGAGGAAATGGCAGAAGACTCTATAAAATGGTGGAAAAATAATTTTGATGAGGACTTTTATCTTGAAATAATGAATCATAATCAAGAAAACGAAAATTATTTAAATCCAATTATAGTTGATTACTCCATTAAACATGGTGTAAAATTAGTAGCTACAAACAATACATTTTATACTGAAAAGGATGATGCAAATGCCCACGACATTTTATTATGTGTTAGAGATGGAGAGAAACAATCTACGCCAATAGGAAGAGGAAGAGGTTTTAGAAATGGTCTACCTAACCATGAATATTGGTATAAACCGAAGAATGAAATGTTTGAATTATTTAAAGAAATACCTCAATCCTTAGCATCTATAGAAGAAATAATTAATAAAGTTGAGACATTTGACTTGTCTAGAGAGGTCTTACTTCCAGAATTTAAAGTTCCTAAGAAATTTGTACAAGAAAATGATTTTGATAGTAAAAAAGGTCAGAATCTCTACTTAAGAGATCTAGCATATAAAGGAGCTGAGAAAAAATATGGAAAATTGAATAAACTACTAAAAGAAAGGTTAGATTTTGAGTTGGATGTAATCCAAAAAACAGGGTATCCTGGTTATTTTTTAATTGTTCAAGATTTTATTAATGCTGCAAAGGATATGGGTGTATCTGTTGGTCCTGGGAGAGGGTCTGCTGCAGGTTCTGTCGTGGCATTTTCTTTAGGAATTACAAATATAGATCCAATAAAATATAATCTTCTTTTTGAGAGATTCCTTAATCCAGATAGAGTTAGTCTCCCAGATATAGATATAGATTTTGATGATGAGGGGAGAAATAAAGTAATTGAATACGTTATTGAAAAATATGGTTCTAATCAGGTTGCACAGATTATAACCTATGGAAGAATGGCTGCAAAATCATCAATTAGAGATACAGGAAGAGTGCTAGATTTATCTCTTGGAGAGGTAGACAGAATAGCTAAATTAGTCCCAAACTTAAGCTTAAATGATATCTTTTATTCTAAAGACTTTGATCTTAAATCAACTTTAAGAACAGATGAATATAGTAGAGTTAGTGAATTAAAACAGCTTTACAAAGCTGAACAATTATCAAGTAAAACCCTACAACAAGCTACATTATTAGAGGGATCAATAAGAAATACTGGAACTCATGCATGCGGAGTAATAATAACTCCAAGTGATATATCAGATTTTGTTCCTATTACTAGAGCAAAAGATTCAGATTTTTATGTAACACAATTTGATAATTCAGTAGTTGAAGATGCGGGACTCTTAAAAATGGATTTTCTGGGTTTAAAAACATTAACTATTATTAAGGATACAGTTAAATTAATTAAATATAAATATCAAAAAGAACTAGTGCCTGAAGAATTTCCACTAGATGATAAAAAAACTTATGAGCTTTTTCAGAGAGGTGAAACAGTTGGAGTTTTTCAATATGAATCACTTGGAATGCAGAAATACCTCAAAGATCTTAAACCAACAAATTTTAATGACTTAATAGCAATGAATGCTTTGTATAGGCCAGGTCCTCTAGAATACATCCCTTCATTTGTTGCCAGAAAAAATGGTAGTGAACCAATTTCATATGATGTCCCAGAGATGGAAGAGTTTCTAAATGAAACATATGGAATTACAGTGTACCAAGAACAAGTAATGTCTCTATCACAAAAAATTGCAGGCTTTTCAAAAGGTGATGCAGATCTCTTAAGAAAAGCTATGGGAAAAAAGATCTTTTCATTAATTGAAAAGCTAAAACCTAAATTTATGAAAGGAGGAGATAAGAATGGTTTTAGTGAAGAAGTACTAAAAAAAATCTGGAAGGATTGGGAAGCATTTGCTTCATATGCATTTAATAAATCTCATTCGACCTGTTATGCTCTAATTGGCTATCAAACTGCCTATTTAAAGGCAAATTATCCATCTGAATATATGGCTGCTGTCCTATCTAATAATATGAATGATATTAAACAAGTAACTTTTTTTATGGAGGAATGTAGAAGGATGGGAGTAAAGGTATTAGGACCAGATATAAATGAATCATATTATAAGTTTAATGTTAATGAGCAAAAGGCGATTAGGTTTGGGATGGGAGCTGTTAAAGGTGTTGGAAGAGGGGCTGTTCAAACAATTATTGAAAACAGGAAAGATGGAGAATACAAGTCAATTTTTGACTTTGCTAAAAGAATAAATCTTAGACTTGCAAATAAAACAACTTTTGAGAACTTGATTCTTGCTGGTGGTTTTGACTCTTTTAATCTAAATCGTTCACAATATTTTAATATAGATAATGATGGATATACTTTTATTGAGAAAGCAATTAAGTATGGAGGAAAATATCAAGAATCTGAAAATTCAGCTCAGATTTCAATGTTTGCAAATAAAACAAATGATGCATATACTAATTTAAATATTCCAGATTGTGACGAGTGGATTAATCTAGAAAAGTTAAGAAAAGAAAGAGAAGTTGTTGGTATATACTTATCATCCCATCCTCTTGAAGAATATAAGAGAGAGATAGAGAACTTTACTTCAGCCGATTTAAGCATTTTAGATGATTTAAATAAATTGAAAAATAAAGATTTTTATATTGGAGGAATAATTAATGAAGTTGAACATCTTTTTACAAAAAATGGTAATGGATATGCTGTCTTTTCATTTGAGGATTTTAATGATCAGTATAAGTTTAGAATTTTTGGAGAGGATTATTTAAAGTATAAACATTTTTTAAAAGAAAGTGAAATCCTCAGAATAAGATTAAGTATTAGAGAAGGTTGGATAAATAAAGAAACAGGGAAGCCAGGAGAGCCAAGAATACAATTTTTAAATTTTGAACTTTTAAATGGAATCATTGAGACTAATGCAAAAAAAATCACTTTAAAAATGGATATAAAAAACCTTGAAGAAGAACAGATAAAACTTTTAAGTAAAAAGCTATCTAAACATAAAGGGAAAAACCCATTATATTTTGATGTTTATGATTCTGAAAAGGAAATTAAACTATCATTAATAAGTGGAAAAAACAAAGTCTCTATTACTAGAGATTTATTAAAAACACTTGAGGAGAATAAATTACACTATAAATTAAATTAATTAAAGCAGTTATATCAGATTAATAATAGATGCTTCTATTTACAACCTTCGTACCATACTAATCTTTGACTAGGATCTTCAGCTATTTGTTCTTCAGCTATTTGTTTATTTTCATATTTTTCAAGTAGAATATCTAGAGTACAATAGCAATATTTATTTGCTGTTTCACTACCCATCTTATCAATTTCTATAGCAAACCTTATACATTCTTTAAAAATCTCATCTTTTTCAGTATCGGTCCATTTAATAGAATTTTTCTGATTTGTATTGCATGAAAAGAATAAAAAACAAAATGTAATAAGTATAATCTTTCTCATTAATCAAATTTAATTTAAATTTGATAAAAAATTAAAAATATGGCATTAGAATTAACTGATTCAAATTTTGAAGAAATTGTTTTAAAATCTGACAAACCAGTTCTTGTAGATTTCTGGGCAGAATGGTGTGGACCATGTAGGATGGTTGGGCCTATTATTGATGAACTTAGTAATGAAAATGAAGGTAAGGCAATTATTGCAAAACTTGATGTAGATGCTAACCAGATTTTTGCAGCAAAATATGGAGTAAGGAATATTCCTACTGTTTTGCTCTTCAAGGATGGAGAAATGATTTCTAGACAAGTGGGTGTTGCACCAAAACAGACCTATCAAGATGCAATTAATTCTGCATTATAGTTTTATCTCTTTTATTAAACAAACTTTATAAAATACATTATATTTGCAACCAATTTGGTCTGGTAGTTCAGTTGGTTAGAATACATGCCTGTCACGCATGGGGTCGCGGGTTCGAGTCCCGTCCAGACCGCAAAATCATCCTCCTTTTAGGAGGATTTTTTATATAATAATTCTCTATCTTTAATTGTCAAATAAAGTAATACAATTTGAGACTACTAATTTTTCTTTTAATAGGTTTTAATCTAAATGCTCAGTTAAGTAATAGTAAGATTAAAAGATGGGTCTCTTCTCAAGATAATCTTAAAAATGCTTATGTATCCATAGCACTTAAACCTATACAAAAAAATAAAAAAATAAAAGGAGTAAATATTAGTAAGTTTATGACTCCAGCTTCAAATATTAAATTACTTACTGTATTGGCTTCCATAAAATCTGGAGATTCAATTAATTCCTTGAAATATAAATTCGATAGTGATACCTTACATATATCTCCAACAGGCTATCCATTATTAGAGCACCCTCTATATCCTGATCTTGAACTAGCCAATTTGCTTAGATCAGCTAATACTATTGTTTATCACAAAAGTTCAGAAAAGATTGAAAGATATGGACCTGCTTGGGCATGGGATGATTTTACAGAATATTTTTCTCCAGAAAGAAGTTCATTACCTATTTATGGTAATGTCATAATGATAACAAAATCAGAGAAAGGGGAATTAAGAGTTAAACCAAATATTTTTAATATTCATCTCGATTCAACATCTAATAAATCTCATACTCGTAAAGAAAATATAAATGATTTTACTATTAATCCATTAAAGATAAAATTAAATGATACATTACTGATACCATATATTGTCTCTGATGAAACCATAAATAGGTTATTAAAACATATAACTCAAAAAGAAGTTATAAGCAAATCGAGTGAGTTAATGGATTCGAAAAAAATCTATTCTAAGATTCCTGAAAAAATTTATCAGGCAATATTGAAAAAATCAGATAATTTAATCTCTGAAAGTCTATTAGCAAATGTTGGTTACACCTATACTGATACTATTTCAATTAGGAAGGGTATTGACAAAACTTTGGAGAAGTTAATGCCTGAAATTCAAAATGGTGTTGAATGGTTTGATGGTTCAGGGCTATCTAGATATAATATGGTTCAACCACAAGCAATTATATATATTCTTAATGAGATATATAATCATTGGGGGCTAGAAAAAATTAAAGAGAATTTTCCAAACAACTATATATTAGAAGATAAACAGGCTTTTGTTTGGGGTAAAACAGGTACTTTAAGAAATAACCATAATTATTCTGGCTTTATTAAAAATAAAAAAGGAAAATATTATGTTTTTTCAATTATGATTAATCATTTTAATTCAGATTTATCAGATATTAAAGAATCTATAGTAGATTTTTTGTTATATGTAAATCGCAATGGGTGATTGTGTTTAGAAAATTCTTAATTTGTAATAAAAAATTATGAAAACTAGTATTAAACTTCTTGCCCTAATGCTTATGATGATAACATCTTGTGATATAAATACAAGATTAACAACAACTGAATTAACAGAACAGGTTCAGGAGCATATTTTAGAGAAATGGGAGGAATTATACAGTGAGGAAGAACTAGATGAAGTAGAACTTAAGTCTTTCATACTTGTACACAAATCAGACAATGAATATTCAGGAGTTTTGGAAACAATTGAATATGGAGAAGAGTATTCATATACAGTATCTGTTATCTACGATGGAGAGTATTTTAGTTGGGAAATATTATATTAATAGTAAATTAAATAATTATTAGTAACTTTACAGTGTTGTGTGTTGTCTATGTTAGGCAACTAAATAAGCTTTCCTTTTGGGGGGCTTTTTTTTTTACTCCTCAACTAGAGGTCTTTCTAAAGCATCTGAAGTTATACCAATCTCTGATTTTCCAGAAGATAATTTGGTAACATCCTTATCTATTTTTTTGAATTCTTTTGAACTATTATTGTAGTGGTTTACAACAGTTCCAATACTATTACCTAATTTTTCATGATAGCTAACATATGCCTTTAAGTGATTACCTAATTTTTCAATGTTCATTTGAATTTCACTAATAGACTCTTCAACTTTCATATTATTTAGTGCCTTATTAGTAACTTGTAACATAGGGAATAAACTCATTGGAGAAACTATCATCACCTTTTTTTGATACGCATAAGAAACTAAATCTCTTTGGTTGATTTTTAGAGCTCCTACTTTATTATTAAGAAGGTCTTGATATAACCCATCAGCAGGGATAAACATATAAGCATAGTCAACTGTTCCTTCATTAGGCCTAATATATTTTGATGTTTCATCTATTCGACTTTTAATATCAGATTTGAATTTTTTTTCTAAATCATTTAGTTTTTCAGTATCTATTTCTTCTGATTCTATCATTTTATTATAATTATCAAGAGAAAACTTAGCATCGATTGGTATTATATATTCTCCAACTTTAATAACTGCATCTACTATTTCATTATTACTAAAAGAATATTGCATATCAAAAAGTTCTGGAGGAAGAACATTTGCCAGAAGATTTTCTAATTGTATCTCTCCGAGTATACCTCTTTGTTTTTGATTTCCAAGTATTTTTTCTAAGGTTTTCATTTGATTCGCAAAAGTTAGTACTTGATCATTAGTTCCTTTAATTTTTTCTAATTCTCTTGTCAACTTTGTTAAAGTCTCTGTCATCTTATCTTTATCATCCTTAGACTCTTTTAATTGTTTAGCCATATTTTCAGCTGATGTCAACTTAAAGGACTCTACAAAAGAATTTAGTTGTAATTCCATTTGCTCTTGAGTTTTATTGGAATTATTATTAATCTGATCTTTTATAAGAATATAAAGACCTATTGCAACGACTAGCAAGACAATAACTGGAATAACTATTTCCATATTTAAATTTAATGAAAACTAACTTTAGTTCAATAAATATTGTAGTTAATAATAAAAAAAAGCCCTCATTTGAGGGCTTTTTATAATAAACTAATTTTTTATTCAGGAGCAGATTCTGGTTGGTAATCATAGTAACCTGCCATAGGATACATAACATGTGCATAAATAGTTCCGCCAAACATTACATAAGGGGCACCAGATGTAAAATCAGTTGTCATACCATCAAGTGAAGAAGGATCTTTAGGCATCCTCATTAAGTGAGGTCCTGATTCAATCCATTCTCCTGGAGTAGAATCTTCTTCAGACATTACTCCAGCCATTGTATTATCTTCACCCATATCTCCATGTAACATCCATGCATAACCATCTTTATCCATTACAGGAGTTTCTCCTGCAAAGTAAGCTCCAATCCATTTGAAAACTTCTGCATCACCACATAAAGGCATAGCTTCATGTGCATCAACCCATCCATTTTCAGGATCAGATTGTCCTCTTGGGTTTGCTGGCAAACAAGTCCAGCCATTAGTTCCTTCTCTAAGTAAGTTACCACCCATATCTGGAGGTCCATCAAAGACTGTTGCATTTGCAGCTATATATGCAGGAGCAGCAGTAGAATACGCCCAAATTTGCCATTCAGCTGATGTATGAGGGCCTTCAGGCTCTCCATTATCTTGCATTGGAGCATCACATGATGTAATTAGAGCCAATGCTAAAATTGTATATAAGTATTTCATATTTGATTTGTTTTCTGCAAACTTAAAGAAAAACAGATAATAGTCCAAAGAAGGCAAGGTGAATTACTAGCATATTTGTTGATAGTTTATGCTCTTTATCTTTAATTGATCTAAAATATATATATAGGCATATTGCAGATATTATAAACCAAGAATTATAGTTACTCATTGGGACAATCTCTTCATTAAATTTCCAATAATCAAGTTTTGGTGCGCAGATCTCTAGAAAGATATCTATAAATACCATCAATAATGATGCAAATATTACTTTTAGAGGTAGTGAATTAGGAATTATTTTTTCTGTAAAACTTCCAGTTAAAAATATAAGCACTAACCAGTTTACAGACATTATAATTGGAACTCCACCTATTTTATACCCTAGATTATTACCATATTCATAAGAGCCAAAGAATAAATCATAATTAACACCAAGAAATTCTACCAAAAATCCGATTATTATAATTGAAATTAAAGCAGTAGCAAACCCCTTTTGTCTATAGTTATGGTTTAGTACCAAAAGAATAAAGGATATTAGTATTGCAAAAGGAGATGTGCTTAAGAAGAAATCTTTTTGATCTGACAATACACCAAAAAATCCACTAATATTAATTAGCCAAACAAAAAAGATTGAAAATCTTAAAAATTCTTTATTATTATAGAGATTTGAAAACATATATGCTAAAATAAAAAAACCTTACTAAAATGTAAGGTTTTTTAGTGGTACCACCAGGAATCGAACCAGGGACACAAGGATTTTCAGTCCTTTGCTCTACCAACTGAGCTATGGTACCAAAAGCACTGGCAAATATATTAATTTTAAAACAATTCTAGTGTTCTTCAAATCTTTCAGTAATTTTGATAATTATAGTATTAATATGAATTTAATCTTTGACTTTGGCAATAGTTTCACTAAGTATTTTTTTGTTCAAAATAATATGGTAGTTGAGAGAGGAAGCTTTATTTCTAGAAATTTTGATCAGAACATATTAGGTATAAACTCTAAAGGAAATATTGATAAATTAATTTACTCATCTGTTATTGATGATAAAGGGGAAAAATTGTCAGATATTTTTAAAAATTCAAAAATAATTTCTTTAAAAGATGAGAATCTCAAATTACCCTTTAGCACCCAATATAAAGATGAGACTTTAGGAGAGGATAGAGTAGCATTAGTTTCTGCTGGCTTAAATCTATATCCTGATAAAGATTTATTAATTATTGATATAGGAACATGTATTACTTATGATTTAGTATCATCAAATAAAGAATATATTGGGGGTTCAATATCCCCAGGGTTTAATTTAAGATACTCTAGTTTACATGACTATACTTCTAATCTCCCAAAGCTGGATGTTATGCCTATAGAATCCATAATTGGAGAATCTACAGAAGAACATATTCATGCTGGAGTATTTAATGGTGTAATAGGGGAGATCAACTACAATATAACAAGACATAAGAATGACTTGCCAGATCTAGAAACAATTATTTCTGGTGGTGGAGCAAACTTTTTGCTTAATAAGATAAAAAATGTAATCTTTGCTGACCAAGACTTTCTAGCTCATGGCTTAAATCATATTTTACAAATAAATTCTTGATGAATAAACATTTTTTAATAACTGCAATACTTCTTTATTCAAGTATACTTTTTTCTCAGACAAACACCGGTTCACCATATTCAATAAATGAACTTGGGGAGATAAATTTTTCTGGAAATGTTTCAAATTTATCTATGGGTGGAATTGATGTAAAAATTGACTCAATAGAAGTTAATTTAAACAACCCTGCATCCTATGCAAAACTTAAGACATCAAACTATTTAGTAGGAACTTTTCTAAAAACATCAAGTATTTCTAATACTATTTCAAGTGAAAACATTTCAAGTGCAAATATTAATTATATAGCTATTGCGATACCAACAAAAAAATTTGGTTTTGGTTTTGGAGTTCTTCCATATTCTTCAACTGGATTTAATTTACAGACAAATCAAGAATTTAATGACGAAAACTCAATTGATACAAGACTTTATGCTGCAAATGGAGGTGTTAATCGAGTCTTTTTATCTATTGGTTTCCCGCTAACAAAATTTTTGTCTTTTGGTTTAACATCAAACTATAATTTTGGAAAATTTGAATATGAGTCTTTCAATCTTTATGAAGGAGTTAATTATGGAATATATTCAATGAGTTCTTCAGAAATAACCGGTTTTAATCATCAATTTTCTTCGAATATAGATATACCAATAAATAAGAAACTAAAATTTAACATTTTGTTATCTTACTCACCAAGTTCTGTTTTAAAGTCTGTTAATTTGCAAGATCTTTATACATCAACAACAAATCTTATTAATGCAAATAGTTTAGGTGATTATGTAGAGGTTAATTTAGAAGAGAGAGGCTTAAGATCAACAGAGCTTAGTGTTCCAAAAAAGTACATATATGGAGTAGGTCTAGGAGATATAAATAAATGGTTTATTGGAGCACAAATTGAAAAAAAGTTTTCATCAAATTTTAAAAATGAATTTTTAGATATTAATAATGTAGAATATAGAGATTCAGAGTCTATTTCAATTGGTGCATCATATATTCCAGAGTATACTTCATTAACTAGTTTCTGGAAAAGAGTTATTTATAGGTTTGGAATTAAAAATGAGAAAAAAAGTATTATTGTAAATAATTTGCCTATAAATCAATTTAGTTTAAATTTGGGGGTTGGATTTCCTCTTGCTGGGCTCTCAAAAGCTAATGTAGGTCTAGAGTTTGGCCAGATTGGAGAACAGAATAGTTTAATTGTTAAGGAAAATTATTTTTCTCTAAGGTTGGGGTTATCCTTAAACGATATTTGGTTTATAAGAAGAAAGTATAATTAATGAAAATTAAAATGAATATCCCTAAATTTTTATTTTATTTTGTTCTAACTTTTCCATTTTTTCAACTACAATCTCAGAATTCTTCAGAAGATTGTAGAGAAAACCTTTCAATTTTTGCAGAATCTGCAAAAATAAAGAACTATAAAGCTGCATATGAGCCCTGGATGTCTGTTAGGACTAATTGTCCTAAATATAGTTTAGCTACTTTTCAATATGGGGAATTAATTCTTAAGGATTTTATAAAAAGCTCTTCTGGTGAACAAGAGAAAATGAATTATGTAGATGATCTGTTAAAACTATATGATGAATGGGCTGCAAATTTTCCAATAAGAAAAGGTGTAAACCAAATAGGTAAGATATATAGTAGTAAGGGTCAAGCAATGATTGATAATAATGTCGAGGATAAAGTAAAAATCTATCAAACATTTGAGTATGCTTACAATAATGATATAAATAGCTTTTCAAACCCAAAATCACTTGCCTACTATTTTCAAACAGCATATGATTTATACAAAATGGGTAATTCAGAAGTTCCACTAGAGGTATTATTTAATAAGTATGAAGAATTAACAGAGAGATTTGAGTCTCTTAGAATAGATATAGCAAAAAATATTGATATTATCCTTAAAAAGGAAGAGTCTGGAATTGCACTATCATCAAAGGAAGAAAGAAATAAACGAATATATGATACTAATTCTAATGCTGTTGGTGCTTATCTGCAGCTTATTGATCAAAGGATTGCAAAAGAGGCAACCTGTGATATATTAATTCCTCTATATTCAAAAAGTTTTGAAGCAAATAAAGATAATTCTCTTTGGATTAAAAGAGCTGCCGGAAGACTAGATGGAAAAGAATGTTCTGATGCTCCTCTTTTTGTCACACTAGTAGAGCAGCTCCATAGCCTAGAACCTTCAGCAGACTCAGCATATTATCTAGGGATATTAAATGATAAGAGTGGAAATTCTGATCAGGCGTTAAAATATTATCAAGAATCGGTTACCCTTGAATCAGATGACTATAAAAAAGCAAATATCCTTTATAGAATTGCAGTAAAATTTAAAAATTCTGGAAGAAAAACTTCATCTAGAAGTTATGCTGAAAGAGCTCTTAGCTTTCAACCTTCAATGGGTAAAGCATATATATTAATTGCCAATCTTTATGCAAGTAGTGCAAATGCATGTGGAGATTCACAGTTTAATAAGAGGGCAGTATATTGGTTGGCTGCTCAAACAGCTCAAAAGGCAGGTAGAGTTGATGCTTCAATTAGAAAGATAGCCAATAGGACTGCTGCGAGTTATAATGGACGAGCACCATCAAAAACAGATATTTTTACAGAAGGTAATCAGGGACAGACAGTTAGGTTTTCTTGCTGGATAGCAAGAAGTGTAAAAGTTCCAAATCTATAGATGTTAAAATTTAGCAGCTTTCTACTATTTCTTTTATTTTTCCAATTTATTTCTTGTGATACATCAGATTATATCAATACTTCAAATATGGCAGATAGGCTCCCTATTGGTATTGCAAAAGATTTTGAGATGACATATACAGATTCTATGAAAATAAAATCTTTAATTAATGCTCCTACTCACAAAGATTTTTCTAATCATCCAATTAATTACTCTGAATTTGTTGATGGAATTAAGGTTACCCTTTTTGATGAGGATCGAACAACTACTATTACCTCTGATTATGCCATTCTTTATAATAAATTTAGATTAATTGACTTTCAGGGTAATGTTGTTATAATATCTAGCCTAGGTGAGTCATTATTTTCAGATCAGTTATATTTTGATACTGAGAATGAATGGTTATTTACCGAGGGAAGGTTTAGATATACTGATGATAATAATAATATAATAGCGAATAGGTTAGATTCAAATAGAGAGTTTTCAGATTTATTAACTGGGAGTCTAGTAGGATCAATAAATATTTCAGATGATAATTAATAATATATGAGAAGTTTTATTATATCAGAAATAATATATTGGGTAATCGCTGTAATTTCAATTATTAGTGTTTTTCAATATTGGAGTATAAACAGACAGAAAGCAAATATTTTTTTATTTTTTGCAATATTATCTGTGTTTATGGCAATGTTCAGGAGATATTTTAGAAAAAAATATTCAAATAGAAATAAATGATAATAATCATTAGTCTTATCCTTTCTGCTTTTTTTTCTGGAATGGAAATTGCTTACGTTTCTTCAGATAAACTTAATCTTGAAATTCAAAAAAAGCAGGTTGGATTTATCTCAAATATTCTGAGAAGAATAACTAAAGAGCCATCAAAATTTATTTCAACAATGCTAATAGGAAATAATTTTGCATTGGTTGTTTATGGTTTTTTTATGGGAGACTTTATTATTAATTATCTTTTAATTAATATAATTTCTGAATTAAATGAACTAACTATAGTTCTTATACAAACATCAATCTCAACTATTATAATTTTAATCGCAGCAGAATTTATACCTAAAACTGTATTCCAAATTTATTCTGACTTTTTTATGAGAATTTTTGCAGTTCCTGCATATATTTTCTATATAATTTTTTCACCTTTAACTAATACAGTTACATTGATTTCAGATTACATATTAAATAAATTTTTTAATACAGATTCAAAAGAAAGCAGACTTTCTTTTACCAAAGTTGAATTAGAGAACTTTATAGAGAATGAAATTCAACATTCTCAAGAAGAGATTGATACTGAAATTGAAATTTTTCAAAATGCTCTAGAGTTATCTGAAATAAAAGCAAGAGATATCATGGTTCCTAGAACAGAAATTACTGCTATAGATCTTAAAATGGATATAGGAGATGTAAAGAAAGTATTTATTGATACTGGTTTTTCAAAACTACCTGTTTATAAAAAGTCTATTGATAATATAATTGGTTATATACATTCATTTGATTTTCTAAAAAAACCAGAAGATATTAAAAGCTTTTTGTTACCAATTGAGTTTATTCCTGAACCGATGTTTGTAAATGAAGTACTTCAAATATTAACTAGACAAAGAAAAAGTTTGGCTGTTGTTATTGATGAATACGGAGGTGCATCAGGAATCTTAACTATTGAAGACATAGTGGAGGAGCTCTTTGGCGAAATTGAAGATGAACATGATAATGTGGAATATTTTGAAAAAAGAGTTAATAAAGATGTAATTGAAGTTTCTGCTAGACTAGAGGTTGAATACATAAATAACAAATACAATATGGAATTGCCCTTAAGTGATTCATATGAAACTTTAGGAGGGCTAATATTTAATAAAATTGAGTATATACCTAATGAAGAAGAAATAATAATAATTGATGATTATAAGATCAAAATTAAAGAGGCAACCTCCTCAAAAATTGAAAAAATATTAATTTCAAAAAATATTAACGAAGAATAGTAAAAATAGATTCTAAGTTGTAATTTCGAGGCTTAAAATTAAGTAATGGCTATACTAGGTCAAATAAGAAAAAGATCGTTTTTTTTAATAGTAGTTATTGGGATGGCGCTATTTGCTTTTGTTATATCTGGTGTTTTTGTAGGATCTGGTATGACTCAAGGTCAAAAAGTTGGTGAAATAAATGGAGAAGAGATAGACTACGAATCTTTTAATCTAATGGTACAGCAGGTTCAAGATGCTTATGGTCTTGACTATAGCAGTGCTGTTGACTATGCTTGGGAAATTGGATTACAGGATATGGTTTTAGTTCAAGAGTTAGAAAAATTAGGAATTAATGTTGGAAAAGAGCAGCTTGAACAAATCTTATCAGCCCAACCAGAGCTTGTTTCAGATCCAAGTTTTCAGAATGAATTAGGGATTTTTGACTTTAGAAAGTTTACTAAATTTATTAGTGATTTAAAACAAATGAATCCAGCTGCATACAATTCTTGGAAAATGCAGGAGCAGGATATTATCTCAATAGCTAAGAAAAATATATTTTTTAATCTAATCTCATCTAGTGTAACATACACTGATATTGAATCTGATCTTGAATATCATTTAGAGAATGATAAAGTGACAATTGATTATGTGAAAGTTTCTTTTGAAGATATTCCAGACTCCCTATTTAATATTTCTAATTCGCAGGTATCAAATTATATTAGAAAAAATAAAGATAATTTCATGATGGACCCATCAAGAGTTATTGATTATGTTTATGTTCCAGATATTGCCTCTAATCTTGATGAAAATAATATTAGAACAAATCTTGAGGTCATAAGAGATGGAATTATTCAATATAATGATGTAACTAAACTAGTTGACTCTATTGAGGGTTTTAAAAATGTGAAAGACATTCCTGAATTTGTAGACACTTATTCTGAAATACCATATGAAGAAACATATATGAGTAGAGATCAACTTCCTGGACAGTTTGCAGATATTCTCTATGGATTGGGAAAAGGTCAGACTTTTGGACCATACAAAGATGGAAGTTATTATGTTCTGTCAAGAATGGTTGACAAAAAAAGAGAAGAAGGAATTAATAAAGTTTTATTAGCGAGTATTTATCAACAAATAGTTCCATCTAATGAAACTTCAAACCAAAATTATCGAACTGCATCACAAATTGAGTTCGATGCAAAAAATAATTTGATTTTAGACTCTAATACATTAAATGTTTTGAATTATGAAAGCCTAGACCCTTTTGATTCAGAAATTCCTGGCATTCCTGACTCAAGATCTGTAATCAAATGGCTATATGAAAAGTCAACTAATGTTGAAGATGTGAAAAGATTTAATTTAACCCAAGGATATATAGTAGCTATTGTCAAATCAATAAATAAAGAAAAGCTTCCTGAAGTAGTTGATGTATATGACGATGTTAAAAGTAAGATTATAAAAACAGTAAAATTTGATTATTTAAATAAGAATTACAAAAACCCATCACTTGAATTATTAGCAGAAAACTTTAATGTTGATGTTCAAAGAGCCACAGCTATAACTCAAAATGATCCTGTACTTGTTGGTGCTGGAGCTGAACCTTATATTATAGGAGCTGCTTTTGCTCTTGATCCTGGTAAAGTTTCAAGTTTATTATTAGGTAACAATGGGATTTATATTATTGAATCTATATCAAGAGAAGTTGCTGAAGATTTAAGTTTTAATAGTGCTATTTCTAGTGCGATGACCGATAGAGAGATTGAAAGAATCTCATCCATTATAGTAGAGGTCCTTAAATCTAACGCAGAAATTATAGATAATCGAAGCTTGTATTATTAACCATTTCATTAAAGCTAAAAATTATATTAAACCCTTTACCATTAAAATAGGAAGAAGGATTATATGAACAGGAGGCTAATATAAAGTCCCCACCCCAAGCCCCAAGGTTTTTAATTGAACCTTCAAAATCAGAGAAAAATTCTTTTTTTATTGTGTCTCTTTTTAAAATAGTAGATAAAATTTCCTCATGAGAATCTAGTAATAGGTTAAATTCTTGTTGACTTTTAGCTTTAAGAACTTGTTTTGAAATAGATGTTACTTTATCAATATCAGAATCAGATATACTTAGATTACGATAGCTGATGATTTCTTTACCTGAATCTTGTTTCTTGTTTAAATAAACAAAATAAAGATTATCTCTAAATGCAGGATTAAATTTAACTTTTCGTATAACTCTTTTGCCATTTTTTAAACTATACAAAATAGGTTGGTTAAGATTAGAACATGCTATGTCATATCCACTCCCTCCAAATGTTTCATTTAAAATAATATAAGGATCAACATCTGCCAATTTTGATAGATTAGATATTAGGGTCGATGAACTTCCTAATCCCCAATTTTTATCAAAGTTTAATTTTGTCTCAATTTCATAACCATTTTGAGTTAAAAATTCGGGATTATAATTTCGTATAGACTTTAATATTCCATGAAGCCTTTTAGATATATTATAGTCTGAGGACTCAATTACTTTTAGATTATTCTTATCAATTACTGCACTATACCAAATATTGTTCTTCAAGTCATAACTAGCCCATTTTATAAGATTATTTGTAGTCTTTTTGTAATTTAATGATTGACCACAACTTAATGGTAAAGCTAATGCTTCAGCCCCATTCAGAACTAAATATTCTCCAGTAATCAGTAATTTTCCATTACTATATAAATTCATAAGTTAACTTGAATTTAAAAAATCTTGTACAGCCTTATTAGTTATTTTTCTCTCTTTAAAAAAATCTGTAGCATTATTAATTTGCTCTTCATTAGCATTATATTTTTTCAATAAATTAATTAAATGCATTTTCATATGACCCTTTTGTATGCCTGTTGTAATTAGAGATTTAATTGCACCAAAATTTTGAGCTAGTCCAGCTACTGCAATTATTTCCATCAAACTTGATGAGTTTGGTTTACCCAAGATTTTATGTGATAATTTTACCAAAGGATGAAGATCAGTTATACCTCCAACTGTTCCAATAGCTATAGGAAGTTTAAGTTTAATTGAAAAGATATTATTATCAATTGAGCATTCAGATAATCCTTTATATTTACCATCTTTGCTTGCATAGGAGTGAATAGCAGCCTCAACTGCTCTAAAGTCATTACCAGTAGCAATTAAGACAGAGTCAATACCGTTCATTATACCTTTATTGTTAGTTACAGCCCTTCCAAGATCTATTTTGGATATTTCAATTGCATGAAAGTATTTCTCTATAAATTCATTACCATTTAATCCATTGATATTTCCTATCTCATCTATTTTGCATTCTGCCTTAGCCTCAACAATACAATTAGGAGTGGAATTAGATAAAATAGACATTATAATATTTATCTCTTTTTCTTGTTCAGTTAAATCATTAGAGCTTTCTATTTCCTCAATCATTTTTTTTGTAATAATTTCTAAACAAGAATTTATATAATTGGCCCCCATGGAATCGATTGTGTTAAAAGAAATAGAAAGTTGATAATAATTATTGTATTCACTTGATTTGTCAATTAGAGTAATAGAATTAATTCCACCTCCTCGCCCTTTCATTTTTAATGATATTGAAGATGTTGAATTAATAAGTTTAGTTTTATTTTCATTCACGAAACTATTTATCTTTTTAAAATCACCTCGAAATAAAAAGTGAATTTGTCCAATTTTTTCTATACTAACAGTTTTAGCAATAAAACCTCCTCTATCATACCAAAATTTAGCAGAATTAGATGCAGCAGCAACAACAGAACTCTCTTCTATTGCCATTGGAAGACAATAATCATTATTATTAATAAGAAAATTAGGTGCTATAGAGAAAGGGAAGTAAAAATTTGAAAGAGTATTTTCAGAAAATGCATCATGTATTGATTGAATGTTAATATCAGTATTTAAATATTTCTCTAATATTTCTATATCGGCTTGACAATCATCTAAGTAATTAGTGCAAATCCATTCAATTTTTTCTTGTTTAGAAAGTTTTGAAAAACCGATTATTTTTTTTGACATAATTTTCTTTTCTTTATGTAAATATAAGCTAAATGAATCTCAATTTAGTTTATCTTGTATTAGTCAAATAGTAAATATGAATTACCTTTTTAACGGAGACGAAATAAATCAGAGAACCATCCTAGGACATCCTTCAGGACTGTTTACATTGTTTTTCACTGAAATGTGGGAACGTTTTTCTTATTATGGGATGAGAGCTATACTAATTTTATTTTTGGTTTCATCTATGGCTGATCAAGGATGGGGTTGGGAAAGGGCAGACGCACTCAAGCTTTATGCTTGGTACACAGGATTAGTTTATATAACACCCATTTTTGGTGGTATTATAGCAGATAAATATTTAGGCTATAGAAAAGCAGTAATTATTGGGGCCCTATTAATGACACTTGGCCATGCTTCAATGGCTTTAGAAGTTTTTTATGACTTTTATTTATATGTTGGACTTAGTTTCTTAATTATAGGAAATGGGTTTTTTAAACCCAATATATCATCAATTGTAGGCCAACTATATAAAGATGATGGAAAAATTAAAGACGCTGCCTATACAATTTTTTATATGGGTATAAATGCGGGTGCATTTTTAGGGATCTTACTATGTGGTTATATAGGAGAGACTGTAAATTGGCATTATGGTTTTGGACTGGCAGGTATATTTATGTTTTTTGGAATGCTCCAATTCCATTATGGACAAAATATATTTGGTAATATAGGTCTTCATAAAAAGACTCTAATTGATAAAGAAAATATAGATATTGAATCAGCTCCTGTTTCAAAAAAAGTAATACGTGATAGGCTTTTAGTTATAGGGATTTTTTCTTTTGTTACAATTTTCTTCTGGTGGGGATTTGAACAATCTGGAGGAAGTATGACAATTTTTGCTAATGACTATACAAATAGAGATTTAGCAGGAACAGGTGCACTTATTTTTAAAATAATTAATACACTACTAACTGTTGTGCCAATGATAATACTTACCATTATTTTATTTATGTTATTTAAAAATACATTTTCAAAGTATATGATTTCAAATTTATTTTTAGGCACTAGTTTTTTAATAATCTGGGGGATTGTTATTTGGATGTTATCTAGAGAGTTTAGTAACTCTGAAACCGAAGTTCCCGCCTCATGGTTTGCTATTCTTAATTCATTCTTTATAATTGTTTTTGCACCTATCTTATCAAAAATTTGGCAGACTAAGTATAATCCTTCAGGACCTGTAAAATTTGGATTAGGATTATTTCTCCTTGCAACAGGCTTTGCTATTCTTTCCTATGGTTCTATTAATATACCTCTTGGTGCAGTTACAGCTTCTCAGAGTATGGTTTTCTTAATATTAGCGTATTTATTTCATACACTTGGAGAGTTATGTATTTCACCAGTAGGACTTTCTTATGTTAGTAAACTTGCTCCTAAAAATTTAATTGGTTTAATGTTTGGTGTTTGGTTTGTCGCGAACTTTATAGCAAACTATAGTGCCGGAATTACGGGTAGTTATATAGATCCTATTGTTGATGAATATGGTATGGCATCTTTCTTTTTAATTTTTACAATACTTCCTGCTATTGTGGGTATTTTAATGATTCTTTCCAGTAGGAAGATTGTTAAAATGATGCATGGAATTGAATAGTAAGTTATCTAATAATTAGCTCTGCAGTTCTTTTGGATGGGTTGTCTTTATAGAGCATACTTTTTAGTTCATTATATGACTCGAGTAGTTTTGATTTGTTGTCCTTTTTCAAAATCTTATTAAGACTATCCTTCAAACTAATTGAATTTAAGTTTCCTTGAACTAACTCATCAACTACTTCATTATTAAGAATAAGATTAACTAAAGATATATGCTTAATATTTACTAATATCTTACTAATTAAATAAGTGATAATACTTGTTTTATAACAAACAACTTGAGGAACAAAGAAAATAGCAGCTTCTAATGATGCTGTCCCACTTGTAACTATAGCTGCATCTGCATTTGCAAGTAAATTATATGTTTGATTGAATACAACTTTTACATTCTTATTTTTTATTAATTTACTATACTTCTCTTTATTAATACTTTCTACTCCTCCAATAACGAACTGATATGATTCAAAACTCTTTATAATTGACAAAAAAACTGGTAATATCTTTTTAACTTCTTGTAATCTGCTTCCTGGCAATAGAGCAATTACAGGCTTATTTTTATCAATTTTATTTTTATCAAAAAATTTATCATCAGGTTTAAATTTATTTATGTAATTAACAAGAGGATGACCTGAATAATTTACTTCAAGTCCATGTTTTTTTTTATAATAATTTTTTTCAAAAGGAAGAATTACGTGTAGATGATCTACATCTCTTTTAATTGCATTAATTCTATTTTCTTTCCAAGCCCAAATTTGAGGACTTATATAGTAATGATTATTAAATCCTTTCTTTTTGGCCCATTTACAAATTCTTAAATTAAAACCTGGATAATCTATATATATTATTCTATCAGGTTTAAATTCTAGAATATCATTTTTACAATAATCTATATTCCTTAGGATTTTGAAAATATGTTTTAGTACTTCAAAAAACCCCATTACAGATGTATCTTTGTAATGTTTAACAAGATTATTAGATTTAGATTTCATTAAATCTCCTCCCCAAAACCGTATTTTAGAGTTAGGATCTAAAATTTGAATTTCTGAAATAAGTTGGGAGCCATATATATCCCCAGAGGCTTCACCTGCAATTAAATAATACCTCATTTAAAGTTCCATTGATTTAAATCTTTAATAGCTGAGTGAGCAGTTAAATCAAATTCAACTGGAACTATAGATATAAATCCATTCTTTAAAGCCCACTCATCTGTATCTTCACCTTTATCTTTGTCAATGAATTTTCCAGTTAGCCAATAATATTCTTGACCTAAAGGATTTTTTCTTTTATCAAATTCTTCAAGCCAATAGGATTTTGCTTGTCTACATATCTTGATTCCTTTTATCTCAGATTCCTTTAAAGCAGGTATATTCACATTTAGAACTACATCTTTTGGTATCTTGTTTTTCAACGCATTTAAAGTAATTTTTTTAATAAATTTTTTACTATCAGAAAAGTTGGCATTCCATCTATAATCTAAAAGTGAAAACCCAATAGCAGGTATACCTTCAATACCAGCTTCTATAGCAGCACTCATAGTCCCTGAATATATTACATTTATTGAAGAGTTAGATCCGTGATTTATTCCTGAAACACATAAATCAGGTTTTCTGGGCATTAATTCATTAACAGCAAGTTTAACACAATCAGCAGGAGTTCCAGAACAACTATATTCCAGTCTTTCTGAAGACTTTGATGAAATTTTTGAACAGTGTAGGGTAGAGTTTATAGTTATTGCATGTCCCATACCAGATTGAGGACTATCTGGCGCCACAACTATAACCTCACCAATTTCAGACATAACATCGATTAAGCATCTAATTCCCGGGGCATTGATACCATCATCATTAGTAACTAAAATCAGTGGTTTTTCCATACTACTAGTATTACAAAATAATTCAGTAAATATATAAAAAGCATTACTAGTAGAAATAGTTTAACTAAAGTTTAGTAATATAGCTCGTATATAATCATCTTTTTTATTTAATTTTGGGGATTACAATATCTATGAGGTTAATAGGAATACTTGCATCTGGGATCATATCAGTAATTGTTTTTTTTGAATTATCTGCTAATAAGTTTGATGATCCAAATAAAGATAAACTTTTAGTTGAGTTAGTTTCTGTAGTTTTGGACAGACTTCACTATGATCCTAAAATAATTGATGATAACTTTTCAAAAAGTGTATATGATGACTATATCAAAGCAATTGATCCGCAAAAAAGATTTTTACTTAAATCAGATATTGAAAAATTTGATCAATACAAATTGTTGATTGATGATCAAATAAAATCATCAAGCATAGATTTCTTTAATTTAACCTATGAGACTTTAATGTCAAGAGTTGATGAGGTAGAGTCTTTTTATATGGATATTTTAGATAATCCTTTTGATTTTAACATTGATGAAAATTTAACTACAGATTTTGAACAATTAGATTATGCTTTAGGCCTTAATGATAAAATTTCTATCTGGAGAAAAAGATTAAAACTATCAACACTTGATGGATTTGCAACAAAGAAAATAGTTCAAGAAGAAAAGGATTCCCTAGATGATAGTGAAAAAGAACTAAAATCAGATATTGAGTTAGAAATAGAATCTAGAAATGCAATCCTTGAAAACTTAAAAGACTTTTTTGATTTCAATGATGATCTGGAAAGAAAGGACTGGTTCTCTATATACTTAAATTCAATTGTTAATCAATTTGATCCTCACACAGTCTACCTTGCTCCTCAAGCAAAAGATGTTTTTGATCAAAATATATCTGGAAGATTTCAAGGAATTGGTGCTAGATTACTAAAAAAGAATCAGCAAGTTGAAATAGCTGAAATTATTATTGGTGGGCCAGTATGGAGAGATAAACTTTTGAATGTAGGTGATTTAATTCTAGGGGTATCTCAAAACCCGGATGAAGAAGCAGTAGATATATCTATTATGAAGCTTAGTGATGCTGTTGACTTAATCAAAGGAGAAAAAGGAACAAAAGTATATTTAATGGTCAAAAGAGTAGATGGTGGTATTGAACAAGTTGAAATAACAAGAGATATTGTTGAATTAGAGGAAACATATGCAAAATCGTCTCTTATTTATCAAGAGTCTAAAAAATATGGTTTCATAACTCTTCCAAGTTTTTATGTTGACTTTAATGACTATGGTCAAAGAAATGCAGCTAGTGATATAAAGAAAGAAATACTAAAATTAAAAAATGAAAATGTAAATGGTATTATAATGGATTTGAGAGGTAATGGAGGAGGATCACTCAAGACAGCTGTTGATATTACAGGATTTTTTATTGATAAAGGCCCAGTTGTCCAGGTTAAAAGCATTGGAGGGAGAAAAGAGGTTTTAAAAGACACGGACCCTTCGGTTATATGGGATGGACCTTTAGTTATTCTTGTTAATGAATTTTCAGCCTCTGCTTCTGAAATTTTAGCTGCCGCTCTACAAGATTATAATAGAGCAATTATAATTGGAAGTAAACAAACATATGGAAAAGGTACAGTTCAAAATGTACTTTCTCTTAATCAGTTTATTTCAGGTAATACTTATGGTGAATTAGGTTTTATAAAATTAACAACAGATAAATTTTATAGAATTAGCGGTGGATCAACACAATTGGAGGGAGTTAAAAGTGATATTGTATTACCTAATAGATATTCATACGTAGATATTGGAGAAAGAGATCTTGAAAATCCTTTATCTTGGGATCAAATTAATTCAGCCAATTATTCCCCACTGAATAAGCAGTTATATTATGATGAATCTCTTGAAAACAGCAAGAATAGGATTTCAAAAAATGAATTTTTTAATATTATAAATGAGCAGGCAAAGTGGGTAAAAGAACAACAGGAGGATAATATTGTTTCATTGAACTATGATAACTACAAAATGGATATGGATAATAATAAAAAAGAATCAGAAAAATTTAAAAAAATAGAAGATTTTAAATCTAATTATAAATTTGAATGGTTGAGAGATAACCGAATAATGGGAGATGAAATACCAGATGAAATAATAGAAAGAAGGAATAGATGGATAGATGATTTAAAAAAAGATTTATATGTAGATGAAGCAGTTAACATACTGAGTGATCTTTCCTCATTTTATTTAAACCGCCTTTCTCTTCAAGAAAACAATTAACTCTCTTTTAATCTACTTGAGTCAAAATTGAGATAGATAAAAAACATTATACTAAAGGATAAAAAGCTAGAACCTCCATAACTCACATATGGAAGAGGAATCCCTATTGTTGGTATAATTCCTAATGACATCCCGATATTAATAAAAAAATGCATAAATAATAGACTTGCAAAACAATAACAATATATCCTCCTATAGTGAATATGTTGTTTCTCTGCCCGTTGAATTACCCTGACTATCAAATAACAAAAAAGAAATATTATAAAGCTGCTTCCTAAAAAGCCCCATTCCTCCCCAATAGTGCTAAAGATATAATCAGTATGTTGCCTTGGTACAAAATCTCCTTTTGTTTGGGTGCCCTTTAAAAAACCAACTCCAGCAAAACCTCCAGATCCAATAGCTATCTTAGATTGATTAGTATTATACCCAATTCCTCTTGTATCAAAATCTTTCCCTAAAACAATATTTATTCTATCTCTATGCCTTTGTTCAAGGACATTCTCAAAAACGTAATTGGTAGATAATGCTAAAGATGTATATAAGAAAATAGTTAGTACGAATTTTGAAATTTTAATTTTTCTTTTACTTCTAGTTTCATAAACTATATAAGAGATATATAAAGCTAAAAACAAAACAATTGTGAAATATGTCCCTATAGATAATGATAAGATTAATATAAAAAATATGAAAGCTAAATGATATAGAAATTTAATATTTAGGCCTTCTCTGAATATAGGAAACAAAAATGCTAAAAAAATTATTGCGGTTCCAGGATCAGGTTGTATTGCTATTAAAAATATCGGAATAAGAATTATTAAAGAGATAAAAAATAAATCTCTATTTTTAGATAGATCTGTTTGGATAATACTTAGATACTTTGCCAAAAAAAGACTTGTTGTTATTTTAACAAATTCTGAGGGCTGAAAATTAATGAACCCTAGGTCATACCATGATCTTGCTCCACCAGCTTTTATCCCAAAAATGAATAATCCCAGAAGAAGAATAATAGAGATAAAGTAAAAAATAAATGAGTTGTCATTTAAAAATTTACTTTTTGTAAATAATATTATAAAAAGTAATATTATAGAAATTAAAACAAAAACGACTTGTTTCCCTATAGGAAAGGATATATCCAAAAAAGAAATTAAGTTTTCATTATAATTTGATGAAAAAATATTAACTAATCCAAATACAACAATCGCAAAGTAAATTGATAAAGAAATTAAGTCATATTTTATAGAAAAAATATTATTCATTTATTTCAAATATCTCAAATTTGTATGGTTTCTCATACTCCTCTGATAAACTTCCGTTTAACATTCTTTGCTCCAACCATTTTCTGTTAACCTCTCCATTAATATATTTCTCAATAATTAAACTTGCTATTGGAGCTGCCCACCTACTTCCCCAGTAGCCATTTTCAATAAATACTGAAATAGCAATTTGCGGATTATCAATAGGAGCAAAACCAATAAATGTGGAATGATCAGTTAGCTGCTTTCTTTCATTATTTATTATAGTAAAATTTTCAATTGTACCAGTTTTTCCTGCAATTTTTAAATTATTAACCTTCGCTATTCTAGCAGTACCCTTTTCAACAACATCAAACATCCCATCTATTACAATATCAAAGTTTTCTTTGTTGATTGAAGTATATTTCCTTTCATATGAATTGATTAGACCATTATCAACTTTCTTTACAAAATGGGGTTGAACATAAAACCCTCTATTTGCAATTGCAGAAACAATATTAGCCATCTGTATTGGAGTTGTAAGAACCTCTCCTTGACCAATTGAGTTAGAAATTATTGTTGAAGCCCCCCATCTATTTTCCCCATACAAACCATCATAATAATCTGATTCAGGGATGAAGCCTTTTTTCCCTATCGGTAGATCATATCCAAGATAGTCTCCAAGTCCAAAGCTTTTCAAATGGTTGGACCATGAATCAACTCCTTCAGCAGAAGTCCCATACTTTTCAATAATCCTCTTATATGTTCTAGCAAAATATGTATTACAAGAGTTATATATTCCATTTTTTAAATCACTAATTGTTCCAGGCGTATTATGACATCTCATAAATGCATTTCTAGCGTAATAATGTCCTCCATTACATGTAAATGATGTATTTGTATCAATTACATTTTCTTGAAGACCTATTAATGCATTTAAAACTTTTAATGGAGAGCCTGGCGAATATTGAGCTTGTAATGATCTGTCAAATAGAGGCTTATTAATTGTATCACTTAATAGTACATTATAATTTTCTGACCTTTTATTACCCAAAAGCATATTTAAGCTGTATATGGGTGAACTAACTAGACTAAGGATTTCTCCTGTTTGAGGCTCAATAACCACAATTCCTCCTCTTTTATTTTCCATTAATCCCTCAGCATACTTTTGTAATTCAGCATCAATAGTAAGGGTTAAATTCTTTGATTTTACAGGAGGTATATCATTACTTGAATTATTGTATGGGCCTATCACTTTATTAAATCTATTCTTCTGTAAAAATTTTTTTCCTTTCGTTCCTCTCAATTCCTTTTCATAATATTTTTCAATGCCTTGTTTACCTATATTTTCTCCTTTTTTGTAGTATTCATCTTTCTCTAGCTCGTTAGGATTTACTTCTCCAATATATCCAATTACATTACTTGCAACTGGGTAAATGTAGTCTCTGGTAGATTTTTTTACTAAATAAAAACCATTATACTTCCAAATTTTTTCTTGTATTAAAGCATTCTCTTCTCTTGTAATTTGACTCCTAATAATTGAAGGTATTTTTCTTGAATAACTATAAGCATCCTTTATTTTATTAATTAGATTATTTTTACTTATACCAAGTATTTCACTTAATTCAAGTGTATCAAATTCAGATAGGTTTTCAGGAATTAATTCTAAATCATACATTGGTTGATTAGATACAAGTAGGTTTCCATTCCTATCAAAAATTAGTCCTCTTTCTGGATATATAGCTAATTCTTGTATAGCATTATTATTTGAGGCAGATTTATAAAAATCATTTGATAATTGAAGGTTTCCAAGACGAAAGATGAATATTATAGATATAATTATTGTTATCCAAATAAGTAAACTCTTTCTAATCATCTTTTTTTCTCGAAGAAAATTTTAGTTGTTACCCAAATTACAATAAAAGTAACAATAGAGTTTAATAAAGTGTAAAAGATTATTGTACTAATAAAACTAAAACTGAAAAAAACTAAAGAGAAATAAATTAGTTGGTGAATGAATACTATTGAAAAGAAGAAAAATAATCTATTTGTTAATATCGTGCCTGATATCATTGGCTTAGGTAAATTGGCATTAACGCCAAATGAATATTTCTCTAATAACTCTCTTGAAAAGCAGATTGTAATGGCAGCAATTGTATGACAACCATAGGTTTGCGCTGTTAAATCAATGAGTAAACCAACAAAAAATCCTAGTAAAATAAATAAAGTTCTATCGAAAGTTGTTCTATACAGAATAAAGATTAAAAGATAAAAACTAGGATTAATTAAATTAAATAAATTCATATTATTAAAAATACCAATTTGAAATATGGTAATAATTAATACTGATGACAATAATTTTAGATTTTCTTGATTCAATTGTTTATTAATTTGTTTATTTGCTCATTATCAAGGTTATCAATAACATAGACATTGTTTAAGGAAGAAAAATTATTAAATATTGAAACCTCAATATCAAAATACCCTTCGGTTAAATTAGTCTCATAATTTGAAATTGTACCTATAGGAATCCCTTTCGGAAAGTAAAATGACATTCCTCCAGTAACAATGGTATCCCCCAATTTTATTTGATTGCTAGATGGAATGTCAGAAAGAATCATTTTACTAGGGCTATATCCATCCCAATAAAGAGAACCGATTGTTGATAATCTTTTTATCATTACATTAATTTTTAAATCTGTATTTAAAATAGAGATAATACTTGAGTAGTCTGGACTAACATTATTAATAATTCCAATTATTCCTGAGGAGTTTATTACTCCACTGTCAGTTATTATCCCATCTTTTGATCCTTTATCAATCAAAATAAAATTTCTCCTTTTATTAATAGTGTTTTTAATCACATTAGCTGAGATAATATTAGGCGCTGAATTTTTAGACTCCATTTTATTTGGAGAATAACTTAACTTTTTCCTTTTAAGAATAAGATTTTCTTCTTTAAGTAATTTGTTTTCAGTTATTAGATTAAAATAACTTTTTATATTATTTATTTGATTTGCAGAATATCCTGCAATGCCTGTTGAAATATTCCCAAGTTTAGTGTAGTGTATTCCACTATTATTATAGAGATTATTAAATGAGAATAGTAGTAAGAAAAAATAAATAATTAAGTTCCTATACTTTATAATAGAATTAATTATTGATTGCATTAAATCTTATTTAATTAAAACAGATTTGAACTTTTCAAGATTTTTTAAACAGATTCCAGTCCCTCTAACTACAGCTTGAAGTGGATCTTCAGCAATATATACAGGAAGATCTGTTTTCTTAGATAGTCTTTCATCTAGTCCCCTTAAAAGAGCTCCTCCACCAGCTAAGTATATACCTGTATTATATATATCAGCAGCTAATTCAGGAGGTGTTTGAGATAATGTCTCCATTATAGAGTCTTCTATTCTTATTATTGACTTGTCTACAGCTTTTGATACTTCAATATAAGAGATTACCTTTTCTTTAGGTTTACCAGATATTGAATCCCTTCCTTGTACACGCATATCCTCAGGAGGGTTATCTAAATTTTCAGTAACAGATCCAACATCAATTTTTATTTTTTCAGCAGTTCTGTCTCCTATGAATAAATTATGCTTAGTTCTCATATAGTATGCAATATCATTTGTTAATACATCTCCTGCAACTTTTATAGATTTATCACAAACTATACCCGAAAGTGCAATTACAGCTATTTCAGTTGTTCCACCACCAATATCCACTACCATATTACCTTTTGGTTTAACAATATCCACACCTATACCTATTGCAGCTGCCATAGGTTCATGAATTAGGTATACTTCTTTCCCATTAACTCTTTCTGCAGATTCTTTAACAGCCCTCATTTCAACTTCAGTTATTCCTGAAGGAATACAGATAACCATTGTTAAAGAAGGAGAAAACCATCTTCTTTTAAGAGTTGGAATACTCTTAATAAGAGTACTTATCATTTGTTCAGATGCTTCAAAATCAGCTATTACACCATCTTTTAAAGGCCTAACAGTTTTTATGTTTTCATGGGTTTTACCTTGCATTATATTAGCTTCATCACCAATAGCTATAATTTTGTTAGTAGTCCTATCAATTGCAACAATTGAAGGACTGTTTATAACAACTTTATCGTTATGGATAATTAAGGTATTTGCTGTACCAAGGTCAATAGCAATTTCTTCTGTAAAGATTCCCATTTTCTAGTTTAAAATTAATTGGATTCCAAATTTAATGAAATATTACAAATTAATGCCTAAAATGTCTAGTTCCAGTAAAAACCATTGTCATTTTGTGTTTGTCACAAAACTTTATAGATTCATTATCTCTTATTGACCCTCCAGGTTGGATAATATTTTTAATTTTATTTAGGTTTGCTAGCTCTACGCAGTCTTTAAATGGGAAAAATGCATCACTTGCCATTACGCAGCTACTTAATTCAGATTTAAAACCAAAATTTTTAGATTTTTCAATAGCTTGGTTTAAAGCATCTATTCTCGATACTTGACCCATTCCTGATCCAATTAATTTATAATCTTTCGCTAAAATTATGCAGTTTGATTTTGTATGTTTTGCAATTATTGAGGCAAAGACTAGATCATTGATAATTGCAATATCAGGAGATTCTTTAGTAACAATGTCAAAGTTTTTTGAGACATCAATTATATTATCAATAGATTGTACTAATTCACCGCCCAGGCAGCTTCTATAATTTTTTTTGTTATCTGGGTATTTAATCAACTCTAGTATTATTCTATTTTTTTTAGATTTTAATATATCTAATGCATCTTTTTCAAATGATGGTGCAATTAATATTTCAAAAAACAACTTGTTTATTTCATTAGCTGTTTCAAAATCTACTTCACTATTCGTGATTAAAACACCCCCAAAAGCAGAGACATTATCACTAGAGAGCGAATCTTTATAGGAATCAACTAATTTTGATCTAATTGCAACTCCACATGGATTGTTATGCTTTAATATTGCAAATACATTTTTTTCAAAATTTAAGTCTTTCATTAGATTAATTGCAGAATCAATATCTAAAAGATTATTATATGAAATATCTTTTCCATTTAATTGATTAAAAATCTTATTTAAGTTTCCAATAAAGAAACCTTCTTGATGAGGATTCTCTCCATATCTAAGCTGTTTTTTATTTATGTTAGATTGATTGAAATATTTAAAAATATCAGAATCATAATTCATTGTATTATTAAACGCTTTATTTGCAAACTCTTTTCGAATCTCAATGTTTGAACTACAATCTTTATCTAAAAGTGTCATTAAATCTTGATATTGTAATTTTGATGATATACATAGTACTGATTTAAAATTTTTTGCTGCTGCTCTAATAAGAGAGATTCCTCCAATATCAATTTTTTCAATTATTTGATCAGCATCATTTGTTTTTTTAACAGTATCTGAGAAAGGATATAGGTCAACTATCACCAGATCTATATCTGGAATATCATATTTATCAGCATCATTTTTGTCTGATTCTGAATCTGTTTTTAGGATTCCTCCAAATATTTTTGGATGAAGAGTTTTAACCCTTCCTTTTAAAATTGAAGGATAAGTTGTTATATCTTCAACTTTTGTAACATTAATATTTAGCTTTTTGATATAATCATAAGTTCCACCAGTAGAATATAATTTAACTTGAGATGAATGAAGCTTTTTAACTATCTGATCGATACCAGACTTATCAAAAACAGAGATTAAAGCAGAAGTGATTTTCTTCATTAATTTATCGAAATTCTAAAATACAAAAAAAACCTGCTATAATTAGCAGGTTTAGTTTTTAAAACTTTAATTACATCATTCCTGGCATTCCACCACCACCCATAGGCGGCATCTGAGGAGGCGCCTCTTCTTTGATGTCAATTAATGCACATTCTGTTGTTAAAATCATTCCAGCTACTGAAGCTGCATTCTCTAAAGCAACTCTAGCAACTTTCTTAGGATCAATTATACCATTCTTTAGCATATCAACAAACTTTCCTTCTTTGGCATCATATCCGAAGTTTTTATTTCCTTCTAGAACTTTCGAAATGACTACAGAACCTTCTCCTCCAGAATTTTCAACTATTGTTCTAAGAGGTGCTTCAAGTGCTTTGTTGATTATTTGAATTCCAGTTGACTCATCATTATTACTAGATTTAATTTTGTCAAATCCTGATCTAGAATTTAGAAGTGCAACACCACCTCCAGCAACTATTCCTTCTTCTATAGCAGCTCTTGTTGCATGTAGAGCATCATCAACTCTATCTTTTTTTTCTTTCATTTCAACTTCAGAAGGAGCACCAACATAAAGAACAGCAACACCCCCAGATAGTTTTGCAAGTCTTTCTTGAAGTTTCTCTTTATCATAATCTGATGTTGTTGATTCAATTTGAGCCTTAATTTGGTTAACTCTATCTTTTATATCTTTTGACTTACCTGAACCGTTTACAATAGTTGTATTGTCCTTATCAATAGTAACTTTTTCAGCTGTTCCAAGCATATCAAGAGTAGCGCTTTCTAAGTTAAAACCTCTCTCTTCAGATATCACTGTTCCACCTGTAAGAATAGCTATATCCTCCAGCATAGCTTTTCTTCTATCTCCAAATCCAGGTGCTTTTACAGCAGCGATTTTAAGAGATCCTCTCAATTTATTAACTACAAGTGTTGCAAGTGCTTCACCATCTATATCCTCAGCAATGATTAATAGAGGTTTTCCGGATTGAGCAACAGGCTCCAATATAGGGAGTATGTCTTTCATAACTGAAATCTTTTTATCAGTAATCAATATTTGAGGTGTTTCAAGATCAGCTTCCATTTTTTCTGAATCAGTGACAAAATATGGTGAAATATAACCCCTGTCAAACTGCATCCCTTCAACTACATCAACATAAGTCTCAGTCCCTTTTGCTTCTTCAACTGTAATAACACCCTCTTTTCCTACCTTTTCAAATGCTTCAGTTATTAGGGTCCCAATTGTTGAATCATTATTAGCTGATATGCTTGCCACTTGAAGTATTTTGTCAGATGCACTTCCAATTTCTACAGATTGTTTTTCTAATCCTTCAACTACAGCTGTAACAGCTTTATCAATACCTCTTTTAAGATCCATAGGGTTTGCACCAGCAGCAACATTTTTTAGGCCTTCATTAACTATAGATTGAGCTAATATAGTAGCCGTTGTTGTGCCATCCCCAGCTAAATCATTAGTTTTAGATGCTACTTCTTTAACCATTTGAGCACCCATATTTTCAAGGTTGTCTTTTAACTCAATTTCTTTAGCAACAGTAACTCCATCTTTGGTAACTTGAGGTGCCCCAAAAGATTTGCCAATTATGACATTTCTTCCCTTTGGCCCTAATGTAACTTTAACAGCATTTGCTAAAGCATCTACTCCTCGCTTTATTCCTTCACGAGCTTCTATATCAAATTCAATTTTTTTTGCCATTTTTTTAAGTTTTTAATTAAACAATTGCTAGAATGTCACTTTCTTTCATAATCAAATAGTCCATTCCATCATGTTGTAGCTCAGTCCCTGAGTATTTACCATAAAGTACAATATCTCCAACTTTAACTGTTATTGGATTCTCCTTTGTTCCAGGACCAACAGCTACTATTTTTCCTCTTTGAGGTTTTTCTTTTGCAGTATCTGGAATAATTATCCCAGAAGATGTTTTAGTTTCAGCCTCTGAAGCCTGAACTAGAACTCTATCTGCTAGTGGTTTAATGTTCATTTTACTCATAACTATAATTTATTTTAATTTTTTCATAAACTGTGCCAATAATAAATAGATGACACTTTGGCACAGCAAATAGATTAGTTGTTTTCACCAGTGCTTTCTGGAATTTCTGGAATTTCTGGAATTTCTGGAATTGTTTCTTCAAAAGTAGATTCATCAATTAAAATAGATTCACTATCGTTAGAATCATTAATTAAAGATACATTAGAAACAAGAATTAATGAGCCAAGAATTATTGCCAGGATCCATGTGCTTTTATCAAGAAAGTCAGTTGTTTTTTGAACTCCTCCAATTTGTTGTTGAGCTCCACCAAATGTTGATGAAAGGCCACCCCCTTTTGGGTTTTGAACCATTACAACAAGTATCAAAAGAAAACAAACAAAAACAATTAACGAAATAAATATCCAAAATGTTCCCATTATTTTACTCTTTATCTAATTTTTTAATTTCCCTTATATGGTCTGCAAAGAAACTACTTTTTTTTGGATATTTCAAACTTAATATCCTGTATGCTTTTATAGCTTTTTTATATTTTTTTTGATTGGTTAAAATTTTAGCAAGTGTCTCTGTCACAAGCTCTGGATTATCTTTATCGTATTTACTGATATCAAATTTATATTCTTTGTCATTATTCTTAAGAATTCTTTTAGATTTATTATCGATAAAGCTTTCAATTAGATTTATTTTTTCATCAATGTTATTTTTATTATTAGAGATTTGATCAAACCAATCTAAAAAAGTGAATCTATCCTCAGTCTGTTTGTCTATTTTATTTTCACTTCTTTCTTTTCCTTGACTTATATCAGAACTAATCCAATTTCTTAGATTGGATCTATCAAATGATAAAATTGCAGTTCTTCTAAGCATATGAGAAAAGTTATGTTTATTTTGATCCTTTATCGATTTAAGGTAATATGCGGAGATAGTCTGTGAATAGGGGTACTTATTAAATAGTACCTTCAGGTCGGATAACTGCTTGTGATCCTTTGGTTTGAAGTTATTTATAATAAAGTTAAATTTTTCAGATGCCATAAATTACCACTTTGCTAATGTCTCATTAAATATATCTTGAGTAATTCTCTCAAAAATATCAGATAATGCTGAATCCTTAACATCATATAGTTGAAGATTGCCGGGAAAATCATAATAAAAAGAAAAAGGTTTTGAGAAATTGTCTTCTTCATTTAGCCTGTTTTCGTAGTTAAGAGTAATTCTCATTGTAAGTCTATTCTGTGAAGCTCTCATTTCGGCACTTGCTGCCATTGGAGTTATACTAAATTCAGTTATTTCCCCTTCATATAATAAATCTCCACCTTCATTTACAAGACTTAGACTCGTCTGATTAACTATTAGGTCTTGAAGCGCTATGGTAAAGTCTCTATCAAGCCCTGGTTCTATTGTTGATCCAGGTTTACCACCAGAATTGTTCTCAAAATAATTGACCTGAAAAGTTTCTGCTCCTATTGGAATAGATGAACCGGTAAAAGAATAAATTCCACATGCACTAACTATTAAATAAAAACCAATAAATATATATTTATGTCTCATTTATATCTCCTAAGTTATATTGTTTAATTTTTCTATAAAGTGTTCTTTCAGAAATTCCTAATTCCTTAGATGCTAATTTTCTCTTCCCCCTAGTACGAATCAGAGCTTGCTTAATCATCTCAATCTCCTTGTCTAATAGTGAAAGTGTTTCCTCTTCCTCTATAGTTTCAGCATACTCAAATTTTTCAGAATTATTGATTTCTTCATTACCAATGCTTAAACTAGAATCTTTAATATTTACTGAGTCTATCTCATGTGACATTTCTTTTTCCTCTTGACTCTTATCTCCATAAATTTTGTCAATCAGCCCTCGATTTTTCTCTTTTACTTCAGTAGAGTCATCATTTTTAATTAATTCTAAAGTTAATTGTTTTAAATCAGTTAAATCGCTCTTCATATCAAATAGAACTTTATATAATATCTCTCTTTCTGATGAAAATGAATTTGAATCACTTTTTATACTATCAAGTTTAGCAGGTAGTTTGCTAGTTTTATTTGGTAAATATCCATCTAAATTTTCACTATTTAATAGTCTCTCTTTTTCAAGTATAGACATTTGTTCAGCTATATTTCTTAGTTGTCTAATATTACCTCTCCACTCATTTTGACATAACAAATCTTCAGCTTTCTCATCAAGCCTTAAAGTTGGCATATTATATTTTTGAGCAAAGTCTGATGCAAATTTCCTAAAGAGAATTGGAATATCCTCTTTTCTGTCTCTTAATGGAGGAATATTTATAACAATTGTACTTAATCTATAAAAAAGGTCTTCCCTGAATTTGCCAGAACTTATAGCATCTTCCATGTTTATATTTGTTGCAGCAACAATCCTAACATTTGTTTTTTCAACTTTTGACGAACCTACTTTTATGTATTCACCACTCTCAAGAATTCTAAGTAACCTAACCTGAGTAGAAAGAGGGAGCTCTCCAACTTCATCTAAAAAAATAGTGCCTCCATCAGCAACTTCAAAATATCCACTCCTATTACTAGTAGCCCCTGTAAAGGCACCTTTTTCATGCCCAAATAGTTCAGAATCTATTGTGCCATCAGGAATAGCCCCACAATTAACAGCAATATATTTTGCATGTTTTCTATGTGAATACTGATGAATTATTTTAGGAATATTTTCTTTACCAACTCCACTTTCTCCAGTGACAAGAACAGAAATATCAGAATTTGAAACCTGAATAGATTTTTCAAGAGCTCTGTTTAGCTTCTCATTATTTCCAATAATTCCAAACCTCTGCTTTACCGATTGAATTGATTCCATACTAGATTGCAATTGATTTCTTTTTTACTTTACCAATTAATGTAGCTGAAGTACAGTCTTCAATTGTAACGTCAACAATTTCTCCAGGAGAGAAGTTTTGTTTAGGAAATACAACTACATTGTTTTCGCTTGTTCTACCACTCCAAAATTCTTTTGATTTTTTGGATGATTTATCCACTAAAACAGGACATGTTTTTTTAATAAACCTTTGATTCCTTTCCTTACTGTGTTTTTGTTGCAAATTTATTATTTCTTCAAGCCTTCTCTGTTTAATATCATTATTTACATCATCATCAAACTTCCTTGCAGCATAAGTTCCTGGTCTTTCAGAGTAGGCAAACATATATCCATAATCATATTTTACCTCTTCCATCAAAGTTAATGTATCTTGATGGTCTTTTTCAGTTTCAGTTGGAAAGCCAGTCATTATATCATGAGAAATTCCACAGTTTGGAATAATTTCTTTAATTTTTTTTATAAGATCAAGATACTCCTGTCGAGTGTGAAGTCTATTCATCTTCTTAAGAATTCTATCACTCCCAGATTGAATTGGTAAATGAATATGATTACATATATTTTCATATTTAGCCATAGTCCTAATAACATCAATAGTCATATCCTGAGGGTTAGATGTTGAGAATCTAATTCTAATTTTAGGAAAGCTTGTTGCTATTAGGTCAAGAAGTTGAGAAAATCTTATTGAATTTTTCTTTTTTTCTTCATTCGCTTTAATGAAATCTTTTTTTGGCCCCCCTCCGTACCATAAATAACTGTCTACATTTTGCCCAAGAAGAGTGACTTCTTTATATCCTTTATCTGAAAGCTCTTGCATTTCTCTAATAATACTCTCAGGACTTCTACTTCTTTCTCTTCCTCTTGTAAAGGGAACAACACAAAAAGTACACATATTATCACACCCCCTTGTAATAGATACAAAAGCGCTAATGCCATTATTGTGAATTCTGACAGGTGAAATATCTCCATAAGTTTCAGACTTAGACAAGATAACATTGACAGCTCTTTGATTGTTTTCAACTTCATTTAATAGGTTGGGTAAATCCTTGTAAGAGTCTGGGCCTACTACTAGATCAACTATTTTCTCTTCTTCCAAGAATTTTTCTTTTAGTCTCTCTGCCATACATCCTAATACTCCAACTTTTAGCTTATCGTTATCTTTTTTCAAAGAATTAAAATTCTTTAATTTATTTCTAACAGTTTGTTCAGCTTTATCTCTAATTGAGCATGTATTAAGCAGTATTAAACTTGCGTCTTTAGAATTATCAGTTAATTCATAGCCTTTATTCTTAAGAATTGAGGCAACAACTTCACTATCAGAAAAGTTCATCTGACAGCCATAAGTCTCTATATATAGTTTATTCTCTTTAATTACTTAATAATTTGACTTGTAAAAGTAACGAATTATATTAAATTATGCCAATTTGTCAGTATCTAGGTGTTCAGACTAGCCTTTTTTATTGAGTTATACCCCCCTTTAACGTCGTAAAAGCTGTGTATACCATTCTTTTTTAATATTGATGCAGCTATCATACTTCTATATCCACCTTGGCAGTGAATAAAAAATTTTGATTTAAAATCAATCTGATTTATAGACTGATTCACCAATTTTAAAGGAATATTAAGAGAACCTGATATAGACTCATTTTGATGTTCACTTTGACTTCTTACATCAAGAATAGAATTATTTGATTTGTTTCCCAGATCTTTAAGAACAGATCCTTCAGTTGAGTCTATTGATGAAGTTAATTTACCTTTTGATTTCCAATTTTCTATACCTCCTTCTAAATACCCTAGGGTATGATCAAAACCAACTCTTGATAATCTAGTAATCACTTCTTCTTCTCTCCCATTAGGTACTAATACTAAAAGAGGTGTATTAATATCTTCTAGGATTTCTCCTACCCATGGAGCAAACCTCCCATCTAATCCTATAAAGATAGAATTGGGAATATGTTCTTTAGCAAAATCATCTTGATGTCTAACATCAAGAACAATTGCATTTCTTTTCGAAATTAATTCTTCAAATTTATCAGGGTCAAGAGGGTTTAAATTTTTTTCAAGGACTTCTTTTGAATCATTATACCCGTTTTTATTCATTGAGACATTCAAGGGGAAATATTTTGGCGGTTTATCAAGTCCATCCAAGAGCTCATCAATAAACTCGGTCTTTGTCATACTCTCTCTTAGTGCGTAATTTGTTTTCTTTTGATCACCAAGAGTTCCAAATGTTTCAGAACTAAGATTTTTCCCACATGAGGATCCTTCTCCATGAGCTGGATAAATTATTATTTTATCATCTAACGTCATAATTTTGTTTCTCAGGCTATCATATAGCAATCCAGCCAAATATTTGCTATCAACTTTACTGTTTTGAGATAGATCAGGTCTCCCAACATCTCCTATGAATAATGTATCACCTGTAAAAATTGCATATTCATCTCCATTTTCATCTTTTAGAAGATATGTTGTACTTTCAAGGGTGTGCCCAGGGGTATGTATTGCATGAATTGTAATGTTTCCAATTTTAAATTCTTGTCCATCTTTTGCAGATAATATATTAAAAGACGTTTCAACATCTGGCCCATAAACAATATCAGCTCCTGTTCTTTTTGCCAAGGTAATATGGCCACTTATAAAATCAGCATGTAAATGGGTCTCAAAAATGTATTTTATTTTGGAATTTGTTTTACTCGCTCTCTCTATATATGAATCTATTTCTCTAATGGGGTCAATAATTGCTACTTCATTATTACTCTCAATATAATATGAGCCCTGAGATAGACAGCTTGTATATATTTGTTCTACTATCATAATTATATACAAAAGTACTTTGTTTTTTTAAAAAATTATCAAAAAAAAGTACAGTAAAAATTGAGAAAAATTAATTTTTATATTTTTGACAAAATAAATCTGTTTACTTTTAAGCCCAAATTTTTATTTGATGTCAAGAAATTTAGTTATCGTAGAGTCAGCTACAAAAGCAAAGACAATTGAAAAAATACTAGGAGAAGATTATAAGGTCGTCTCTTGTGTTGGTCATATATCTGATCTACCTGTTAGTGAGATTGGAGTTGATGTAGATAATGATTTTAAACCAAAATATATTATACCAGATGAAAAACAACAGGTTATTAAAGACCTGAAAAAACATGTTAAACAATCTGAAAAAGTTTGGCTAGCAAGTGATGAAGATAGAGAAGGTGAAGCAATTGCTTGGCATTTATATGAGAATCTTAATCTAAGTAATAAAGAATCTGATAGAATTGTTTTCCATGAAATCACCAAAAATGCGATATTAAAGGCTTTAGACAATCCAAGATCAATTGATTACAACCTAGTTAATGCTCAACAGGCTAGAAGAGTTTTAGATAGACTTGTTGGATATGAATTATCTCCTGTTTTATGGAAAAAAGTTAAGACTGGACTATCCGCAGGAAGAGTTCAATCAGTTTGCGTTAGAGTAATTGTAGAAAGAGAAAGGGAAATCCAAAAGCATGAATCTAAAAGTAGCTTCAAGACTCAAGGTATTTTTAATAATCTAGAGGGAAAGTCAATCAAATCTGAACTTGACACTAGGTTTAATTCAGATGAAGAAATAAGAAACTTTTTAATTCAAAATGAAAATGCAACTTTTCATATTAACTCTTTATCTAAGAAGCCATCAAAGAGATCACCGACTCCTCCTTTTACAACTTCAACTCTTCAACAAGAAGCATCAAGAAAACTTGGTTTTGGAGTTTCTAGGACAATGAGTACTGCTCAAAAACTATATGAAGCTGGACTTATAACTTATATGAGAACAGATAGTGTTACTATTTCAAATGAAGCTAAAGAGTCGATAATTAATAAGATAAAATCAAAATTTGGTGACAAATTTGTTTATTCAAGAGATTTTCAAAATAAAAACAAATCTGCACAAGAAGCTCATGAAGCTGTTAGACCCACCAAAATAGATGTTGAAGAGATAACGTCTGACTTCGACCAGCAAAGATTATATAAATTAATTTGGAAGAGAACAATTTCTTCTCAAATGGCGGATGCTGAGATAGAAAAAACTATAGTAAAAATACAATCTAATAAATACGACTATAAATTTACATCAACTGGAGAAGTAATAATTTTTGAAGGTTTTCTGAAAGTTTATCTTGAGGGCACGGATGATGAGAGTGAAGAAGAGAAAGCCGTACTTCCAAAAATTACTGAAGGAGAAGATCTGGAACTAGATAAAATAACTTCAAAAGAGATGTTTTCAAGACCTCCATCTCGATATACTGAAGCATCTTTAGTTAAAAAAATGGAAGAACTTGGAATTGGAAGACCCGCAACATATGCAACAACAATTTCAACAATTCAAAAAAGAGGATATATTGAAAAAGGAAGTAATGAAGGTTCTGAGAGAGATTATAAATTATTTGAATTTTCAAATAATGAAATCTCAGATAGGATTTTAAAAGAAAAAACAGGTTCAAACAAGGGTAGGCTTATTCCTACTGATATTGGAGTAATTGTTAATGACTTTTTGGTTGAGAATTTTAGAAATATTCTAGACTATGGGTTTACAGCTGAGGTAGAGAAGAATTTCGATGAAATTGCATCTGGAAATGAAAAATGGTCTGAAATAATTAAGAGGTTCTATAAAGATTTTCATTCTAATGTAACTGAAGTTAATGAAACTGCAGAGAGACAATCAGGAGAAAAAATTCTAGGAAATGACCCAAAATCAGGAAGGGTTGTTAAAGTTAGACTTGGAAGATTTGGACCACTTGCTCAAATTGGTAATACAGAAGATGAAGAAAAACCAATTTTTGCTAGTTTAACTAAGGATCAACAACTTGAAAATATAACCTTAGAAGAAGCGCTTGACTTATTTAAGTTTCCAAAAGAAATAGGTGAGTATAAGAATGAAACTATTACAGTTAATAATGGAAGATATGGACCGTATATTAAATTTTCATCAAAATCTATTTCAATTCCAACTAATTTTGATCCACATACAATAGAGATCAGTGAAGCAATTGAGCTAATTGATGAAAAACTCAAAGCTGATGAACCAATTCATTTTTATGATGAATTACCTGTGACAAAAGGGGTCGGAAGGTTTGGACCTTATATAAAATGGAATGAAGGCTTTATAAATGTAAATAAGACCTATGACTTTGATAATCTTACTATTGAAAATATAGAAGAATTAATTAAAAATAAAATCCAGAAAGACAAGGATAAGTTAATTAAAGAGTGGCCTGAACATGAAATAAAAATTGAAAAAACTAGATGGGGTAGATCTGCAATTTCTAATCCAAAGAAAAAAGTTGAGATTTCTAAAGAAATTGATCCAACAAAGATTTCACTAGAAGAAGCACAAAATTATCTTAAAACAAAAAAGAAGAAATGAGTATTGAGCTTCTCAAACCTATTAACGACGATATAATTAATCTCGCAAATTCAAATAAGATAGGTTCAATTGGAGAAAAGATTCAAATTCATACAAGTAGATTAGGATTCCCTGATCTAGAATCAACTGATGTTGCAATTATAGGAATTAGTGAAACTAGAAATTCATATTTTAAATCAGTCGATTTCAATTTATCTAATTTTCGAAATGAGTTCTATAAATTAAATCTTGGAAAGTGGAGAAAGTCTATCTCTGATTTAGGAAATCTTCCAGATGGAGAATCAACTAAAGATACATACCACGCAATTACTGAAATATGCCTTTTTCTTAGAGAAAAAAATATAATAACAATATTGATAGGGGGAAGTAATGACATAATTTTTCCAATCTTCAAGTCTTATAATGATTATAATAAAAAGGTAAATATTGTATCGATAGATAATCAATTTGATCTTCACCAAGAAGAAGATCTTCTATCAAGCAGATCATATATGAATAAAATAATTATTGATGACTCGTCAAAACTAAATGACTTTACAAATTTAGGTTACCAAAGACATCTTTGCTCTCCAAGCGAGATAGATCTGATGGAGAAGCTTTTTTTTGATTATATTTCTTTGGGAGATTTGATAGGGAATGATAAATGTGCAGAACCAATTTTAAGGGATGCACATATAATAGGCTTAGATATGAAAGCATTATCTTGGGTCTCATCTGGAGATTCTGAATATGGTAATCCTAATGGTATTGACAGTAGGCTAACATGTATACTATCTAGATACTCTGGAATAAGTGATAAATGCAAATACTTTGGTCTGTTTGAACTATTGAACAATTCTATTTCAACTAAACTTTATGCTCAAATAATCTGGTATTTTATTGAAGGGGTTAATTCTAGATTTTCTGAACCAACATTTAGTGATGAGTCAGGATTTATAAGATATAATGTTTCTGTATCAGGAAGAGATTTAATTTTTATCAAGAGTAAAGAAAGTGAAAGATGGTGGTTAGAAATTATTTTATCTGAGAAAAATGTAAATAAAAGATATCTGCCTTGTCTTGAAAGTGATTATATTTCTGCATTAAATAATAATATTCCCGAAAGATGGCTAAGAGCTATAAAGAGAATTTAAATTTCCTGTAAATATCTTTCAGCATCCAAAGCCGCCATACATCCTGTTCCAGCAGCAGTTACAGCTTGTCTGTATTCTTTATCTTGAACATCTCCAGCTGCAAAAACTCCAGGTATATTTGTAATAGTTGATTTAGGCTCTGTAATTATGTATCCACTTTCATCCATATTGATTTGTCCTTTAAAAATTTCGGTATTAGGAGTATGTCCAATAGCTAAAAATAACCCGGTTATTTTTATCTCACTTGTTTCTTTAGTTAAATTATTTATTGTTTTTATACCCACAACTAGGTTATCTCCAATAACCTCTTCCACTTCATGATTATATAAAATGGAAATATTAGGGTATTTAGTAATTCTATTTTGCATAGCCTTTGAAGCTCTTAGGTGATCTTTTCTAACAATCATAGTTACTTTAGAGCATATTTTAGCTAAATAAGTGGCTTCTTCAACTGCAGTATCACCACCACCAATAACAGCCACCTCTTGATTCTTATAGAAAAACCCATCACAAACTGCACATGCAGACACTCCACCACCAATTAATTTTTGTTCACTTGGTAGTCCAAGATATTTAGCAGAAGCTCCAGTACAAATTATAATTGTTTTGGCCTCAATTTCTGTTCCGTCTTGAGAAAACACCTTATGAAGACTTCCTTTGTTTTTTGAGAACTCTACCTTAGAGATAAAATCAATTTTCACTTCAGTTCCAAACCTTTCGGCTTGTTCTTTCAATTCATCCATCATTTTAGGACCATCTATTCCTTTTGGATATCCGGGAAAGTTGTCAACATCTGTAGTTGTTGTCAATTGACCACCAGGTTCAAGACCAGTATAAATTACAGGCTTTAAATCTGCTCTAGCTGCATATATTGCAGCTGTATATCCAGCTGGGCCACTACCAATAATTAATGTATCCATAAATTAAGCCATGAATATAAAAATTAAAAAAATAAAAGAATAATTTTAAATTAAAACATTATTAACTTTGTAGCTCCATATTATCGACAATGGGTAAAAAAAATCTGAAATATCAATCTCCTGGAATAAATGAAGGGACTAGATTTGAGAAACTCCATACTGTAACTTTTGACAATTCTGAAATTGCATCAAATTTAATAGCAAGAGAGATATGTGACCTTGTTAAATCAAAACATGAGAAAGGGAAAAAATGTGTACTAGGTTTTGCAACTGGATCATCTCCAACCCTTGTATATAAAGAAATAATTAGAATACATAAAGAAGAATCTATTAGCTTTAAAAATGTTATTGCATTCAATCTTGATGAGTACTATCCAATAAAACCTAATGATAAGAATAGTTATCATCATTTTATGAATGAGAATCTATTTGATCACCTAGACATTCCTAAAGGAAATATAAATATTCCTTCTGGAAAAGTAAAACCTAATGATATAGAAAAGTTTTGTGATTTTTATGAAAATAAAATTAAAGAGTCCGGAGGAATAGACCTTCAACTTTTAGGGATAGGTAGAACAGGTCATATAGGTTTTAATGAACCTGGGTCACATTTCAATTCTAAAACTAGGTTAATTACACTAGATCATACTACTAGATTTGACGCTAGTAAAACTTTTGGAGGAATAGAAAATGTTCCAAACACTGCAATTACTATGGGTGTTAGGACTATTTTTAATTCTAAAAGAATATTAGTTATGGCATGGGGGATTCATAAGAGTTTAATTGTAAAAAAATCGGTTGAAGGAGATGTAACATCATTAGTTCCTGTTTCATATCTTCAAAAGCATAAAAATACAACTTTAGTGCTAGATAATGAATCAGCAAGTGAGTTGATAAAATCTAAAACTCCATGGTTAGTTGATACTTGTAAGTGGACTTCTTTAATGACAAGAAGAGCTGTAGCATGGCTAAGTGAAATTAGTGGTAAGTCTATACTTAAATTAACTGATGAAGATTATAACCAAAATGGACTTTCTGATTTATTAGCACTTGAAGGATCTTCATATGAATTAAATATTAAAATCTTCAATCATTTTCAAAATACAATTACAGGATGGCCTGGTGGAAAACCAAATGCAGATGATTCGACAAGGCCAGAGAGAAAATCTCCCAACCCAAAAAGGGTTATAATATTTAGTCCACACCCGGACGATGATGTTGTATCAATGGGAGGAACTTTTGATAGACTTGTTGCACAAGGTCATGATGTTCATGTTGCATATCAAACTTCTGGAAATATAGCTGTTACTGACCATGATGCATTAAAGTTTCTCGAAGTCTCAAAAGATGTTACTGAAATAGATAAAAACAATGATGTTAAAAATCTAATCAAAGAGTTAAAAAATAAAAAAATTGATCAAATTGACTCAAGACAAGTTAGAAGATTAAAAGGTTTTATACGAAAAAGTGAAGCAATTGCTGCTACTCGTTATATAGGGATTCCAGATAAGAATACTCATTTTATGAATTTACCCTTTTATGAAACTGGTAAGATTCAAAAAAATACTCCTACAACTAAAGACATAGAAAAGACAGTCTCATTAATTAAAAAAATAAAGCCTCATCAAATTTATGCAGCTGGAGATCTAGAAGATCCACACGGAACACATAAGGTATGTCTAAACATAATATTCGATTCATTAAAATCAATAAAAAAAGAAAAGTTTATTAAAGATTGCTGGCTATGGCTTTATAGAGGAGCCTGGTTAGAATGGGATATTCATGATATAGATATGGCTGTACCAATGAGTCCAAATCAAGTATTAAGAAAAAGAACTTCAATTTTCTTTCACCAAACACAAAAGGATGGTGTTATGTTTCAAGGACAAGATCTAAGGGAATTTTGGGTTAGGGCAGAGGAAAGAAATAAAGAGACTGCACTGAAATATAAAAAAATGGGACTTGCAGATTATGCTGCAATTGAATCCTTTAAAAGATATCACTATTAAAAGATATTATTATATTTAAATAAATATACTAATATGAGAACGATAACTACAATAATTACTTCTGTAATGGTTCTTTCAGTAGGGATGAACCTTAATGCTCAGAAGAAATATTCAAATAAAAAAATTAATAATCTTAAAAATCAAGCAGCACAATTAGTTGAAGAAGATAAAAAAATGACACAGGTCATGATTGATAAAGTTTTCAGTTTTGGTGAGCTTGGGTTTCAAGAATTTGAAACTTCAAAATATCTAAGCAGAATACTTGAAGAAAATGGATTTGATGTTGAATACCAAATATCTGGTATTCCAACCTCATGGCTAGCCTCATGGTCAAATGGTGAAGGAGGACCTGTTATTGCTCTTGGTAGTGATTTTGATGGAGTTCCTTCTACTTCTCAATACCCTGGAGTAGCATATGAGAAACCTGTAGTTGAAGGTGCCCCTGGACATGGCGAAGGACATAACATTGGTGTTCCAATTGTAATTACTGCTGCATTATCTGTTAAAAAATTAATGGAAGAAAATAATATTAATGGAACACTTCTACTTTGGCCTGGAGTTGCAGAGGAAATATTAGGTTCCAAAGCGTGGTATGTTAGAGATGGCTATTTTGATGATGTTGATATGTGTATTTTTACTCACGTTAGTTCTAATATGTCTACCTCATGGGGAAGGCCATCAGGAACTGGGCTTATTTCAGTTAAATATAACTTCTATGGAGAAACAGCCCATTCTGCTGGTTCACCCTGGAGAGCAAGAAGCGCACTAGATGCAGCTGAATTGATGAATATTGGATGGAATTATAAAAGAGAACACCTTCATCCTCTTCAAAGATCTCATTCAATTTTCCTTGATGCTGGAGATCAACCTAATGTTGTCCCTTCAAAAGCATCAATTTGGTTTTTTTTAAGAGAAATAACTTATACGGGGATAATGAATATGTATGACACTGCAGATAAAATGGCTCAAGGTGCTGCTTTAATGACCAATACAAGTTACGATTCAGAAGTTTTAGGAGCTGCTTGGCCAAGACATTTCAACAAGGTAATTGCTGAAGAAATGTATGAAAATATTAAAAAAGTTGGATTACCAGAGTGGTCTGAAGATGATCAAAAATTAGCAAAGGCAGTGCAAAAAGTAATTGGAATTGAATCCCAAAATGGGCTTGCAACAAAATTACCTCCTCTACGTGAGCCTCTACCATATGATATAAGTGGAGGATCAGATGATATTGGTGATGTGTCATGGAAAGTACCTACTGTTGTATTGAGGTTTCCATCAAATATTCCGAATTCAACAGGTCATCACTGGTCAGCAAGTATTGCTGCAGCTACACCTATAGCCCATAAAGGAGCAGATGCTGGAGCAAAAGTAGTTGCTATGACTGTAATAGACTTTTTGACAAAACCTAATAAATTAATTGAAGCTAAAGATTACTTTAATAATGTTCAAAGCAAAGCGGACTTCTACAGACCAATGATCTCTGATACAGATCCACCACCTTTTTATCTTAATACAGATAAAATGGAAAAGTATAGATCTGAGATGGAAAAATTTTATTTTGATGAAACTAAGTATGATACTTATCTCGAGCAATTAGGTGTCGATTATCCTGAAATTAAAGATGACTAACTAATTTTGTGGAACTACATATTTCAAAGGATCAAAATCCCATAAATATGGAAGTAAAAAATATACAATAAGGCTTAGAAGAACTATTGAGAGTAGGTTCATCCATATGCCAACACGAACCATATCAGGAATACGCAAATAACCTGAGCCAAAAACTACAGCATTAGGGGGAGTTGCAACAGGTAACATAAATGCACAAGAAGCAGCTACTGTTGCAGAAACCATTAAAATAAATGGATGTACATCAATTGTCATTGCCATCGGGTATAGAACAGGTAACAACATAGCAGTAGTTGCTAGATTAGACGTAATTTCAGTTAAGAAATTAACAGAAGCAATTAAGATAAATACTAGTAAAAACAAAGAGACACCATCTAATAATGTCATTTGAGTCCCAATCCATAAAGCTAATCCGCTATCTTTAAAACCTGCAGCTAAGGCCATCCCTCCTCCAAATAATAACAAAATTCCCCATGGCAATTTTACAGCTTCTTCCCAATTTAACAGTCGTCTTTTTTTATTTTTTGTTGGTATTAAAAAAATTATGACTGCACTAATCATAGCTATAATAGTATCATCAATAGAAGGAACTATTAGTTTTAGAACAAAATCTCTTGTAACCCATGCAGTAGCTGTTAAGGCAAATATTATAGCTACCAACTTTTCTTCATAACTAACTTGACCTAATGATATTAATTGTTTTCTGATTTCTGCACGCCCTCCAGGGAATGACTTTTGTTTAAACTTGAAGGCAAAACCTGTTAGGTATTTCCAGCATAAAAATAACAGAACTATGGAGATAGGAAAACCAAATTTAAACCATTGTGCAAAGGTAATTTCATATCCAAATGATTCTTGGACTACTCCTGCTAAAACTAAATTAGGAGGTGTCCCAATCAAGGTAGCTAAACCTCCAATTGATGCACTGTATGCTATTCCTAGCATTATAGCTTTTCCAAAAATTTTATTTTCATCTTCAATTGTGTCAGGATTATCTCTCAATTGCGATACAATTGCCATAGCTATTGGTAACATCATAACAGCTGTTGCAGTATTTGATATCCACATTGACATAAATGCAGTAGCAATCATAAAACCAAGAATTATATTAACTACATTGGTGCCAATGAAATTAATGATATTTAATGCTATCCTTTTATGTAAGTTCCATTTTTGAATTGCAATAGCAAGAATAAACCCTCCTACATAAAGGAAAACATATTTATGCCCAAAAGAGGCTGTTGTTTCAGATAATCCTAATCCACCAGTTAATGGAAATAAAACAATTGGTAATAAAGCAGTAACTGCTATTGGAATGGCTTCAGTTATCCACCAAATTGCAATCCATATTGTTGATGCTAAAACGGCATTAGCTTGTGGATTCAAGCCTTCCGGACGAAAGAAAAGTAAAACGAATATAAACGCTAAAGGACCTGAAATTAGGCCGATATTTTTTGAGTTCATGGTCATATTTAGGGTTTAAAATCTCAATTTAGAATACGCAAGACATATCTTCTCCGCAACACATTGGAGATTTAATCTTACCTTCACAAGTTGGGCAATATGAAACTTGAACCTCATCCCCATTATCAAGAGTGATAGAATTATTTAGAAGAGGCTCATCACATTTAGCACATTGACTTTTTACTGACATTCCACACTGAGAACATGTATATGTTGAATCCATAGTATCAAAGATAGGAAACTATTATTTATCAGGATATTTCTTAGTATAAGTCCTATTTTTTTGTAACTTATTCAAATAAAATTTAACAAAAAGTTAACAAAATGAAACAATTTATTACAACATTATTTCTTTTCAGTTCATTAGTTCTATTTGGACAAGGAGGAATAAGCGGAGTTGTTCTTGATGAAAACGGAGGTCCTCTTCCTGGAGCCAATGTAGTTATTGAGAATACAAGTACTGGAGTTTCTACAGACTTTGATGGTAATTTTACAATTAACGCTAACTCAGGAGAGGTTCTAGTAATTAGCTATATTGGATATACTAGTGAATATATCACTGTTGGAAACCAAGATAGTATTACAATATCACTTCAACTTGACAATGAATTAGAAGAGGTTGTTGTTACTGCTCTTGGTTTTGCTGCTGTTCGGGATCAACAAGGATCAACCTCATCTGTTATTGCAACTGATGATGTTATTAGATCTGCTGAACCTACAGTAGTTAATGCCTTAAGTGGAAAAGCATCAGGTGTTAGGATTACTCGATCAAACGGAGACCCAGGTGCAGGAAGTACAATTAGAATTCGTGGTGCAAATACAATTGATGGTTCTATACAACCACTTATAATTGTAGATGGTGTGCCAATGGATAATACAACATCATATGCCGGTGGAAATAATATTACTGGTAGTAATGGAGGTGTGACGCAAGGATCACGTCTTAATGATATTAATCCTAATGACATTGAATCTGTTCAGGTTTTAAAAGGAGCATCAGCAGGTGCTTTATATGGGAGTAAAGCTGCGAACGGAGTTGTGGTAATAACTACAAAAAAAGGGTCAAGAGGAGAAGCTAAGATTACATTCAAATCCTCATACTCTTTTGATGAAATATCAGAAAGAATAGAAATGCAGGATACTTGGGGTCAAGGACGTAGTGGAGTTTTTGGAACAAACAGAGCTGAGTCATGGGGTGATTGGATCCCAGGGAGATCAGGTAGTATGGATACATATAAGTCAGGTGCATTTTTTACAGCTGAAAATGGTACAGTGTATAAAGCAATCGACGATAAAAATTCTACTCAAACTTATGTAGATGAAAACTTTGATTCAGTTTTTGGAACAGGTCATGCTTTACAAAATGATTTAACTATAAGTGGAGGTGGAGATAATAGCACCTATTTCTTTAGTCTAGGTCACCTAGATCAAGATGGAATGATAAAAAATGCTACTTATGAAAGAACAAATGCTCGTTTGAATTATGAAGCAAAATTAAATGATAAAATTACTTTATCGTCTAAGATGGCTTATACTTTTACAAAATCAAATAGAATTCAGCAAAGTTCAAATGTGTCAGGATTAATGCTTGGACTCTTAAGAACTCCTCCTGATTTTGATGGAAGAGATTACAAGGGTACATATACTAGTTCTGGAGGAACAGAATATGTTAATAGAGGTAGATCTTATAGAAAACCTATAGGTCAAAGTTCAAATCAATCTTATACAAACCCGCTTTGGACAGTTAATGAACAAACATCACTTACCAAAGTAAATAGGATAACTGTTACTCCTCAATTAACTATTAAACCAACTAACTGGTTTTCAGTAATTACAAGAGGAAATGTAGATGTTGCAGATGATAAAAGAACTTACTTCTTCCCGGTGGGGGATGCTAGTTCTAGAGCAAATGGGCAATTCCAGGAGGATGTGATTGATATTAGAAATTCTTCATTAGATATTATTGGAAAGGCTAACTTTGATCTTGCCGATAATATAAATCTTACCGCAACAGCTGGTTGGAGTTATAATGATAGAAAGTATAATAGAATTTCTGGAAACATTACAGGTTTTCTTGTAAATTCATCAAAACAGACTACAGCATTGAATACTTCTTCTGAGGCATCTAGTTTTGACAACTATAGAAGCTTTAGAAGATCAAATAGAGGTTATGGAGTACTTAACCTTGATGTTGCTAATGAGTTATTCCTTAATGTATCTGGTGCGCTAGAATCTGCATCTACAATTAATGGATCATTTTTCTATCCTGCTGCTGATGTAGCATGGGTAGTAACTGAAAGTGCTATTCAATCTGATGCAATCTCTTTTGCAAAGCTTAGAGGTTCTTGGGGTCAGGTAGGTGTTCAACCATCAGCTCATAAATTTGAAACTTTAGCTGAAGGAGGTTTTGGCTATTCAACTTATAGTGATCCACTAGATAGTAACTTATTTGGAGGTGGATTTAGATTGGATAACAACTTAGGTAATCCTAATCTAGAACCTGAGATAAAAACTGAATGGGAAATTGGAGCAGATCTTAGATTCCTTGATGATAGAATGTCTTTATCATTCACATATTATGATAACATAATAGAAGGTATTCTTCTAGATGTTACATTATCTCCTTCTTCAGGTTATGCAACTCAATATGGAAATTATGGAGAAATGACAAACATCGGGATGGAAATCGATTGGGGATATGATATAATTGATGAGGCTGATTTTGGTCTTTCGACTGCTATAAACTGGTCTAGAAATGATAATGAGGTAACAGATTTATATGGGACAGAAACTATTAACTTGTCTCCTGGAGCTTCAGTTAGTTCAAGAGCAATTGTTGGCCACCCATTAGGAACTCTATATGGAACAGGTTCAAAGACAAATCCAGATGGAAGTTTAGATTTAAATTCAAATGGATTCCCTCAAATTACATCTAGTCCAATAGTTCTTGGAGATCCAAATCCAGACTGGAGAGCAGGTGTATCTATGAATATGAGATATAAAAAATGGAGACTTAATGCTGTTCTTGAACACTCTCATGGTGGTGAATTTTCACCAAGAACTCTATGGGTATTAAATAGATTTGGAACAACAGCAGAGACTGCAAATAGACTTACATTAGACCAGCCTTTAGTAAACTATAGAGGAAATACAATTGCTGCTGGTACAACTGTAAGAGGTAATATAAAAGATTTCGGAGGAGGTCCAGTACTTTTAGATGAAAACTGGTATAGAACAGGAATCGGGGGAGGATTTGGTGATAACCAAGCTTATAACTTCTCTATTGCCGACGCAACATGGACAAAGTTAAGAGACTTATCTCTTAGTTATATTTGGGATGACTCACGTATTAAATCTCTTGGTTTAAGTGATGTGGTTTTAACTTTTACTGGAAGAGACCTAATTAACATCAACGAAGTTGATGGAATTGATCCTGAGATAAATACAAAAGGTGTAAGTGTTGCGCAAGGTGTGGAATACTTTACTAACCCTCAGACAAAAGGTTTTCTGTTTAGTCTAACTATAAATTATTAAGAAAATGAAAAAATTATACACAAAATCAATATTAGCTTTAGTTCTTATATTTTCGTTCTCTTGTGAGGACTTAAATGAAGATATTAATTCAAATCCTAATGATATTTTAATATCGGATGTTGAAGACAAGCTATTTTTAACAGGTTCACAGTTAGCAACTATCCAACTTCAACTTGGACATTTAAACAGAATCAGTGGAATGTATTCTGGACAATTGATAGGTTTTAGTTCTTTATATGCAAACATATATGGATATAGTTTATCAACTGTAGAAGCAAACGGTTCATGGAATGCACTTTATGTTGGTGTTTTGACTAACATGAAATATCTGCAAGAAAACTCATCTAATTCTCTTTTAGTGGGTATATCGCAGATAATGGAAGGTCATGCTTTTGGAACAGCAGCATCACTTTGGGGGGATATCCCATATAGTGAAGCTGGAAATCCTGAGATTGAAGACCCTATTTTTGATGATCAAGTTTCAGTTTATAATGCTGCAATATCTAAGTTAGACGCTGGTATTCAAACATTATCTGGTGCTCCATCAGGAGGTTTATCTCAAGACATAATCTATGGTGGAGATAAAAATAAATGGATAGCTGCTGCTCATACTTTGAAAGCACGTTTTCATCTTCATAAGAAAGATTATGGTGCTGCAGCTTCTGCTGCTAACAGTGGAATTAGTTCTGCATCTGGTGATATGACTTATAATCCACCAGCATCTCAGAATTCAGGTGATGTAAACCTTTTCGCTACCATTCTTAATGGATCAAGAGCGGGAGACCTTGGTAACTCATCTGGAGGATCTGAAAGTTATTTATTACAGCTATTAAGCAATTCTTATCCAATTAATAGAAATCATTCTAAAACAGATGAGACTGCTAGATATGGTTACTATAAAATTAATTCATCTAGTGGTTCAGCAAATACTGGTGTAATTGCAGAAGATGAACCTCAAAATATGGTTACGTATTTTGAAAATCAATTAATTCTTGCAGAAGCTAAGGGAAGATCAGGGGGTATATCTAGTGGATTACCTCACCTTAATAATGTTCGAGCTTGGCTAAACTCAGGTGGTGGTTTAAATGATAATCACAATACTGATCCATATAATTATGCTGCTTTTGATGCTGCAGATTTTAATGCTGGAGGAATTGAAAATGCAGATGGTATTGATCCAACATCAGCTTTTTTAAGAGAAGTTATTGAGGAAAGGTATGTAAGTGGATTTGGAATGCATATGGCTTTTAATGATGCCAGAAGACTAAGAAAAAGTGATAGCGCTATAAGCGTACCATTTGTTCTTGTAGATGGTCCTGGTGCTCCATATCCGGAGAGAATGCCTTATTCTTATAATGAATTAAATTCAAATGCAAATGCACCTGCAGAAGATCCAGGTATTTTTACTAAAACTAAGGTAAATCAATAATAACTAACACTAAAAAGGGCTTATTTAATAAGCCCTTTTTTTATTTCTATGACTTTTTTAAGAAATATATATATATACTTAATTGTATGTTTTTTGGCTGTAGGCTGTAGTGTCAAAAATCAACATAAGAATGATATTATATCATCACCTCATCCTCTAGCATCTCAGGCTGGAAAAGACATGTTTTCTATTGGAGGTAATGCATTTGATGCAGCTGTATCAGCTGCATTCACATTATCAGTTGTTGAGCCAAGTATGAGTGGAATTGGAGGAAGACTGCAATCAATATATAAAACTCAAGATGGAAATATATCTGGGGTAGATGCAACAACACAAGTTCCATTAAATTATGATAGTAAAAACAGTTCATCTGATAGCTATGGCTATAAAACCATTGGGATTCCAGGTGTAGTTGCAGGCCTTATTAAATTGCATGAAGAGCATGGTGTTCTTGATTTAAAAACTGTAATGGCGCCATCAATTAGACATGCTGAAGAAGGATATATGATTTTTCCTGGTGAAGCTAAAAGACAAGCAAGTGCTAAAGATATAATAGAAAGTTTTGAAGGCACCAAGCATTATTTCTTAAATTCTGATGGTGATTCATTTATTGGAGGAGATATAGTTTTTCAAAAAGATTTAGCTAATACTTTGAAAATAATCTCTGAAAATGGTAGAGAAGGATTTTATGAGGGAGAAATAGCTGAAAAAATAGTCAATGATATTCAATCTAATGGAGGTCTTATTACATTAGATGATTTAAAAAATTATTTAGCTCATGATTCAAAAATTTTAACTGGAAGTTTTCAAGGTTATGATATACATTCACTATATCTTCCTTCATATGGCGCTATAACCATACAAATTCTTCAAATTTTGGATAATTTAAATATTCAGAATGAGAATGAATTAGCAATTAAAATTTCTAGCGCTTCTGAAAGAGCATTTGAATATCGTTATTATCAAAATAATGAAGACTCCCTAAGAAGTATATTATCTTATGATGTGGCAAGAAAAATTGCCAACAAAATAGATAATGATGATTCATTACTTTCATTAAAGAGTGAATCAAATCAGCCTGTCTATTCTGATCTTGCGGTTGGACATACTACGCATCTAACAACTGCTGATCAACATGGAAATGTAGTTGCAATTACTCAAACTTTAGGGCCAAATATGGGTTCAAAAGTTGCAACAAAAGGTTTAGGTTTTTTATATAATGTTACTATGGGACCATATCTAGGAGGATACCTTGGTGAGGACAAGCCAGGAGATAGGGCCTCTTCCCATATTTCTCCTACTTTATTTACAAATGAAGATGAAGTGGTTTTAGCACTTGGCGCTGCAGGAGGTCAAAGAATTATAACTGCAATTACTCAAGTAGCATACAGATACTTAGCACAAAATTCTCCGCTAAGTGATGCTCTTTACCTTCCAAGGTACTATAAAAATGATGGCATCCTCTATATCGAAGATCATCTTGGTATTAATAGAATCAATGCACAACTATTTCCTAATAGATATAATGTGGAAAGAATACCTCATAAGGCTTATTTTGGTAGAGTTCATGCTGTAGCCTTAGATTCGTTAAAAAAGCTATGGGTTGGATCTGCTGACCCTGACTGGGAAGGCACTGTCTCTAGTTATTATAAAAGATAAAAACCCACTAAATTAGCGGGTTTTTTAGTAGCGTGGGCAGGACTCGAACCTGCGACCTTTGGGTTATGAGCCCAACGAGATACCGCTTCTCCACCACGCGATATAGAATGCAAATATATAAACTTTACTAACTATAGACAAACCATTAAATATTAGTAACTATCTTTGCGAAAAATGAGAAAGAAAAATCATAAATCTGGGTTTGTCTCTATAATTGGGAGACCTAATGTAGGGAAATCAACATTGATAAATGCTTTAATGGAGGATAAACTATCTATTATTACTTCAAAAGCACAAACAACCCGACATAGAATAAGGGGAATTATCAATGGTGATGATTATCAAATAGTTATATCAGATACCCCAGGGATATTAGATCCTAATTATCAACTTCAAGAAGTTATGATGAAGTTTATAAATGAAACTTTAATTGATTCTGATATATTAGTTTTTATTGATGAAGTGGGGAGTAAGGAATTTAAGAATGATTCATTAATCGAAAAAATTAATAAACTAAAGGTTCCAAAAATGGTCTTACTAAATAAAATTGATCTTTTTGATCAGAATAAATTAGAGAGCTCTTTGATATATTGGGAAAAAATTTTTCCAGAAATAAAAATATATCCAATATCTGCAAAGGAGGGGTTCTTTGTAAATGAATTAAAGGAAATATTTATTAATAGTATTCCTGAGTCACCGCCTTTTTTCCCTAAAGATCAGTTTACAGATAAATCAGAAAGATTTTTTGTAAATGAGTCATTAAGAGAACAGATATTGCTTAATTATGATAAAGAAATTCCATACTCAGTTGAGGTTATAACTGAAGAATTTAAGGAAACAAGTAAAATAATAAAAATAAGATCTGTTATTTTCACTGAAAGAGATTCCCAAAAAAAGATATTAATTGGTCATAAGGGAGCAGCATTAAAAAAGGTCGCATCAAATGCGAGAAAGGATTTAGAAAGATTCTTTAATAAAAAGATATTTTTAGAAGTTTTTATTAAAGTAAAAAAGAATTGGAGAAATGATAAATTATCTTTAAAAAGGTTTGGATATAATTTATAGAAATTAATTTAAATGGGAGGAATTGTTGCCATAGTTGGAAGGCCAAATGTTGGAAAATCGACACTATTCAATCGACTTATCCAAAAAAAAGATGCTATAGTTGATGAATCAAGTGGTGTTACAAGAGATAGGCATTATGGAAAGTCAGATTGGAATGGTAAAGAATTTACAGTAATTGATACAGGTGGATATCTTAAACTTGGAGATGATGTTTTTCAAAAAGAGATTGATAAGCAGGTAATTATAGCAATTGAAGAATCTGATATTATTTTATTTGTTGTTGATGTAAAGGATGGCTTAAATGGAATGGATGAGACAATAGCTAAGCTTCTTCACAAAACTTCAAAACCAGTTCTAATTTTAGTAAATAAGGTTGATAATTCAAAGCTAATTAAAAGTTCAAATGAATTTTATTCTTTAGGGTTTGATAACCTTTTTTGTATATCATCTATAAATGGTCAAGGCTCAGGGGAATTATTGGATGAATTAGTTAAGCTTTTACCTGAAAAAGAATCTGTTGAGGATCTTGTCCCAAAATTTTCTGTAATAGGAAGGCCAAATGCTGGAAAATCTTCATTTATTAATGCTTTAATTGGCCAGGACAGGTTCATTGTTACAGATATCGCCGGAACTACTAGAGATAGTCTATATACTAGGTATAATCAATTTGGTTTTGAATTTGATCTAATTGATACTGCAGGAATAAGAAAGAAAACTAAAATAAGTGAAAATATTGAATTCTATTCTATTCTAAGATCTATTAGAGCTATTGAAAAGTCAGATCTTTGCATTTTAATTTATGATGCTCAAAGAGGATTTGACGCGCAAGATCAAAATATATTTTGGTTAGCTTCAAAAAATAAGAAAGGCATCGTAATCCTTGCAAATAAATGGGATTTAGTAGAAAAAGAACAAAATACAACTACCCTTATTGAGCAAAAAATTCATGAAAAGACAGCACCTTTTGTAGATATTCCTATTGTTTTTATTTCATCAACTGAAAAACAAAGAGTATTTGATGCTATAAAAAAAGCAATGGAGGTTTATGATAAAAGAAAACAAAAAATCCCGACAAAAAAGCTTAATGATTATATCCTGCCAATAATTGAGAAAACACCTCCACCAAGTAATAAAGGAAAATATATAAAAATTAAATTTTCTAGACAGCTGCCTACACCATATCCTCAATTCGCTTTTTACTGTAACTTACCTCAATACATAAAGGAAGCTTATAAAAGGTTTATAGAGAATCAATTAAGGAAAGAGTATGATTTTAAAGGAGTTCCTATAGATATTTATTTTAGGAAAAAATAATCAAATATTTGACTTTAGGTTCTTCAACTCAAATTTAATTTTTTCAAGTTTTTTGATAATAGAAGAGCTATCTAGACTTTCTTTATTCTTTGACTTAAGTCTTTTCTTTGCTCCTTGAATTGTTAAACCTTCTTCTTTAAGAAGTCTATATATTGAAGAGATCTTCTCAATATCTTCTTTTGTAAATTTTCTAACACCAGAGGGTTTTACTTTAGGTTTTAATATTTCAAACTCTTTTTCCCAAAACCTTAGTAGAGAATTGTTTACATTAAAAAGTTTAGACACTTCGCTTATGCTAAAATACTTTTTGTCAGGTAGTTCAAAATACATAACTCTTAGTCAAGAGATTGGTTCTCCTGTGAAGCTTGATTTACAAGAGTTTCAAATTCTGTTGGAGAAAGATTACCATAATAGAAATTAATAGGATTAATTTTTTTCCCATCTTTTATTATCTCATAATGCAGGTGAGGAGCTACTGATCGCCCAGAACTTCCAACATATCCAATAATATCTCCCCTTTTAACTCTATTACCTCTCCTTACACTAATTTTATCCATATGAGCATAAATGCTAACATAACCAAAACCATGGTCAATTCTAACATGATTTCCAAAACCAGCAGCTCTATTATCAGCTCTAGATATTTTACCATCACCGGTAGCATATATTGGTGAACCTCTTTCAGCTGAAAAGTCCATACCCCAGTGTCTTTTTCTTTTTTTTGTAAAAGGATCTGTTCTCCATCCAAATCCAGATGCCATCCTTTTTAAATCAGAATTACTAATTGGTTGAATGGTAGGTATAGATGAAAGAAGTGATTCATTATTTTTTGCAAGAAGTTCAATCTCATCTAATGATTTAGATTGAATCACAAGTTCTTTTGTAAGTATATCAATCCTTTCTGTTGTATTAATGATTAAATCAGAATTTTCATATCCATTTAAATAATCATATCTATTAATACCTCCAAATCCCATCCTTCTTTGCTCTTCTGGAATTGGGCTAGCCTCAAAGTATACTCTATAAAGATTATTGTCCCTTTTTTCAATATTAGCTAAAGCTGATTCTACTTGTTCTAATTTTTTATTAAGAACTTTCATCTGAAGCTCATAATTCTTGATCTCTCTTGACTGGACTAGTTCTTGAGGAGTATTAATAAATTCAGTATTTAGAAGTAATACAGTAATAAATCCAGCAAAAATTATTGAACTTATTAAGAACAAGATTAAATTAAATAACTTGTTAAGATTAGTTCTCTTTATTGGAATAAACTCCAGATTATCTTTATCAAAATAATATTTAGTTTTGGACATAGGCCAATTTGTTGTAATTTTCTACTAGATTATACCAGCTTTTATATACAAATATAAAAAAAATGACATCATCTGAGGTTAGACAAAAATTCATTGATTTTTTTAAGTCAAAAGATCATAAACAAATATCTTCAGCATCTATCTTAAACAATTATGATGATAACCTTATGTTTACAAATGCTGGTATGAATCAATTTAAAAATATTTTTATAGGAACTCAAAAACCTAATGATTTAAGAATTGTTAATTCTCAAAAATGTCTAAGAGTATCAGGAAAACACAATGATCTTGAAGAGGTTGGAATAGATACATATCATCATACTTTTTTTGAAATGCTTGGAAATTGGAGTTTTGGAGATTATTTCAAAGAAGAGATTATCAATTGGTCATTTGAACTATTGACTGATCACTATAAAATTGATAAAGACGATTTATATGTAACTATTTTTAAAGGTTCTACAGAAGATAATACTCCAGCAGATGAGGAGTCATTTAATTATTGGAAGAAATTATTTCCAGATGAAAAAATAATCTATTGCGATAAAAAGGAAAATTTCTGGGAGATGGGAGAGTATGGACCATGTGGGCCATGTTCTGAAATCCATATTGACATTAGATCAAAAGATGAAAAAAATAAAATTAATGCCAGAGATCTAATAAATAAAGATCATCCTCATATAATTGAAATATGGAATCTTGTATTTATACAATATAATCGTTTGACGGATGGCTCACTTAAAAAGCTTGATAATAAATATGTTGATACTGGAATGGGGCTTGAAAGACTTTGCATGGTACTTCAAAATAAAAAATCTACATATGAAACTGATCTATTTGAATCATTAATCTCTGAGATTGAAAAGATTTCAGGTTCAAAATACCTAGAGGATGATAAAATAGATAAAGCAATTAGAGTTATCTCAGACCATACTAGGGCAGTAGTTATATCAATAGCTGATGGACAACATCCAAGCAATATTGGCCCAGGTTATGTCATAAGAAGAATCTTAAGAAGAGCTATAAGATTTGGATATACTTATTTAAATATTAAAGATCCCTTTATATATAAGTTAGTCTCCAAAGTTTCAAAAGATTTACAAAATGTATATCCAAACATTAAAGATGACAACAAGATTATAGAGACAGTTATAAAAGATGAAGAATCAGCTTTCTTAAAAACTCTAGATCAAGGAATTGTATTATTAAATAAGTTAATAAAGAACTCTGAGAATAAAATTATAGATGGTCAAGATGCATTCAAATTATACGATACCTATGGATTCCCTGTTGATCTAACATCATTAATTGCTGCTGAGAGTGGCTTTAAAGTTAATGTAAAAGGGTTTGATGAAAATATGCAAAAACAAAAAGAACGATCTTCATCAAAATCTAAAATAAAATACTCTGATTGGAATATTATAGATGAAAATGCTGAATCTAATTTTATCGGATATGATAAATTAAAAAGTGAAATGAATCTAATAAGATTTAGGGAAATTGAAACAGAAAATGGAATGAATCTCCATCTAGTATTTGATAATACACCATTTTATGCTGAATCAGGAGGGCAAATTGGCGATACTGGTTCAATTGAGTCCTCATCAAAAGAGGTTATTGAAATAATAGATACAATAAAGGATAATGACTATATAATCCATGTTACTAATAAAATGCCAAATAATCAAGACTCTCCTTTTATAGGTATAGTAGATTCAAAAAGGAGACAACAAATTACATCAAATCATACTTCAACACATCTTCTAAATTTGGCATTGAAAAAAATATTAGGAACCAATGTTGAGCAAAGAGGATCTATGATATCGGAAGAATCATTTAGATTTGATTTCTCACATCAAATAAAACTTTCTAAAGAGGAGCTTAATAAAGTTGAAGAATATGTAAACAACCTAATTAAAGAAAGTATTGATTTGATAGAAGAAAGATCCGCAGATTATAAGGAAGTTATAAAGAAAGGTGCGATCGGACTTTTTTCAGAAAAATATGGAGAAAAAGTAAGAACCATAAAGTTTAACGAATCATATGAATTGTGTGGAGGTACACATGTAAATAATACAAAAGATATAGGTAGTTTCAAGATTATTTCAGAAGGATCCCAAGCCTTTGGAATTAGAAGAATTGTTGCCACAAGTTCTGAGAAAAAGATCTTAGAAGAAAATCTTAAGCAAAAGTCTATAAAAGAGAAGGCGGCAACTGATCAGGCTAATAGATTACTCAAAAAAGAGAATGAGTCAATTAATAAAATTAAAGTTGAGTCTATTAAAGAAGATATAATTAAAAATATCCGATTATCTAATAGTGTTAATACTTATATAGGTGAATTAGAGCTTGACTTAAAATCAATTAAAGATTTATGTTTTATGTTATCTGATAAAATTGAGAAACTATTTGTGATTATCGTTTCTAAGACTGATGAAAAAGTATTTATTTCATGTTTTGTGTCAAAAGAACTAGTAGAAGAAAAAGGACTCAATGCATCGAATATTGTTAAAGAGCTTTCCCCGATTATAGATGGAAATGGAGGAGGTCAACCTTTCTTTGCAACAGCTGGTGGAAAAAAAATAGATGGCATTAAGGCCGTATTAAATCAATCTAAAAAAATAATTAATCAGATTTAGGGGGATATTCTTCAAATATTTTATTTACAAATTCACCAATCATCTCATCTCTGTCTCTTCTGAATTCATTTATAATACCAACACCTCTCCCTTGCCACACCAATTGATTATTTTTAGCATCAATGATATTTATAAAAAGAGTCCCTTGAGTATTTGAAGTGACTGAGCTACTAGGATGATTATAGAATCCCCAAAATGGAGGATAATAACCATAAGCCAAATTATTTCTAAGATAAACCCTTTGTCTAGATGTAGTTTCAATAGAAATAACTATATCAGGACTGTCAGATCTAGTTAACCCCTTTTGTTTTAGACCCAAATCAATATACTTAAGTATTCTCTTCTTATCTAAATCTGAAATATTTACTTTATCAATATCAGGTTTATAAAATGCAAAAGTATTGTATTCTGAAAAATTCACATCCCTATCATAATCAGAATGAACATAAACTCCACAAGATTGTAGGAATAAGAATATTGTGAAAAAAAATATTTTTAGTTTGTTTAATTTAAACATAACTTAGTCTTAATGGTTAAAAACAAATTTATAAAATTTTTTGCTTTATTCCTTATATCTCTTCTGACATTCTCTTGTGGAACAATAAATAGACTAAATGATTCTAATAATAACATTACTGTAGAACAAAAAATTAAGAGATATATAAAGCTATATGCGCCAATAGCTAGGAAACAAATGAAAGCATATAAAATTCCTGCAAGTGTTACAATGGCTCAAGGAATTCTAGAATCAGGTTATGGTGAAGCAACTTTAGCTAAAAAAGGAAATAATCATTTTGGAATAAAATGCCATAAGGATTGGAAAGGGAAAAAAATTTTTCATGATGACGATGAAGAGAATGAATGTTTTAGATCATATAGCAACCCTGTTAAATCATATAAAGATCATTCTCTTTTTTTAGCTAATAGAGATAGATATAGATTTTTATTTGATTTAAATAGTAAAGATTATAAATCTTGGGCAAAAGGATTAAAAAAAGCTGGATATGCAACAGATCCAGACTATTCAAAAAAGTTGATTAGCTTAATTGAAAGGTTTAATTTAAGTCAGCTTGACTAATATCTGATCTCTTTCATCCTTAAAGATTGTTATTAACCCTTTATCTCTAAGTTCCTTAAGGAATTTATCCCATTTTTTATTTGAAAAATCAATTTTTCCTTTTAAATCGTCTATGTTCAGCTCTACGTTATTCTTTATTATATTCAGAATTTTAGAAGATTCTTCAGAAATGTCAAGACTTGGATTTTCAGGCTTCATCTGAGGAAAGAATAATACTTCTTGAATAGATGTATTATCAGTCATCAGCATAATAAATCTATCAATTCCAATTCCAATTCCTGATGTAGGGGGCATTCCGTATTCAAGAGATCTTATAAAATCTTTATCAATAAACATCGCCTCTTCATCTCCTCTTTTACTAAGTTCTAGTTGTTTTTCAAATCTGCTTAATTGATCAATGGGATCATTTAGCTCAGAATAAGCGTTTGCTATCTCCATACCATTTACTATTAATTCAAATCTTTCAGTTAGGTTTACATTATCTCTATGTTCTTTAGTTAATGGGCTCATTGATTTAGGATAGTCCATGATAAATGTTGGGTCAATAATTTCTTTTTCACATTTATTCCCAAATATTGCATCAATTAACTTACCCTCACCCATTTGATCTGTTACCTCTATATCCATCTTCTTGCAGATATCTCTGAGTTCATTCTCTTGCATACTTGAAATATCATAACCTGTATATTGTTCAATAGCATCAAATATTGTAATTCGCTTAAATGGTTTTTTGAAACTGATCTTTTTGGAATCAAAAGTAATTGATGTATCTCCATTTAATTCCATACATACTTTTTCAAGCAGAGATTCTGTTAGCTCCATCATCCAGAAATAATCTTTGTAAGCAACATAAAGCTCAAGAATTGTAAACTCAGGATTGTGATTTTTATCCATACCCTCATTTCTAAAATCTCTTGAGAACTCATAGACAGCATCAAAGCCTCCTACAATTAATCTTTTTAGGAAAAGCTCATCAGCAATTCTAAGGTAAAGAGGAATATCCAATGTATTATGGTGAGTAATAAAAGGCCTAGCATTAGCTCCTCCAGGAATTGTCTGTAGGATAGGAGTCTCAACTTCAAGGTATCCTTTATTATTCAGAAAATCTCTTATAAGATTGATAATTTTAGTTCTTTTTATGAATGTTTCTTTAACTTCTGGATTTACTATCAGATCAACATATCGTTGTCTGTATCTTTGTTCAGTATCAGTAAATTCATCATATGTTTTTCCATCAGAGTCTTCTTTTGGGAGAGGTAAAGGGCGAAGAGATTTATTAAGCAGGGTAAAATCTTTAACTAAAACAGTTTTCTCTCCTACTTTTGTAGTAAAAAGTTCCCCTTCAATTCCAATTATATCTCCTATATCAAGAAGCTTTTTATATATAATATTATATTTTTCTTTGTTTTCACCTTTACATATTTCATCTCTATTAAAGTAGACTTGAATTTTGCCTTTACTATCAAGAATTTCAGCAAATGATGCATTACCTTGAATTCTCCTAGACATTATTCTTCCGGCAATTATAACTTTTTTATTTTCAGAAAATTTAGTTTTAATCTCATCAGATAGATGATTAACAGGATATAGTTTTGCTGGATAGGGATTAATTCCAAGCTTGATTAATTCAGCCAATTTTTCCCTTCTTATTTTTTCCTGCTCTGAAAGTTTCAAAATATTTTTTTTACAAAGATAGCTTTATTAAGATTATCATTGAAGTCTAAATTTCTATATTTGAAATATTTATGAAAAATAATAGAATTGTTGTAAAGGATCTTGGAGTTTTATCCTATGAAGATAGTTGGGTATATCAAAAAAAAATATTTGATAATATTATTTCCCAAAAAATTAAAAACAGAACCTTAAAGAAAAAAGATAAGACAGATAATTATCTTCTAATTGTTGAGCATAAACCTATATTTACGATTGGTAAAAGTGGAGATACCTCAAACCTTTTATTGGATACAAAACAACTCAAATCAAAAAATATTGAATTTAAAAAAATAAATAGAGGTGGAGATATAACTTTTCATGGTTCAGGCCAAGTAGTTGGCTATCCAATTCTTGATCTGGATAATTTCTTTACTGATATAGGTCAATACCTCAGAACTCTTGAAGAAGTCATAATTTCAGCTATAGGATTTTTTGGACTTAAAGGATATAGAATAAATGGGGAGACAGGTGTTTGGGTAAAGGATAAATTAAATTCAGATAAGAAAATATGTGCTTTTGGAATAAAAGCAAGTAGATGGGTTACAATGCATGGATTTGCCTTAAATGTTAATACAGATCTAAAATATTTTGATTATATAGTTCCCTGTGGCATTTCTGATAAAGGAGTTACTTCTTTAGAAGAGACTTTAAACAAAACAATAACAACTAGAATAGTTAAGCAAAAAATCTATGAAAATTTTGCTAGATTATTTAATGCAGAATTGTCCCATATTAATTAATCTCATATGAGATAACTGAATTATTATCTAGTTGAGAAATCAATTCAATTTTACCATCATTATCAGAATCGACAATATCAACATTATTTGTTCCCTTCAAAGGAAAGCCATTAACCATATCACCTTCATTATTAAACAGATATATCTTATTCTCTTTTTCATCAGTAATTGATATATATAGTAGGTCTTTATAATTAAATAATTTAGGTTTTGTATATCGGCCTTGAGGAAGATTAATTATTTTTCCATTTATATTCATTGAATTTCCAGAATGAATCAATATATTATCCATTCTTACTTCTATTGTATTATTGCCTTCAAGATTATAACTGTTTTGAACTACATTACCGTTCATGTCTATTTGGATTAGATTCCCATTAATATCAGTAGTTGTAAATAAGTCCATGAAAGAAAAAAAGTTGTTGTTGCTAAAATCAATATTCTTATTTACGGATATTCTTTGTCTCCCTCTTCTATTCAATATTTTTAATTCACCATTTTTTAATTGTAAAAGAATATAGTCTTTGCCTTTTATTCTTATATGAACAGGAGGGTTCAGTATGTCTGCATTAAATTCATCTGGATTAAATCCAGATACAATTTTCCCTCTGTTATCATACATTTTTATCAAGTTATCTTGAGATAATAAAAACCTATAATCTTTACTATTATCATAATCAAAAATTGAAAGAGGATTAATATAATTTGATTTTTTAAATGAAATTTCAAAAGGTTTAACTATGCTCCCATTCCTATCAATTATAAAAAATTTATCAGATGTTCTAAATGCCATCTGCAATCTTCCATTTTTATATAGATCTACTTGTTGAATTTCACCAATAATTTGACTAGAAAGCTTTTTTTTCCAAAGTAAATTACCTTTATTGGAATACAGATATAGATAATTTTCATCATCTTGATAAGCAAAATCATATTGATTATTCCTATGATTTTTTAACCATTTTGGAGGTACAGTTATTTTATTGGTATTAGAGACAATTAATTCATTATAGATATTCCCTGATGATTCTCTTGTTTCAGCTCTATCAATATGAAAATTAAGAAGTGATAATTGTTTGTCTACTATACCCTCATAACTTATAAAAGGGTAGAGTTTAGTGTCCAGTTTTTTACTTACAGAATTAATAAAAGTCTTATCCTCTTTAATTCGTTTTGTGTTTGCTAACCATAGAAAAGATAATTTATTTATTGAATTCTCTCTATTTTTTTGGTAATAAACATCATTATTAAGGGTTCTTTTATTTTCAAAACTTGTTAATATTTTTTTTAATTGATTCTTTGAATTACTTAATACGAGAAACTTATCTATTAATATACCATATTGTATATTTAAGTTCTTGTCAAATAAACCAAATAATTCACTTAAATTTTTAGAGACCTCTAGATTAAATATTTTATTAGAATAATCAATGCTTTCTGAAAATGAGAGTTTATCAATTGATTCTAGGTCAACAAGACTTAGGATGATTGACTTTTCATCATCTTGTAAAAAAGTTATTTCATTAATAACCTCAATTTCCTCAAATTCACCTAGCCCATCTGCTATATTTATTTGAGTTAAATAATCCTTATAGTTTTTTAGAAACAAATTACTATCAGAGATTGTAATACTTAGAAATGATTTAAATGTATTTGGAATTAATCTATCTGACTCTAATGATTTTGGGTTTATATTTTTTAGTATAGATAGCTTACTTTTTATTGAATCGTTAATTCTTGTAATTCCTGTCAGTCTAATATCATCATTTGATTTAGATAGATCATAGCTTTTCCATGAGGTATTAATTAAAGGGTAAAATTCAATGGATCTAAAGTATTCTTTTGAGAACTTGTCTAATCCAGAGTCTGTTATAATATTAATTGGTTCATTTTTATTGGAAGATAAAATCAAATCATAAAAGTTAGGGTTGTTAATTCCCCTTTTTCCTGAATTATAGTTCCTAATTGTATTCTCTATAATTATATCAGAAGTTGAGCTAATAACTGTATTCCCTAGATAACTTTTAAAATAATCTCCCTCTTGGAAGATATCATACCTATTATATTTATAAGACTTGTTATTATTGATGTTCAGTGAATCTGAATAATTCTTATTAGAGATAAATGTAATGGCTGTATTATTTTTTCCATAATTTGAAAAACTTAATAAGCCGGAATTTTTAGATTGATCAATATTAATCCCGTCAATTAAATTATTTAATGAGTCCTTTGCAAAGTTTGTTTGTGAAAATAACTGATTGTTATTTATAAAATTTTTAATATAACCTAAATCATTAATTTGTAATACAATTTTTGACTCATTAGGAATTAGGTTTAGCATCAAGTTATTTTTTTCAGCTTCTTGATTACATGATACAAATAACATTATTAAAAGAATTATTGTTTCTATCCTCTTCATTATATATTTAATTTTAATTGTTCCTCCTTGAGTTTATATGTCTTTCTATGAAATTTTGTTCTACCATATTTAATTATAGATTTTCTGTGCTCAGGTGTTCCATAACCTTTATTTTTAAACCATTTATATTTAGGGTGGTCTAAATGAAGTTTCTGCATAATTTTATCTCTATATGTTTTAGCTAATATTGAAGCTGCAGCTATATTTAAATACTTTTGATCTCCTCTAACTATACATTTGAATGGAATTTCTATGAAATTGTTAAATCTATTGCCATCAATAATAATAAACTCAGGCTTAACTATTAATTTTTCTACGGCTGAATTCATGGCAATAAAAGTTGCATTCAAGATGTTCTCTTTATCAATAATTTCTGGGCTAATATTAACTATTGAATATGCAATTGCATCCTTTTCAATTACCTCTCTTAAAATTTCTCGTCTTTTCGGTGTAATTTTTTTTGAGTCAATTAGATGTTTATTCTTATAGCCTTTTGGAAAGATTACAGCTGAGGCTGTAACAGGACCAGCTAGAGAACCTCTACCTGCCTCATCAACTCCAGCTTCATAATCATAATTACTATACTGACTTTTTAACATACTATATAAAAGTTTTAAAATAAATAATTAGATAAAGAAATATTAACTTAGTATTAAATTACAAAATAGATGAATAGATTTTTTCTTGTTCTAATTTTTTTTTCATCTCCATTAATAATATTTTCTCAAGATGAAATGACAGATGAAGAAGTTCTTAGAGGTAAAGAACAATTAAAACAAGAAACTGAAAAGAAATCTGAAAAAAAGGACTCAATACCTATAACTGATTATAAATATTTCTTTTCCAATGGTATAGAGAAAAGTGTAGATACTACCCTAACTATTTATAAAGATTATAAATTTAACTTTATTAGAGAGGATGATTTTGAGCTATTATCTTTTGCCAATGTTGGTCATACCTATAATAAACTTGGCTATAATTTTAATGATGAATTTAAATTACCACAATTCGGTGCTAGGGGAAAACATTTTTCTTATTTTGAAATAGAAGACATTCCTTATTTTAATATTCCCACACCCTATACGGAATTATTTGCTAAATCAACATTTGAACAAGGTCAAATATTAGATGCTTTAGTATCGTTAAACTTAACACCTGAGTATAACTTTACATTGGCCCATAAAGGATATAAATCTTTGGGGAAATATCAAAGTACTAGATCTAGAGGAAACCAATTTAGATTTTCATCAAATTATATTTCAGAAAACACAAAAAATACTTGGAGATTACATTTTACCTCACAAAATATTTTCAATCAGGAGAGTGCAGGTCTAGATCCTGACTCTATATACTTTTTTGAACAAGCCACAAATTATTTTGTTCTTGATGAGAAAGGAGATCAAATAATTAACGAAGACGGAAGTTATGAAATGATTGAATATGATGGCTATCTTGATAGGTCAAGACTTGGTGCATGGGTTTTTGCTGAGAGTAGTCTTTATTCAAAAAGGGTTTATTCAAATTTTAAAAGAAAAATAATTGGAGATAAAGAAAAAAGCTTGCTTTCGATTGGTTATCAATTCACTCATGAATATAAGAAAATTGAATATATAGACCAGTCTACAACTTCTTTCATTTTTGGTGATAAGCTTGATGGAACTGTAATGGATAGATCAAGGTTATATTTTCAGGAAAACAAAATCTATTTAGAATCAGATCTAGAGAAACTTGGGAGCTTTAATATAGGTTTAAGTTTAATTAAATGGCAAAATTCTTATGATGATTATGACGGAGCTTTATCGGACTTGGAATTGAAGCTTGAAAACAATCAAACAAATCTTAACATTAGATGGAATAAATTAACTTCAATACTTAACTTAAATCTAGAATTCAATAACTCTAGTAAAGATGAATTTGCTTCTAATTATTTAAAATTTGGAGTTAATGCTATTCCTTTAAAAAATATAAAAACAGACATAGAAATATCAAACTCGAGTAGATCTCCAAACTTTAATTTCACGTTATTCAGAAGTATTTATAATAATTATAACTGGTATAATCAAGACTTAAATAATCAAAAGACTGCTAATGCGCATTTTAAGATATCATACAAAGATTTGATAAAGATTTCAGCTGATTATTTTATAATTGATAATTATACTTATTTCAAAGAGACCACAAATGCTTTACAAGGGGAAATGGATTTAAAAAGAATAGCTAGGCCTTATCAGGCTTCAGGTCAAATTAAATATTATAAAATCAAGTTAGAGAATCATAACAGAATAGGAAAGTTTGCATTTATAAATACTGCTCAATATCAGAAAAAGGAACAAAATGAATTAGAATTTAATGAACTATATACTTTGAATGTTCCTGAATGGGTAACAAGAAATACATTATTATATTCTACAGATTTGTTTAATAATTCTTTATTTCTTCAGACAGGTGTTACATTTAATTTTTTCACCAAGTTCTATGCTGACTATTATAATCCTCTTTTGTCAGAATTTGTAACACAGAATTATAAAGAAATTGGAGAATATCCAAGGTTTGATTTTTTTGTTAATGCAACAATTCAACAAACCAGAATTTTTATAAAGGTTGAACATTTAAATTCATCTTCTACAGGATATGATTATTATTCAGATCCATTTAATCCATATAGAGATTTATCTGTTAGATTTGGAGTTGTATGGAATTTTTTCGAATAAATATTGAATAAGAAAAGTTATAAAATAATAGGAGCTATGTCAGGTACGTCAATTGACGGACTAGATTTAGTATATGTAAATTTTGAAAAAAATGAGAAATGGAACTATAAAATTTTACATTCAGTTACATATGAATATTCTAAAGAATGGTCTAGTAAATTAAAGATATCAGTTAGTTCATCCATGAGTGAACTAACTAAATTAGATGAAGAATATACTCTATTATTATCGAGACAAATATTAAGGTTTATTAATGATTTTTCAATTAATGATATTGATGCTATATCTTCCCATGGCCATACAGTTTTCCATGATCCAAAAAATAACTATACACATCAGATAGGTAATTTGCCCAAGATTTCTAAACAAATTGGACATAAAGTAGTATGTAATTTTAGAGAACAGGATGTTAAATTAGGAGGACAAGGAGCTCCCCTTGTACCTGTTGGAGAAAAATATCTTTTCTCTGAATATGACTCATGTATTAACCTTGGTGGATTTGCTAATATTTCCATGACTTTAGATGAAAAGATTATAGCATATGACATATGTCCAGTAAACACGATTTTAAATTATTTATCTAACAGAATAAACTTAGATTTTGACAAAGATGGAGAGGTATCAAAAAGTGGGAATCTGATTAAAGACCTCTTTAATAAACTTAATAAAATAGATTATTATGATAAAACCCACCCTAAGTCTTTAGGAATTGAATGGGTAAATTCAACTATTATACCATTGTTGGACAAATATCCAAATCAAATAGTGGATCTTTTACATACATTCAGTTGCCATATTGCAGAACAAGTTTCAAGGAATATAATTGATGAAAAAAATGTCTTGGTTACTGGAGGCGGTGCAAAAAATAAGTTTTTAATTAATTTGATTAATCAAAAATTAAAGAATAATCTTATTATTCCAGATAATACATTAATTGATTATAAAGAGGCAGTTATATTTGGTTTCTTAGGTGTGTTAAAGCTTCTTAATATAAATAATTGCTATTCTTCAGTAACAGGAAGTTCAAAAGACCATTGCTCAGGTGACATTTTTTTACCATAATTATTAAAATATTTAATATATTGCCGCCTTAACCTTAATTTTAATTTAAATGAAAAAACTTATTTTAAGTTTATGTTTATTGTCTAGTGGATACCTTTTTTCACAAAATATAACATGGCAAAATATAACATTAAATGTCCCGAATGAGAATTCTCAAGCAGTATTTAATTTAATTGATGGGTTTTATTCTAATATTGAAATACCTGAGGGTGTTAGAGTTTCTCTTTGGAATATTCAATTTAAAGGGGCTTCTGAAAAAGCTACTCATGTTTTAAATTTAGCTGGTCCTACTGACGCGCTTGTAGAGTTTGAATCAAGGAAATTAACACCTGAATGGGATGCTTATGTTGCCCAACTAAATTCATTAACAGACTCGGATGGTTTTTCAGTAACTGCTGGAACAACATTGGTTAGATATAATCTAGATAAATGGCAACAACCAATTGCTCAAAGCTGGCAATTTATTGTTAATGACCCTTATTCTTTTATTTCTACATTTGCAGATTTAATGAGTGTTTTTGGTGAAAAATCAGGTTATGTATCTATTGGTCAAACATCTCATGGAAATGAAAATGGAGAGAGCCATTATATATATGCAACCTATCCAGATCTTAACACTGCATTAGATTTTAGTCAAATGAATCAATCTTTAGGAGGTGTAACTGAATTTGGAAAACTTACAAGGACAATTACTAGAGTTATGATGCAGTCTTGGGAATAATTTTTATTTAAATGGAAACAATTTTACTAGGAATATTTATTACAGGTTATTTATTAATTACTTTAGAGCACTCTCTAAAAATTGATAAGTTAATTCCTGCTTTAGCAATGATGGCATTTTTATGGGCTGTTATTGCGATTTTTCATATTCCTGTTTTTGAGGTTGATACAGAGCTCCGGGAGTTAATTCCTACTAAGACAAAAAAGATTATGGCATATCATCTTGCCCATACTGCAGAAATTTTGATATTTCTTCTAGGTGCCATGACTATTGTAGAAATAATTGATTATTATAATGGATTTGAGAAGATTAAAGCCTTTATTAGAACAAAATCAAAGAAAAGACTTTTATGGATTTTTGCAATTTTAGCGTTTATTCTTTCTGCAATTATTGATAATCTAACAGCTACAATTGTATTAGTAACAATTCTTCAAAAAGTTATTAAAGAAAAAAAATTAAGGCTTTGGTTTGCTGGTCTTGTTGTTATAGCAGCAAATGCTGGAGGAGCCTGGTCTCCAATTGGAGACGTAACTACAACTATGTTGTGGATTGCAGAAAAAGTAACTGTGCCAATGTTACTTTATTATGTCTTTATCCCTTCTGTTGTTTGTATGGTTGTCCCTATATATATTGCCACATTTTTAAAACCTTTCCAGGGTAACATAAATAATATAGATAATGATGAAAGTAAGATAACTAAGGTTGGAACTACTATGTTATATCTTGGTTTAATTTCTATTGTTTTTGTTCCAATATTTAAAGTTTTAACTGGATTACAACCATATGTTGGTATGATGTTATCCTTGGCAGTTGTAGCAACTTTTGCAGAGATTTATAGTGGAACAAAATTTAGTATTACTGCTGTTGATGAAGATAATATTATGCATAGTCAAAGTCCTGTTCACTCAGCATTAACTAAAATTGAACTACCAAGTATACTTTTCTTTCTAGGAATATTAATGGCAGTTGCTGCACTTGAATCTATTGGGTATCTTTTTGAATTTGCTCAATATCTAGAAGAAGTTATACCGGATATTAGAATTGTAGCAGGACTACTGGGGTTAGGATCAGCAGTAATTGATAATGTTCCATTAGTAGCTGCTTCAATAGGTATGTTCTCACAGCCCATTGATGATTCTTTATGGCATCTTATTGCATTTGCAGCTGGAACAGGTGGAAGTGTTTTAATTATTGGATCTGCTGCCGGAGTTGTTGCTATGGGTATGGAAAAAATTGAATTCTTCTGGTATCTTAAAAAAATAGGTTGGCTTGCATTTATTGGTTTCCTTGCAGGAATGATCACCTTTGTTCTTATGGAGACTTATATACTTTAATATATATTATTGAATTATAAAGAAAGCATAGATTGGATTCTTGAAAAGTTGCCTTTCTATCAAGAGAAAGGAAATGAAGCATATAAGCCTGGTTTAGAGAGAATAAGTAGTTTTCTTGAAGTCCTAAGTAATCCACACAAAAGTTTAAAATTTATTCATGTTGCTGGAACAAATGGTAAAGGGTCAACATGTCACTATATTTCCTCAATATTGCAAGAATCAGGATATTCTGTAGGTCTATTTACATCTCCACATTTTTTTGATTATAGAGAGAGGATTAGAACAAATAATAAAAAGATAACAAAGTCATATGTTAATGAATTTATTAGATCAAATAAAGAAATCGCCGAGGATCTATCTCTTTCTTTTTTTGAATTATCATTTGGACTTGCTGCAAAATATTTTCATGATAATAAAATAGATGTAGGTATAATCGAGGTAGGATTAGGCGGAAGGCTAGATGCTACAAATGTAATTAATCCACTAATGTCTATAATTACAAATATTTCTTTAGATCACACAGATCTGCTAGGAGAGACGATTAAAGAGATTGCTCTAGAAAAATCAGGAATTATTAAGAGAGATTCAGTTGCAATAATTGGAGAAAAGAATAATTTAACTAATAAGATTTTTACAAAAATAGCTAAAGAAAAAAACTCAAAAATTTACTTTAATAATCAGTCTGATAAATCATATTCTGATATTTTATATCAAAACAAAAATATTTCAACTGCAATTTTTGCAATCAAAAATCTTATTGGTTTTAATATCTCAAAACTTAATATAGAAAACGGAATTAAAAATGTTATTGAAAACACTGGCTATTTTGGAAGATGGTTTAAGTTAAGCGAAGACCCTACTGTCTTAGTAGACGTAGCTCATAATATTTCAGGTTTTGAGTATCTAGCTTTACAAATTGAGAAATTAAACTATAATAATTTACATATAATCCTTGGTTTTGTTAAAGGCAAAAAAATAAAAGAGCTAATAGATTTTCTCCCTTCTAGAGCAAATCTTTATTTCACTCAACCTTCTATATTTAGAGGTATGGATCAAGAAGAATTATCAAGAAATATTGGAAAAAACTTTAACTTTGATAAAAATCCTGGAAGTCAATTTTTAAAGGTAAAGAAGATTGCTTCAAAAGATGATTTAATAATAATTACTGGAAGTAATTTTTTAATTAACGATATAATTGATAATGAATAGGTCTTTTTTTTTACTGTCTCTTTTGTTTGCTAGTCTTCCAAACTTTTTACTTTCTCAAATTACTACCGATAGACCAGATCAAACAGAATCACCTACAACAATTACTTTAGGTCATATTCAGGTTGAAACAGGAATAGCTATTGAAAAGGAGCAATCAAATATTAACACACTGTTTAGATTTGGAATGTTTAATGGTGTTGAGCTTAGGTTAAATTCAAACTACTTAATAAATGATCAGATATCAAGTTTAAGAAAGTCCTCTTTTACAGATTTTGAAGTAGGAGCTAAATTTAGAATTCAAGATAATGAAGCTAAAAAAACTAAAATGGGATTCCTTACTCATATTTCTATTCCAACATCTCCTGAAATATTCTCTAATAATGAATACGGTTTATTAAATAGATTTATTGTCTCTCATGATATAAGTGACTCAGATCAAATTGCCTATAATATTGGATATAATAAATTTAAAAATTACGATGGCGAGTTTGTCTATACACTTGTTTATTCAAAAGGTTTTAATTCATTTGGAATGTTTATAGAGTTATTTGGAAATGAATCATCCAATTTGTCTATATTCAATTTTGATTCTGGAATTACATATCAGTTAGATAAAAATAAGCAACTTGACTTATCTTTTGCTAGGGGGTTAAATAATGAATTATTCTTTTTATCAATAGGATATAGTATAGCCTTTAATTAAATAACTTTATCTGTATGAGAACATTGACAAAAGAAATTATTATTTATGACGGACTATGTGTCTTATGTAATAACATCATCAGATGGGTAATAAAAAGAGATGAAAATGACTTGTTTCTATTTTCTAATCTTGATAGTGAATTTATCAAAGAAAAATTTCCAGATTTAAAAAAAAACAACTCAGTTGCAGTAATCCAAATAGATGGTAAAATTATCTACAAGAGTAATGCTGTAAGACATATACTTAATAGGTTGAAAAAATTTTTATTTTTTAGAATTATTTTAAATATCTGCCCTTTATTTTTATCAAATTTCTTTTATGATATAGTTGCAAAAACAAGATATATTCTATTTGGAAAGTACCAGTCCTGCCCCACAATAGAAATTAAAAAAGGCAAGTTCATTTACTAAAATACTCTCAAAACTTATATCGTTATTTTTTTATTAATAAATATGATATTCCTTTCTTATATTATGCTTAAAGCTATATTTTTTTGACTTTTAACGTTATTTTATATAATAGCTAGAGGTTAAATTTGCACCTGAAAAACTTTATATAAAATATTTGAGTTTAATAAAACATTATATAAAAATTAGTTCACGCCTTTTCTTAATAACATTTATATTATCAAGTTATTTAAGTTCAGCACAAGTCGTTAATGATTCAATTTCAACAAAATCATTAGAAGAAGTTATAGTAACAGGAACTAAAACTAAGCGTCAATTATCGTCACTTCCATTACCTGCTAAGCTAATTTCTAAAAATGAAATAGATGAAATAAATTCTAGTAGACTTAAAGATGTTTTAGATGAACAAACAGGTATTATTATAGTGCCTGATTTTGGAGGTGGAGAAGGAATCCAAATTCAAGGATTAGATTCTGAATACATATTAATTCTAATTGATGGCCTTCCTCTAATTGGCAGGCAATCTGGAACCTTAGATTTAAATAGAATTGCAATTGGAAATATTGAACAAATTGAGGTCATAAATGGAAGCTCTTCTAGTTTATATGGTTCAGAGGCACTAGGAGGAGTAGTTAATATTATTTCATCAGAAATAAAAGATTCTCTTCCATTAAACATTGATTATAAACTTGCTTCATACAATACAAATGATATAAATTTTTCAACTGGACTGATAACTAAAGATGGAAAAAAGTTTAATATATTCGTTAATTCCTATTCTACTGATGGCTATGACCTCGATAAAACAGATAACCTTAATACAGTAGATCCTTATAATAATTATACAGGTTTTATTAAATATTCTTTTTCAAAAAACAATTTTTCATTTTTTTCTTCTGCTAGAATTTTTGATGAAAAGCAAAGTTTTAAAGTAAATGAAAATTTATTTGGAGATAATAACACTTCAGAATGGAGTTCAAACTCTAAATTAGGTTTGAAAATTACTGATAATTTTAATATTGAGTCTGATATATATTTCACCTCATATAATGCTGAAGAAGATATTTCTTCTGGAGGTATTGAAGAAGAGGAAAGTTATTTTGATCAGTTCTTAATTAAATCTGAAGTAAGGGGAATAGTTGATTTTGGAATTCAGAATAAGTTCATTTTAGGACTAGGATATTTAGACGAATCATTAAGTAGAAATAATTTTTATAAAAACAACATTACACAGTCTTCTGTCAATATATTTGCTCAATTTGAAGGTTTTACTGATAAGAATTCAAACTATATAATTGGAGCTAGATATGATAATTATAATAATTATAAATCTCAAATCAGCCCTAGGATAGCTTTCAGAACTAAAATATTTAAGGATGTCTCCTTAAAATCATCAATAGGGAAAGGTTTTAAGGCACCTGATTTTAGACAGTTATTCTTTAATTTCACAAATTCTACAGTAGGGTATTCAGTGGTGGGCCACAATGTTGTAATTGATGTTATTTCTAAATTAACTGAAAATAATCAAATTGCAAATTTGATTGTTCCTTTAAATGAATTTAATCAAAAACTAAAACCTGAAACTTCATTAAGCTTAAATCTAGGATTAAACTATAATCCTTCTAATCAATTAAAAATAGAAATTAACCTATTTAGAAATGATATTAATGATCTAATTGACTATAGGGTTATCGCTAATAAAATTAATGGACAAAATTTGTTTAGCTATTTTAACTTAAACAAAGTTTATACCCAAGGGTTTGAATCTACATTCAATTATAGACCAAATGAAAAATTAAATTTTATAATTGGCTACCAATATCTTGAGGCAAAAGACAAAGATATTGTAACCTCAATCAATAATGGGGAAGTTTTTGCAAGAAAATCTTCAAATTCTCCGTCTTTTGTATTACAACCTAAAGATTATTTTGGTCTTTACAACAGATCAAAGCACACCTTTAATTTAAAGATATTTCTTGAAGCAAAAAATGATCTAAAGTTTAATTTAAGATCAAAATATAGAAGTAAATATGGCTTATTTGACTCTAATGGAAATGATTTTCTTGACAATTATGATGATCTTGTTAAAGGATATATTGACCTAGATATAGCCGCTTCAAAGAAAATAAATAGATCAATAACAATAAATTTTGGTATAGACAACTTACTTGACTATACTGATCCTTCAAATATTTCAAATCTTCCCGGAAGGATTTTATATGGAAGATTTAATTTAAAACTATAAATAAATCAATTCAAAATTATGAAAACAACAACTACTTATAAACTTCTTATTTTAATGATGATTTTCTCATCATGTACCAAAGAGGATGATTCAATAACTTTACTAGATGTAGTATCAAATCAAGTTATTAATCTTCATGCTCCTCAGCAAGGAGGTTCAGGTGGTGGACCACCTACTCCTATTTCAGGCGAATTTACTAAATTCGATTTTTCTACTGGAAGCATAACTATTTCTGATACTGATTGGGATATTGGCTTTAGAGGTACCACAATTATAGTAAATGGAGGCGTTTCATTAGGAACTACTGATGAACCATCCAGAACAGGAGATGCTGCAGGTTATGTAGCAAGTGGAACTCTTTCTTCTGTATCACAAGTTGATACTACTCTTTTATCTCAAGACTCTTCAAATGGGTATGCAATTGCTAGCGGAAGTGGTAACGGATGGTATACATATAGCGGTCCTCCTACTTTCTTGATTACCCCAACACCAGGGAAAATACTTGTATTTAGAACTGCAGATGGAAAATATGCAAAAGTGGAAATACTAAGTTATTATAAAGATTCACCTCCAACACCTGATTATAGGTTTAGTCAAGGTAGATATTATACATTTAATTATATATATCAACCAAATGAGGGTGTGACAAGTTTCTAATAAGCTAACTGATAAATGGCATATAATTTATTTAATCTATATGCCATTTTTTATTTTCTCAATTAGAGTTTAAATATCTTTTGGGAGTAGTTCCGAATTTGCTTTTAAATGCAGTAATAAAATGACTTGCAGTACTATAACCCAAGTGATGGGCAACCTCATTAACATTATAGTTTTTAGATGAAAGTAAATGACTAGCAATATTCATTTTATAATCAAACAGGAAACCAAAAACGGTATTACCATAGACTTGTTTAAACCCTTCTTTTAAATTATTTAATGATATCTCAACTTGACTAGCAAGCTCTTTTAGCGTAGGAGGATCGTCCATTCTACTAATTAAAATCTCTTTTACCTTTTTTATTTTTATTACATTTTTGTCATCAGATAAAAAAGGACATTGTTCTACGTCTAACTCATTAGAGATATCAAAATATAAACTTAATAATTCAAATATTTTACCTTTTAGGTAAAGCTTTCTAACATTTTCATTCATTTTTTCATTAATCATTTGAGTAAGAATTGTGATAATAAATGGAGAAAGCTTAGTCTCTTTGTAATACTTTTTATTAATATTTTCTTTTGACAAAAAAGGTATTGAATTAAAACTATCTGAAAAAAGACTATGGAACTTGTCTATACTAATTAATATGCTCAGTAATTTTGATTTTGGAGCTAGTGTGACGTTAACTGGTAAGTTAGTAGATGGATTAAAAAGTATAATTGAACTTTCCTCATTTAAGTTAAGAGAATATGCTCCATTATTATATGAAAAATTCAATGATCCATTTAAACAAAAATGAAATTGAATGAATTCAATATCCGTTTCATAAGAAACAAAAGCTTGCTTATTTTCAAGATTAATAAAATTATAATAGAAAAGATTTTTATCAATTAATAAGCTATTTCTTGCATTAAGTTCAATCTTATTCATTAAAATTTGAATTTTACCAGATAACTATTTGACAAATGTATCAATAATTGATTCAATAGTATTTTTATCATTATAATCATCAGTAAAAAGGTACATAAATAAAGGCTTATCATCAACTTGACTTTTTAAGGATAGCTGACTATTACGTGAAAAAACTTCATCCCATTTTAATCTAACTAATTCCCATTTTTCTTTGTTTTCTTCCCACCAATCAGAAGCTCCACTACATTTTTCATCTTCAACTCTTTTATAAGTATTATATCCCTTCTCCATTGCAATTACTAGATCTTTATTTTCCGAACGAACTATTTTTTTATTATTTTGATCGTGTACCCAACCTATTTCCTTTATTTCATGCCTATTACCTCTATTTAATACATTATAGTCAGATCTTATTGTACGTTCTCTTCTTGGTAATGGAGCATCTGTATAATTTTCCCAATAACTTTTCCCATCAATATGAACCCAACTTGATGACCCCTCATAACGAGGACTATCATCAACTTGGAATACTTTTTGAGTCCACTGACCTTTAACATCTTGTTTAGGTAGTTTAACATACTTCCAATTATTATCTCCATCATAATGATAAAATTCTTGATTTTGATATAACCAGTCTTGACGCCAATGTTTGACTATATATGGATCTGATGAGTCTCCAACTTGAAGTATATGTTGAATTGTTATTCTATCTTTTTCATCTACAACAAGTTGTGCCCACTCTAATCCTCTATCAGTTTTATTTTTTGATGGTTGATATAGAGAATCTTTAGAATAAATAAAAGTCTCTGAGAATTCAAAAGTAATCTCGAAACATCCACACATCTGTTTTATAGATGCAATATCTTTTTTAAGTTTAGACTGAGCATTTAAATTAATTGCAACTAATATAAATGCTGTTTTTAATAGGAATGATTTCATAATAATCTTTTAATGATATGCGAATTTAGGTATTATTTTTATTTAGACTAAATATAAATAATTTTTTTTTACTTACACTTTTTCATTAAATTCGTCTGTCTAAATCATAAATTATGAAGAAATATTTACTTATAACGTTCACATTAATCTTATCTAGTTGTTCTCAAAATGAAAATTCTAATGAAATAAATATATATAGTCAAAGGCATTATAATGTTGATGAGCTTCAATATGCAAATTTTGAAAAGAAGACAGGTATTAAAGTAAATGTTGTTAAGGCAAATGCAGATGAATTAATTCAAAGAATGAAAAATGAGGGAGAAAATAGTCCTGCCGATTTGTTTATAACTGTTGATGTTGGGAAGCTCTGGCAAGCTTCTGAAATGGGTCTTTTACAAAAATTTGAAGATAGGGATATAACAAAAAATATTAGCTCAGAATTGTTAGATAAAAATGGTTATTGGATTCCAGTAACATACAGATCTAGGATAATTGTATATAGTAAGGAAAGAGTCAGTAAAGATGAGTTGAGTACATATGAAGATTTAGCAAATAAAAAATGGAAAGGAAGACTTCTTGTTAGATCCTCATCCAATTCATATAACCAAGCCTTAATGTCTTCTATTGTAGCTAATCTGGGTTCTGATTTAACTACTCAGTGGTCAGATGCTGTTGTATCAAATTTTGCAAGAGACCCTAAGGGAAGTGATAGGGACCAAGTAAAGGCAATTGCTGCTGGTCAAGGAGATATCGCAATAGTTAACTCCTATTACATAGGCCTTTTATTGTCTTCAGAAAAAGAGGAAGAGCTTAATGCAGGAAAATCAATTGGAGTATTTTTCCCTAATCAAGGAAATAATGAAAGGGGCGCTCATGTTAATGTTTCTGGAATTGCTATTGCAAAAAATTCCCCTAATAGAAATAATGCAATTGAATTAATTAAATATTTGACTACTGATGAAGCCCAAAAAACTTACGTTAATAATACTTATGAATATTCAGTGAATCCTAATATTATGCCAGATGAAATTGTCCAAGCTTGGGGTAAGTTTAAAAAAGATCCTCTAGATCTAAATATGCTTGGTATTAAAAGGGAAGAGGCAATCAGAATATTTGATAAAACAGGTTGGAAGTAGAAAAAAATATTACAAATAATAGAGGTGTAAACATCTCTTCTTTCTTTCTATCCTTATTTATAGTAATCCCATTATTTGCTCTGTTATTAAGTGTTTTTAAAGTAGACTTAAATAATTTCTACTATTTATGGGACAATCTTTTAATTGATTACTCTTTAAATACAATTTATCTTGTTTTACTAACATGTTTTTTCTCTCTTATTTTTGGAATTTTTCCAGCCTGGTTTATAAGTACCTCAAAATTTAAAGGCAGAAACCTATATGATATTATACTCTATCTTCCTCTGGCAATTCCAACATATATAATGGCTTTTACATACAGTGATATACTTAGCTATACAGGACCTATTCAAAGTTTTGCAAGAAAACATATGCCAGAAATTTCAAATATTCTAAATCAAGATTATTTACAAATTGAAGTTTTAGCTATAATTATGGGTTTAGCTCTATATCCATATATTTACACCGCATGCCGAATATCTTTTTCTTTAGTGGGTTCAAATTATATTGATTTATCTAGAAATCTAGGAATGTCCCAGATGAAGACATTTTTTAAGATAATTCTACCTATTTCAAGAGTTGCAATTTTCTCAGGTTTATTTTTAGTAATTATGGAGGTTTTAAATGAATATGGAGCGGTTAAATATTTTGGTGTAAATACTTTTACAAGTGGAATATTTAGATCATGGTATTCAATGCAAGATGTAGATACGGCATCTTTACTTGCTGTATCATTATTTGTTATAGTAGTATTTTTTTTCTTCTTGGAAAGGTATATCAATTCAAATTATCAATTTAATTATTCAGCTAATACTAATCAGGAGAGTAATTTTTCACTTTCGTATTCAAGAAGATTAGTTGTTCATCTGGTATGCTTAATACCAATAATTTTTGGTTTTTTAATACCTATACTTTTTATTATTGATAATGTAATTAATGAATTTGCAAGAATTAATTTCTCTAAATTAATTGATCTAATATTCAATACACTATCAATATCATTGGTCTCTGCAATTATAATTGTATTGATTGCTGTATTATTTCAGTTTTTTAGAAAAGTTTCTAAAAGTAGAATAGTTATGATTTGTAGTGATATGATTTCCTTGACTTATGCTCTTCCAGGAGCAGTTGTTGGTTTATCACTAATAATTTTAGTTACTTCATTCCCTAACATTATTAATTCAAATATTTTTATTGGGTCCTTTTTTTTGTTAATCTATGCATATTCCATTAGACATATGGCAGTTGGTATTTCACCTTTAAAATCAAGTTTTGAAAAACATCCAAATTCTTATGATGATACAGGAATTAATCTTGGATTAACACCATTTAGATTATTTAAAAAAATTCATCTTCCAATAAATAGATCGGCTATTCTAATAGCGTTTTTATTATGTTTTATTGATATAATGAAAGAACTTCCAATTACTTTAATATTAAGACCTTTTAATTTTGATACTCTAGCAGTCCAAACATATCAATTTGCAATAGAGGAGATGATACCAAAATCAGCAGTATATTCATTGACAATTGTTATGATTGGTTCAATTTTGTTAATATTTTTGAAGAAAATTGTAAATAAACAAATCAATGTTTCTTAAAGTTGAAAACCTACAAAAGTTTTATAGTAAAAAACTTCCGTTGATTGAGAAGTTAAGCTTTTCTGTAAATAAGGGTGAAATAATATCGTTTATTGGAGAGAGTGGCTCAGGTAAGACAACATTTTTAAAGTGTTTAGCAGGTTTAGAGGGAATAAACTCTGGTGTTATTAGCTTAAATGGAGAAGTACTTAATAATGATAACACTTTTGTTAAGCCTCATCTAAGAAAAATAGGATTTGTTTTTCAAGATTATCCTCTTTTTCCGCATATTGATGTTATTCAAAACATAACTCTTAATCTAGAAGAAAAATTTCATAATAAAATTGATTATTTTATTGAATTGGCAGGTTTAAAGAATCTGGAATCAAGATATCCACATGAATTATCTGGTGGAGAACAACAAAGAGTTTGTCTAGCAAGAGCTCTTGTTAGAGAACCTAATCTTCTGCTTTTAGATGAACCATTTAGTAATCTAGACTCAAATATTAAATCTTCTATTCAAGATGAAATCCATAGGATTATTAAAAAAACTCAGACCACTACAATACTTGTTACTCATGATATAAGAGATACTTTTAATATATCTGATAAAATTTTAATATTTAAAGCAGGGATTCTTCAACAATATGATAAACCGATAGAGATGTATTGTAACCCAGTAAACTGTTACTGTGCAAAAATTTTGGGTGATTTGAATCAAATAAACACAGATAATAAGACATATTATTTGAGACCTGAAAATATGAAGCTTTCGAATAATTCAAAATTTAAAGCTATAATTGAAAAATCGCTCTTTGTTGGGAAAGAATATAAAATAAGGGCAAAAGCAGACAATCAAATTTGGCATTTTTTTCATGATCAACCAATATCAGTTAATGAAAAAGTATATATAGATTTTGATAAAAAAGATTTATTGGAATTTGATTCTACGTGTAGTAACTATTTTACCATAAATAGTAAATAAGCTTATTATTTAAAATGCTTCTAAATTACTGTATATCAGCTAATTTAAATTCATTCTAAACTCAATTCATTTTATATTTACCAAAAATTAAGTTATGATAAAATCAGTAAATACATGTTTGACTTGTGAAAATCTTGTCGATTCATTAAAATGTATAAAGCATGATATTTCAGTTGAAATAGATAATGTTTGTAATGATCATAATATAAAAGAGTCATTCTCTAAAATGTCAGATTGTTTGAATTGCTCAAACTATCAAACAGAAGCATGTCCAAATTCTGAAAAATCAGCTCCTGGAATGCTTTGCTTTTCTTGGTCTTCTAACTAAGGATTCAATCAATTGAAAAATATATAAGAAATATTATAGAGTATACTATTAAGTATATTCTATAATAGTTTCTTGTCTTTATATATTCTTTATTATCAGGAAAAATATTTCCAAATAATGCGAGGAGCTCTTTTTTAAATAAAGGCTTTATATTAATTTTCCAATCATTAGTATTATATACAATTTTTCTGAATTTACTTCTAAAATAGGTACTAGGTATTCCCCATATAAATAATATTATTAGTAAAACCGTTTTCATTTAAATAAAAGAGAAGGCGTATTTTTTATATATTCTTTGTAGCTGTCTAGATGTCCCCATTTCTTTCTTCCCGTTTCTTCTAGAATTCTAACACCGCTAACATATACTAAAAGGAAATAAGTAAAAATAGGAGAAACTAATGTTATTAATTGCAATCCTGACAGAGATGATAGAGACATTACAGCAACTCCAAGCCATAAAGTTATTTCCCCTAAATAATTTGGATGTCTAGAATATTTCCATAAGCCTGTAGTTATAAAATTATCCTTATTTATTGGGTCTTTTCTAAATTTTGTTTTTTGATTATCTGCTATTATTTCAACTAAAAATCCTAAAAGAAAAATAAATGCTCCAAAATAAAATAGAGGATTTAAAATGATTCCATTTGCCATGCCTGTTAGAGCACATGCAGAGCATACAGATACCCACATGCCTTGAAGAGTCCATGTCATGAAGAATCTAGTAGGGGATTTCTTTATTAATCTAAATCTTTTATCTTCTCCGGCTTTTTTGATTCTCATAAAAAGGAAACTGCCAAGTCTAATTGCCCAAATTGATATAAATAAGGATAAGATAATATTTCCATAATCTATTTCATTTGGTTCATATGTTGAATAGAGTATGTAAGAGATAACAAAAATATAAGTAATACTTCCAGAGAGATCATAAAACTTTTCAGTTTGAAATAAATATGCCGGAATATATAAGATCCACTGAATAATAAAAGCATATAAAACAGCATCCTTTACAATGTCTAATCCTGTTGCATATGCAATAGAAAAAGCTAAAGTAAAGGCAATAGCAGCAAATGATATCTCTAGGAAAGATTGTTTCATATAGGCAATATATGAAATTACTTTTTACTATATAAAATTATGCTATAGTTGCTGAAAAAAATTAATTTCTTTTCTCATATTCTTAATGTCTTTACAATCAACTCTACAACATCCGCCAATAATATCTGGGGACAGATCTACCCATTTTTTAATCATAGAACTATCAAACAAATTTTCACCACACCAATCTTTATTTTTACTATTATAAATTTCTCCAGAGTTTGGATAGATTAATATTTTTTTATTTGAATTATCTTTCAATCTTTTTATTGCTTTTTCTACTAATAATGGAGAGAAACAATTTATACCTATAGTAGAAATATTTTTTATTGAAGATAGAATTTTACATGCTTTTATTATTGATGAGCCATCTCTAAATTCTAAATTTTCATTACAGGTAAATGATACCCAAACTTCTTTTTCATATTCCTCTACTAATTTTGAAAGTATCTCAATTTCAGTTAAACATGGAATTGTCTCATAAAGAATAATATCTATATCTAATTCTTTTATAATATTCATATTTTCTATGTGAAACTTCTTTATTATTTGATTTGGGGTATTATATCTTCCTGTGTATTCAGAACCATTAGATAGTGATGAACCGAATGGACCGTAACTCCCTACTATTTTAATTCCCTTTTTAATTTTTGTCTCTTTTATTGCACACTTTGCAAGATCAACGGATCTTTTAAATATATCTTTTATCTCATTGAGATTATATCCCATCTCTTTTAGAACCTTGTAGCTTATTTGATAAGTTGAAGTAGAAATAAAGTCAACACCTGCAAACAAATAATCTTTATGTATTTTCTTTATAAAATCTGGGTTATTTATTAGTGCATCGCCAGTCCATAAATTATTATTAAGATCATATCCTTCTTTTTCAAGTGGATAAGACAGACTTCCATCAAGTAATTTGATTTCTTTTTTCACAATAATTATGATAGAAATTACAAAATATATATCTAAACCTTATTAGCTAATTTATATTATATTTGCATTCTCCCGGGCGCTTAGCTCAGTTGGTTTAGAGCACTTGGTTTACACCCAAGGGGTCGGGGGTTCGAATCCCTCAGCGCCCACATTTTTAACTTCAATATTTATTCAATAGTTCCAGGCTCTCTTAAATTATTCCCTATACGATTATTTAAATCATCGCCAAGGTCATTTCTTGCTATTTCCGCTAGATCTTCAAGCTCTTTTACAATTTCTGGATAAAGTTCTTTTACATTATATTCTTCACCAGGATCTCTTCTAAGATTGTAAAGTGCATATTCTGCAGTAAATTTAGAATATGGTCCAGGATGACCATCGTTTTTTGGAAGTACATTTTTATAAGATCTGCTTTCATGAGGGAATACCAACTTCCAGTTATCTTTTCTTACTGCTTCTAAATTATTTTTTCCATAATAGTAATATAAATGATCTCTAGGATTAGAATCTCTTCTTCCTTCTAGTATAGAAGATATATCAACACCATCTATTTTATGTTTAGGAAGCTCAGATGAAACTATATTAGCAATTGTAGGAAAAACATCAATTGTAGCCGCAATATTATTTGAGATGCTTCCAGCTGATATTACTTTTGGCCACTTCATTATTGTTGGTACTCTTTGACCTCCTTCAAAGCTAGTACCTTTACCTTCTCTTAATCCTCCTGTAGATCCTGCATGATTTCCAAAATTTAACCATGGACCATTATCACTTGTGAAGATTACAAGTGTATTTTCTTCTAAATTGTTTTGTTTTAGTGCTTTTACTATTTCGCCAACTGACCAATCAATTTCCATCATTAAATCACCATATAGACCTTGAGGGCTTTTACCCTTAAACTTATTTGATACAGCTATAGGAACATGAGGCATAGGATGAGGTACGTATAAGAAGAATGGATTGTCTTTATTATTGTTTATAAATTCAACAGACCTTTCAGTTAATAATGTTGTAAGTTTAGCCTGGTCTTCTAATGTTCTAATTTCATCAATTTTGTTGAAGTTTTCAATTAAAGGTAGCTGCGGGTAAGACTTTTTTCTCCAATCAGATGAATCAGATATTTGATTTCCATCAAAATCAACAGGCCACATGTCATTTGAATAAGGTAACCCTAGAAAGGTATCAAAACCATGATTTAGCGGAAGAAATTTTTCTTGAAATCCTAAATGCCATTTACCAAATATAGATGTTGCATAGCCTTTTTCTTTTAACAACTCAGCTATTGTAATTTCATTTTCATTAAGACCAGTAGTTGAGTATGGCATTAATGCTCCACTTATTCCCATCCTATTAGGATATGATCCTGTTAATAGGGCTGCTCTTGAGGCGCTACAAACTGCTTGGACTGAGTAAAAATTAGTAAACAGCATCCCTTCTTTTGCAAGTTTGTTTATATGTGGGGTTTCATAATTTATAGATCCAAACTGCATTATATCTCCATAGCCTAAATCATCCATAAATATTAAAACGATGTTTGGGTTTTCAATTGAAGAGATTTTTTGCAATGTTCTGTCTTTGGAACAACTTATAAAGCATAACGATATAATAAATAGTATATTTTTCATAGAGAATAAATTTAAAATGGAAGTTTATTTAAATCAACATTCCCACCTGAAATTATTATTCCAACCTTTTTATTATTAAATAACTTTTTGTCTTTTAAAACTGCTGCTAATGCAGGAGAACAAGAAGGTTCGCATACTATTTTTAATCTCTCCCATATAATCTTCATTGATTCAATAATTTCATCTTCAGTTACCCTAATTATTGAATGTACTTCTTTTTGAATTATAGGAAAGTTTTTATCACCTAACTGAGTATTTAATCCATCAGCTATTGTTCTTGTAGTATTGTTTGTTTCTATCTTACCACTCTTTAGTGATCTATAAGCATCATCAACTACAAGTGGTTCTGCACCAATAACTGAGCAGTCTTTGCCAAAGTATTTTGCTGCTAATGCGCTACCTGCAATTAATCCTCCTCCTCCAACTGGAGTTATAACATATTCTAAAAAATTATAATCTTCTAGAAGTTCTTTGCATGCAGTCCCTTGACCCAAAATAACATTATTATCATTTGAAGGATGAATAAAAGTTGCTCCTTTTGATTCAACAACCTCTTGAGCAGTAGCTTCTCTTGACTCAACATTTGATTCAGACTCAATTAATTCACCTCCATATCCCTTAACTGCAGTCTTTTTTATTTCTGTTGCATTTGAAGGCATAACTATATATGCTTTAACACCTATACTTTGAGCAGCTAGTGCAAGAGCCTGTCCAAAATTTCCAGATGAATGAGTTACAACTCCGTTTGCTTTTTTATCCTCAGGTAGTTGAAGTATAGCATTTGCAGCCCCTCTCATTTTAAATGCCCCCATTTTTTGGAAATTATCACATTTAAAATATATTTCAGCTCCTGTCATTCTATTTATTTGAGTAGATGTAATAACAGGAGTATTATGAATATATGGTTTTATTCGATCATGACATTCAACTAAACTGTTCTTATCCATAACCATAATATACTAATTATTCATTTTTATTCATAAAATCTTATCTTTCAATATGTTTAGATTAATAATATCATTTCTAACTTTGATCACAGTATTAAGTTGTAATAAATTTGATAAAGTTATGATAATAGGTCACAGAGGAGCTATGGGGCATATTGCTGAAAATACAATTCCTTCAATCAACAAGGCTATGGAATTAGGAGTTGATGGTATTGAGATTGATGTTTTTAAATGCAAGTCAGGTGAATTAGTTGTTTTTCATGATAAGAGACTTGAAAGATTAACAAATTCATCGGGCTCTATAGAATCTCTTGAATTAGACTCAATAAAAAATATAATAGTTCTAGATAAATATAGAATTCCAACTTTGGAAGAGGTTTTACAATTGATTGATGGGCAGGTTAAGTTAAATATTGAGCTTAAAGGTTATGGGACTGCATCTCCAACAAATCATTTGATAAATCAATATAATAATAAAGGTGGGTGGACAGAGGATAAGTTTATTATTTCAAGTTTTAAGTGGGATGAATTAGAAAAGATTAGAGAACTAAATATGACTATTCCAATTGCAGTTTTAGTTAACTCGAATGTTAATCCTATTGATGCCTTACCCTTTGCAAAAAAAATAAAAGCGATTGCTATTAACCCGGATTTTAAGGATTTAAATCAAAAAAATATAGAAAAAATTCAATCAACTGGGCTTAAAGTTTTTCCCTATACTATAAATGAATTAGATGATATAGAAAGAATGATTAAGCTTGGAGTAGATGCTATAATTACAGATTATCCTGAAAGGGTCAATAAATGAAAGGGATTATTTTAAACTTTACTTTTAGCTACTACAAAATGTTCAATTTTGAAAATATGATTTTCAGGGATGGTTCTACCAACTGGAGTAAAATATTTAGAATTAAGATCAGCTAAGGTTTTATTCTCTATCAAAGTGAAACTATTTTGAGATAGTAAATCCTCAATTTCTTTAGAAGAGTATAATGATATCCAGGGTTCACCTACCTTTGCTGCTCCATTTGTTATAAATTTAGCTGCTTTTTCAGGTTTTAAATAACCCATACCAAAACAGGCTTTTGGATCTTCTCTCAGAAGTTTACTTACATATGACATAAAGAAAGTTGCATTTGAATTAGGGGTTAAGAGAGCCAGTTCAGTTAAAGTTGAGTTAAGTGCTTCTCTTGTAATATACTGTGAAACTCCTTCAAGTGTATATATAGTTGACTTTCTTTTATCAAATCCTGAATTTAAAAGTTGATTTTTGAGAGATTGGTGATTAAAATCAACACTAACATAGGTTATATTTTCTGCATTAGGTATCTCATCTGGAAGTTTAGATATTTTTATTTCTTGAACTTCAGGCTGATCAACTTCGAATATTTTTAATCCGGATGGAAGTTCGAGATTATACGCTCTTGAATCATAACCTGCTCCTAAAATAACATATTGTTCTACCTGCTCAGAGATACTTTTTTTAATCAGATCATCAATAAATCGTGTTCGAGAAATTAGATGTTCATGAAATCCAGGAACGAATTTTTTACTCAACCAAACACTGAAGTCATGCCCCATAAGTTTAATTATACCTGCCCCAAGCACAAAATTTTCAGCATATGGATCATAAATAATACGTTTACTAGGTTTAGCTAGAGACTCAATTAATCTTTGTTTTGCAACTCCTTGAGCTGTTCCATCTTTTCTAAATATTGAGTTACTCATTATTTATAGGTTTCTTAATTGCTTTTATATGAACCTTTTTCATTAAATTAATTAAAAAAAAATGAAAAAAATATATTTATTCTTTTGTATTATAGGTATTGCCTTTCCATACTATCATTTAATTAATTTTCTACAAGCTAATAACTGGTCTATGAATGGTTTTTTTGATCTTTTATATGCTAATAGTGCAGTATCAATGATATCATGGGATTTATCAGTTGCAGCATTATCATTCTTTGCATTTCTGATTTATAAATTTAGAAATAAGCCATTAAGGTTATTAAGATATTTTGCATGTTTATTCATGGTAGGATTCTCTCTTGCATTGCCATTATATCTTTACGATACTCATGATGCTAATTAGATAATTCTTTTGAACTTATCATAATACATACACCTGCATTAATAAGTATTAGAGATAATGTGCCTAGGTTAAAAAATTCAAGCCCTTGATATTTTCTTATGATAGCTTCTCCAAATAAACATAATCCAGAGCTAAAAATCATAATTCCTGTTGTTGCTATAATTACATATTTATTTATCACTTTATTAAATTTTATTTTAAGTAAATTTACCATTATATAATATAACAATGGATTCAGGAATTTGGTTTTTAATAATTTTAGGTCTTGTAATTTTTAATTTTTTATTCTCTACAGGATTAGACTATATAAATCACTTGAATTGGAAAGACTTGATTCCAAATGAGCTTAAGGACTTTTATAAACCTGAAAAATATAAAAAGGCTAGAGAATATTCTATAAAAAGAAATAAGATATCACAAATCTCTAGTCTCTTCGGATTCACTTTAATTATTGGTCTTCTTTGTTTTAATGGTTATGGATATATAAACGATTTTGTATCAAATTACAATTCTAGTTATATTCAATCAGGAGTGTTTTTTATAATTCTTTATTTTATATCGAGTATAATTTCTGTTCCATTTTCTTACTATAATACTTTTGTGATTGAAGAGGAATTTGGTTTTAACAAAACAACGAAAAAGACATTTTTCTTAGATATAATTAAATCACTAATTCTTACATTAATTATTGGTTCAATTTTACTTTTTCCTTCTATATATCTTTTTGAAACTTTAGAGTCTGGTTTCTGGATATGGTTATGGATTGGAGTTTCAGCTCTTATGATATTTATAAATATGTTTTATGCTGATTTGATAGTTCCATTATTTAATAAATTAACACCTCTTGAGAATGGGGATTTAAGAAAAAAAATAGAGCAGTATTCATCAAAAGTTGGATATTTATTAAAAAATATTTATGTAATTGATGGGTCTAAAAGATCTACTAAGGCAAATGCTTTTTTTAGTGGTCTTGGACCTAAAAAAACAATAGCTTTATATGATACTTTGATTGAGAAACATACTGATGATGAGTTAGTTGCAGTGTTAGCCCATGAAGTTGGACATTATAAAAAGAAACATATTTTTTCAGGACTTTTATTGACAATTATTCAATTAGGTATAACTGCATTTTTTCTTGAGTTCTGCTTAAAACAACCTGAGATTTCATATGCTTTAGGTGGTGGTGAAATGTCATTTCACTTAGGGTTAATTGGCTTTAGTTTTATCTTTTCTCCTATATCATTAATCTCTGGTATTTTTATGAATTATTTAAGTAGGAAAAATGAATTTGAAGCTGATTCTTATGCTAAAGAAACATCTAGTGGCCATCATCTTTCACTTGCATTAAAAAAATTGTCTGTTGATAGTCTATCAAATATATATCCTCATCCAGCATATGTTTTTATTCACTACTCTCATCCTCCATTAATTAAAAGACTTCAAGCTTTAAAATAAAGTCCTAATGAATAGAAGAATTTTTGTATTTGATATTTTAGGCTTAGGTGTTTTCTCTATTATAAAAAATAAGATTAAGTTTATAAAAAATACTGGAATGGTAAGATCTGTCTCAACTTGGAAAACTTCAGATGCAAATCTTAAAGCAGGTCAACTATTAGATAAAGGTTCAAATTCTTTAGATGCCGCAGTTGAAGGTGTTGCCATAGAAGAGTCTAATCCAAAAAATACAACTGTTGGTCTTGGAGGTTCCCCCGATAGAACAGGTATTGTTACCCTTGATGCATGTGTAATGAATCATCTTGGAGACTGTGGATCAGTTATGGCTGTTGAAAATATAGTTCATGTAGCTAGGTTAGCTAAGGACGTAATGGAAAAGACACCTCATGTTATACTTGCTGGAGAAGGAGCTGAAGAATTTGCATACTCAGTTGGATATAAATCTAGAGAACTATTGACGAAAGAATCAAAAAAAGAGTGGGAGAGTTGGTTAAAAAATCAAGAATATAAACCTATCATAAATATTGAAAATCATGACACTATTGGAATGCTTTGTTTAGATAAAAAGAATAATATATCAGGAGCTTGTACAACTAGTGGATTGGCATATAAAATGAGAGGTAGAGTAGGAGATTCCCCTATAATTGGCTCAGGTCTTTTTATAGATAATAAAGTTGGTGGAGCTGTTGCTACAGGATTAGGTGAGGAAGTAGTCAAAACAGTAGGTTCTTATCTTGTTGTTGAACTAATGAGGCAAGGAAATTCTCCCCAAGAAGCTTGTGAAATTGCAGTAAAGAGAATTGTGGATACTAATAAACAGGTTAATAGATTTCAAGTTGCTTATTTAGCAATCAATAAATCAGGTGAGGTAGGATCATACAGTATTGAACCAGGGTTTTCTTATATGGATTATTATAAAGGGGAAAACAAAGAAATAATTTCTGATTCTGCTTTTTAAGAAAAAATAGATTTCATCTTTTCCATTTCCTCTTCTGCAAGAGCAGGATCAATAAGAATCCTTCCACTATATTCATCAGTTATTATTTTTTGTCTAGATGCAATTTCCATTTG